>JANQEL010000190.1 GCA_028278345.1 Myxococcota bacterium
GACGAGCGCGACCTCGGCGTGTGCATGATCGACATCGGTGGCGGCACGACCGACATTGCGGTCTTCGCCGACGGCTCGATCAAGAACACCTCGGTGCTCGGGCTCGGGGGCTACCACCTCACGAACGACATCGCGGTGGGTCTGCGGACGCCCTTCGACGAAGCCGAGCGCATCAAGAAGCAGTTCGGCGTCGCTTCGGCGCGCTACCTGGCGAGCGATGACGTGCTGACCGTGCCTTCGGTGGGCGGGCGACGTCCGCGGGAGGTCTCGCGCAAGATCCTCTGCGAGATCATCGAGCCGCGCGCGGAAGAGATCCTGTCGCTCGCGCGCCAGGAGATCGTACGCTCGGGCCTCGACGACAAGATCCCGTCGGGCGTCGTGCTGACGGGGGGCGCCTCGGCGCTGGCCGGCATCTCGGAGCTCGCGGAGGAGATCTTCGAAGCCCCGGTGCGCATCGGCACCCCCACCAACGTGGGCGGCCTGCTCGATGTCGTGCGCAGCCCGATGTACGCGACCGGCGTCGGCCTCGTCGGATACGGCTACAGCCAGGAATCGGACCGCTTCAAGGGGTTCCGAATCCGGGATGAGTCGATCTTCGGCCGGGTGAAGCAGCGCATGCGCGACTGGTTCTACACGGAATTCGCCTAGAAACGCGAGTTCGAAGCCAAGGGCCCCGCAGCGCCAGAATCGACCGGCAGAATCCCCTCTTACCCCCTGCCCTCCCGGACTTTTCAGGCCCCCCCGGTGCCCCAAACAAACCGCACAAAAATTCAATTTGGTGTTACATTCATCGCGCGTAGGCCATCACACACGCGCGAGGAGAGGGCAAAAAGCATGGCAAAGAAAGACCGCAATTCCGAACCCGAAAACGTCGATGCGCTCGAGATCGAAGGCGTTGATGACCTGGACGATCAGGATTTCCTCGAGTTCGAAGATTCCGCGCGACAGATGGCGGTGATCAAGGTGATCGGCGTCGGTGGCGGTGGTGGCAACGCACTCAACACGATGATCAAGTCGGGGCTGGGTGGCGTGGAGTTCATCGCGGCCAACACCGATGCCCAGGCGCTGAAGCACAACCTGGCGCCGACGAAGATCCAACTCGGTGCCGAGGTCACGCGCGGCCTCGGCTGCGGCGCAAACCCCGATCGCGGTCGCGCTTCGGCACTCGAGGCGCGAGAGCGCCTGCGCGAAGTGCTCGAAGGCGCGGACATGGTCTTCGTCACCGCGGGCATGGGCGGCGGCACCGGCACCGGTGCCGCACCGATCGTGGCCGAAGTGGCCCGCGAGATCGGAGCGTTGACGGTGGGCGTCGTCACCAAGCCCTTCATGTTCGAAGGCAAGGTGCGCACCAAGCACGGCGATCGCGGCATCGACGAACTGCATCAGGTCGTCGACACGCTGATCACGATCCCGAACCAGCGCCTGCTCGCCCTCGCCGGCAAGAGCACGAACATGAAGGACGCCTTCACCCTGGCGGACGACGTGCTGCTCAACGCAACGCGGGGCATCTCGGATCTCATCACCATCCACGGTCTCATCAACCTCGACTTCGCCGACGTTCGCACGGTGATGAACGAAGCCGGAGTCGCAATGATGGGCACGGGCATCGGGCGCGGTGATTCGCGCGCGATGGACGCGGCGCAGACGGCGATCTCGAGTCCGCTGCTCGAAGATCTCTCGATCGACGGCGCGCGCGGCGTGCTGATCAACATCACGGGCAGCGAGAGCATGACGCTCTTCGAAGTGAACGAAGCCTCGACCCTGGTTCAGGAAGCCGCCCACGAAGATGCCAACATCATCTTCGGTGCCGTGATCGACGACACGATGGGCGACGACGAGGTGCGGGTCACGGTGATCGCGACCGGCCTCGATGGTGGCGAAGCGCGAACGCGCCCGCCGCGTCGTCGCAGCATGAACGAAGACGTCGCCGTGCCGCTCGCAATGGACGGCAACGTGACGTCGCTGCGCCCCGAGCCGGAGATCGCGGCACCGGTGGCGCGACGCGAAGCACTGCGCCAGGGCAGCGATGCCGAGAACATGGAGTTCGATCTCGAACCCGCCGCGGCATCCGACGCCGAGCTCGCCGAGCAGGCCGCTGCCGAATTCGCCTCGCCCTTCGAGGATGAATTCGACGCCCCGGCCTTCCTCCGCAAGCGAAAGCAGCTGAAGGAGGACGACACCGACGAGCCCGCTTTCTTGCGCCGGGCTCAAGATTGAGCCCGGCTGCGCTCAAGGCTGTCCTGCTCGTGGATCGCCACTGAGCGTCGGGACGAAATAGCCAGTTCGTCGAGCAACGGACGCCCCGGAGAGGCCGCTACTCTCCGGGGCGTTTTTTTTGCCCCCGATCCAATCACCCCATGACCCACCGGAGCGAGCGACCCACCATGAGCGACCTGATTCTCGAAAGCCGCGAAGACGACATCGTCATCCTCACCTTCAACGACCCCGAACGGCTGAACGCCATGACCCGCGCCATGGGCGAGGCCTTTCAGGACCGGATCGCGGGCCTGAAGGACGATTCGGCGATGCGCGCCCTGGTGATCACCGGCGGCGGAAGGGCCTTTTCGGCCGGGGGTGACTTGAAGATGATCAACGAGGTCACCCAGATGGCCCACGAGGGG
Organism: Myxococcota bacterium; assembly: GCA_028278345.1. Taxonomy (GTDB): domain Bacteria; phylum Myxococcota_A; class UBA9160; order UBA9160; family UBA4427; genus DUBZ01. The sequence continues at coordinate 2,622 of JANQEL010000190.1, forward strand.
AAGCGTCAGGAGGTCACCGACTTCATGCGCTCCTTCTACTCGCTCTTCCTCTCGGTGCGGGAGATCCCGGTCCCGACGATCGCCGCGATCAACGGCCACGCCATCGGGGCGGGGCTCTGCGTGGCCCTCGGGTGCGACATCCGGTACGTGGCGAAATCCGCCAAGTTGGCGTTGAACTTCACGAAATTGGGCCTCCACCCCGGCATGGGGGCCTCCTGGACGCTGCCCCGGATGCTCGGCCCCTCGCGCGCCTCGGAGCTGATGTTCACCAGCCGGACGATCTCGGGGCGCGACGGCGCGGCCATGGGCATGGCGAGCGAGGCGCTGGCGACCGAGGACGTCCTCCCCCGTGCCATGGAAACCGCCCGCGAGATCGCCTCCTGCTCCCCGATCGCGATCCGCTCGCTCAAGCGGGGGCTGTCCCAGACGGAGGGCAATGACCTTTCGGGTCAACTCGACGTCGAGGCCGCCGAGCAGGCGATCTGTTACGAGAGCCAGGACATGCTCGAGGGCATTTCGGCCGGCCGGGAGCGCCGGGAGCCCGAATTCAAGGGGCACTAATCGGCCCCCCCCTCCCTCGATCTTGATTTTCGTCCGACCGATTGTGATCGAAGGCACACGGCAAAAAAAATTGCCGCCGACTCTAAAGAACGTTGGATGAATCACGAAAGAGATTCTAAGTTGCCCGCGCTCGTGAACGCATCGTGACGCCGCGGTGACTGAGTCATGGCAGATCGCACGAGCCAGAGGTCGCAAGGTCGCAAGGTCGAGAGAGGGGAAGTCAGTGAGTCGAGCGTTGAAGAGTCATCACCTGTGGTTGTCCGTAACCTACGTCGGTCTTCTGCTGTTGATGGCCCGGGCATACGCCTGATCTTCGATCCAGCCTCGACCTGACCCGCCCGGCGCGCCAGCGCCCCTCGCGCGCCGCCGATTCCGCGATTCCCCTGCCATCCGACTGGAATCTCCCGTGCCCATCGGATCCCCTGCCCGCGATCCCGCCCCTGCGATTGGCATAGACTCGACCCCATGAGCCGAATCGCCGCCGGACGCGCGAAATGGGTGCTGCTGGTCATCGTCGCCGCCGGGATCGCGCTCGGGATCGTCGCGCTGGGCCTCGGCCCCGCCCGCATCGGCGAGATCGTGCGCGGCACCGAGCTCGACGCTGCATTTCGGGTGGTCCAGGGAAGTCTGCGCAGCCGGATGCGCGAGGCCGCCCCCGTCTGCACCGGCGAGTTCGCGGGGCAGCGCAAGACGCCGGTGGTGCTGATCGCGATCGACACCATCCGGGCCGACCGGCTTGGCTTCCTCGGCCACGATCGCGACACCTCTCCCGCCCTCGACGCCCTGGCGCGCGACTCCCTCGTCTATCGCCGGGCCATCTCGGCCGCACCGTGGACCACGCCGGCCTTCGTCGGAATCTTCACCGGGCAGCACCCCGGCGCCCTCGGCTTCGAGGGCGAAGCGCTGATCCTGCCGGGCGATGTCCCGGTGCTCGCGCAGGCCCTCTGCGAAGCGGGCTGGCGGACGGCCGGCGTGGTTTCCCATACGTACCTCGGGATCCGCTACGGCTTCGACCGCGGCTTCGAACGCTGGGACGAACGAAACGCCGGTGGGCACCTGCACATCTCGTCCGAGAGCATCACGGATCTGGCCCTCGACTTCGTCGATGAAATCAGCGGGGCCGAAACCGAAGGCGAACGCCCCTTCTTCCTCTTCGCCCACTACTTCGATCCCCACTACGACTATCGCGAACACGCCGATCACATCTACTCGAAGGGCTACGCGGGGCCGCACAAGAGCGAGTCCGACAACTTCAACCAGCTGGTGAAGCTCGCGGCGAAGGGCGAACTCGACGAAGCCGCCGTGCAACACCTGCGCGACAGCTACGACTCGGAGATCGCCTACACCGACGCCGAGATCGGGCGGCTGATCGCGGGCTTGAAGGCCCGCGGACTCTACGACTCGAGCTTGATCGTGGTGCTCGGGGATCACGGCGAGATGCTCGTCGAGCGCCCCGAGCGCCTGCTCGGCCACGGCATGGCGGTGTATCAGGGCCTCCTGCACGTGCCCCTGCTGATCAAGTTGCCGGGGACCGAGCGGGTGGGGCCCATCACGCACCCGGTCAGCACCACCGACGTGATGCCGACGGTGCTGGATTTCCTGGGCGTCGCCTCGCCGGGACCTGCGGGAGGCGCTTCGCGCTCACTGCTGCGCGAAGATCGTCTCGCCGAGCGGCCCGTCTTCGCGCAAACGCGCCGGGACGGCATTCGCGATGCGGTCGTGGAGGGCGACTGGAAGCTGATCCGCGACACCGTGCGCAAACGCTCGGAGCTCTACGACATCTCGAAGGACCCGAACGAAGAAGACGACCTCGCGTGGCGCCACCCGGAGGTGGTCGCCCGGCTGGAGGCGCGCCTCACCGGCTGGCACGATGAGCTGGCACGCTCGCGCGACGGGCGCCCCTCGGCCATCGCCCCCGAGCTCAGCGAAGAAGAGATCGAACAGCTGCGCGGTCTCGGGTACGTCGAATAGACCCACGCCGCGGGTTCAGCCCGCCGCCGGCTGCTCCTCGACCGCGGGTGTGACCTCGCGATCTTCGAGGGCCCCCAGCGCCTTCAGCATCCAGAGCGCCCCGAGCATCGGCATGCAGTACTTCTCCCAGGGTGACCACATGAAGGCCATGAGCGCCGTGTTGCCGAGGACGACCCACGTCGCGAAGTCGAAGCGCGCGAAGCGAACCACCGCTGCACAGGCCAGGGCGAATATCAGCAGGGTGCGCGTGACGTCGGCGAAGGGGGTCGGGTTGAGGATGAACGCGATGGTTCGATTCAACGGTCCGACCTCGGTCGGGTAGTTCGGCGTGTCGATCGCGAACGCGACGAGCAGCAGGCCACAGCCGATGAGCGCGGTGCGATCGATCCTGAGCTTCGAGCCCGAGTGGAAGCGATCGATCACCCATTCGGGGATCACGAAGTAGGCCCCGGTCGCCGCGAGGAAGTAGAGCGAGAAGGCCAGGTTCAAGCGGTTGAGGGCGTTCTCGTGCCGGGGCCACTCCGCGAGACCATCGGCGGGGCCCACCCCGCCGAAGAAGGCGACCCACCCGAGAAGGGTCAGCGCCGCAAGCGCCTGGGGCACGACGCGATCGAAGCGGATGTCGCTCCCGCGCAATGCGCGCAGGCCTTCATGGGCCAACACCGCCAACGGGAACACGACCACGTATTGGCGCGTTGCGATTCCCAGGACGAAGCAGATTGCCGAGGCCACGTTGCGCTCGCGGTAGTAGAAGAGACAGCCCAGCGCGACGAAGACGGTTGCCGGCAGATCGGTGTAGAGCAATAGGCTCAGCGGGATCCAGTACGGAAAGGCCATCATGCCCGCGGCCGCGAGCAGCGGCGTGTAGCGACCCGTCTGGGGGCTCGGCTCACGCATGCCGATCAGGGCGAGCAGGCCGAGACCGATCAAGATGCTGGTGAAGCGCGCCACCCCGATGCCCAGGCCGTGTAGGGCTTCGAGCCCGGCCCAGAAGAGGAACGACAGCGGCGTCATCGGCTCGCCGTAGTTCTGCAGGTCGGCGATGCCCGGGGGCCAGATCTCGACGAAGTCGGTGATCTGTTCCCAGAACTGCTGTTCGTCCTTCACGGGATCGAAGGAGAGACCACCCATGTAGATGGCGGCGATTCCGTACACCAGGACCGACAGGACTGCGAACGCGATTCGCGCGCGAAACAGGGAGCTGTTCACGGAACTGGACTCCCCGGAACCGTGCGGGCCCTGCCCGCCGACCGCCTCGATGGCCTCATCGGGGCCGCCATCACGAATCACACGACGCACGAAGCTGCTTCCAGGTTGCGACGAACCACTGCTCGGTGGCTTCGCCAAGGCTCTCCAACTGCCCGGGTCGCCCCACGGCGGAGGAGATCATCACGGTGAGGGGTTCACTTCCTTCGAAGAGCTGCCGCCACGCAAGGCGCACCCAGGCCTCGAAGGGATGGCGAATGGGCGTGTCGCCCTGGGCGAACATCCAGGCCTCGAGACGACTCTGCCCATCGATCTCGAACGCGCCCCACTGCAGCAGCAGCGTGTCGCCATCGACCTCGAGGGTGCGCGTCTCCCGCGGCACCAGGTAGGCCATGCTGTCGAAGCCGAAGGACATCGGGCTGCCGTACAACTTCGACACCTCGGCAATGCGGAACACGTGAACGTAGACCCGCTCGCCCTTGTGTGTTCGCAGCTCGCCCTTTGCCTCCCCGGCCTCCAGGGGCCGGCAGATCGCCTCGGTCTTCGCCCCCCCGATGCGCTCTGCGGCAAAGAAGGCGTCGGGATCCCGACAGGTGTCGCGCGTGGGCGCTTCGATGGCGTGAAACCAGACGGGGATCGCCGCAACGATCGAGATCAGGGCAGCGATCATGGCGTAGCGGGAAGAGATCACCATCACGCGAGCCCCTCGCGCAGCGCGCGTTTGTCCGAGAGCAGCCAGATCCCGAACATCACCACGAGGTAGGCAATGGTTCCGAGGATGCCGTGGATGGGTGTATCGAACTTCCAATCGAGGCCGTGGTACTTGCCCACCCAGATCAGTACGGCGACCCGCACACCGTTCGACAGCGCCGTGAACAGCCACGGCGCCGCGACGATGGCCACCCGACGCCACCACGAGCGGGTGAAACCCAGGCAGAGGAACGCCAACGCGCAGCCGCTGTAGAACGAGGAGAGCCCGCTGCAGTTCTGGGTGACCTCGATCCCGCCCCCGCTATCGAGGGCGATGCGCGTGCCCACGCGTACGACGGGGATGCCGATGGCGCGAACCATCTGGGCACCGATCTCCGACGAAGCGGTGGGCAGATAGAGGGGGTCGCTCATGCCGTCCGGCACCGGCATCAAGAAGAGGCAGAAAGCGATCGGAAAGGCGAGCGCACGCGTGCGTCGGGTTCCGAAGAGCAGGAGCAACAGCCCCGGGATCATCAGCAGAAAGCCGACCACGGCCACGTAGTGGGATCGCATCCCGGCATCGAGCACGACCAGCGAGACCCCCGCCGCAAGGAAGACGAAGCCCCAGGGCGATGCCTCTTCACCCTGCTCGGCGTCCGTACGCAGGCGATGTCGGATCATCAAGGCCGCGAAGAACGCCACGAACAAGCCGTGTGGATTGCGCCAGATGCTCTCGATGTACTGCGTGTAGAGCCAACCGAAGGTCGGCGCCATCAGGAGGAGTACGACCGCGCCCAACAGCCACACGGATGGCGCCGGGGGGGCGAAGCTCGCGCGCGCTTCGCGCGGAGGTTCGACGGCGCGAAGGAACAAGCGGATCACCAGCAGACCCGCGCCGCCGACGAAGCCGAGGATCACCGCGGCCGTCACCCGACCCGCGCCGGTGACGGGGCTCGCGGCCAACAGGGCCGAAATCAAGACGTACCACGCGAGGTCGACCCACGTCGCCGCGCTGAGTGCACCCCACCACGCCGACGGTCCCGCGCGCAGGAGCTGCGCGAACGAATCGAATGGACGTTGCGGTTGCACGAAGTGCCCCCCGGTGGATGGCCGCGACGCACGACCCGCGGACTGCGGGCGCGGATACTAGCCCGAATCCCAGGGGATCACGGAGCGTTCGCGGTCAACACGCGCGGGGGTGCACACGAGTTGCGCGGGGTTTGCCCTTCGAGGCGCGAAGCGCGCTACAGCGCCTCGCTCTGCACCACGATTTCCATCGCGTTGAAGAAGTAGTTCGTCTCCAGCAGCGCGGTCTCGGGGGCGTCCGAACCGTGGGAGGCGTTGCGTTCGATGCTGGTGCCGAAGTCGCCGCGGATGGTGCCGGCGGGGGCTTCTTCCGAGTTGGTCGGGCCCATCAGGTCGCGCCAGCGACCGATGGCGCCTTCGCCTTCGAGGATCAGCGCGACGACCGGCCCTTCGGTCATGAACTTCACGAGATCACCGAAGAAGGGCCGCTCCTTGTGAACGGCGTAGAAGCCCTGGGCCTGGCCTTCGGTGAGGCGCATCTTCTTCATCGCGATGATCGCGAGGCCCGACTCCTCGATGCGCGAAATGATCTTGCCCGCGTTGCCCGCGGCCACCGCGTCGGGCTTGATGATCGCGAAAGTTCGTTCTGTACCTGCCATGGGAATGTCCTGCTCCTGATGTCGAGCCGCAGTGGGCTCGGTGATGACGATGATGAAGCGCTCGATGTCACCGTGGACAGCGAGCCATCGGCGACGCCACCGGGTCGGCCAGACGATTCGGTCGGCACCCCCGGAAAAGCGGGCGCAACATTAGCGGATCTCCCACCCCGCGCCGTTGCAAAGAGCGGCAAAGCGCGCGGAAACGGCGGCGATCAACGCTGCTCGAGCTGTCCCACGAACTCCTTGAGCACGCTCGCCTGCTCGGCGCCGAGGTCGGCGAACATGATGCCCATGCCCGTCCGCCCGGAGAGCGCACCACCCTCTTCGACCCGCACCACCGAGGCCTTCAAGAAGAGCGGGTTCGCGCAGTGGGGAAAGGACATCTCGAGGGACAACTCGCTGCCCGTCGGGAGGGGGCGAGGCGTGGCGATGAACAAGCCGCCCAGCGAGATGTTCATCGCGATGCCCTCCGCCGCTGAGTTCACCACGACGCGCAGATGGGTCGCGTGGCGAACGTGCTGCCGCCGGTTCGGGTCGGCGTAGGGCTCGTCGGGTTCGGCGAATTCGCGCGAGAGCAATTCTCGCAATTGTTGCCAGCGCCCGACTTCGTCGATCGAGAGCGCCGGGTTTCCGAACACGCGTCGACGGTTGAGTGCGGCGAACTCTGCGAACTCGGCCTTGTGGCCGTTGGTGTCGACATCGAATTCCGACATGCGGATTCCATCGGCACGGGAACCCTCGCACCACAGCGTAAATCGCTCCGGTGGAAGAGCGCCGGCAACCAACGCGCAACGCGTCAGTCGATCGTCAGCACCACCTTGCCGAAGTGCTCGCTCGCCTCGACCACCCGATGGGCTTCCGCCGCGTCGGCCAGCGGGATCATTCGATCGACCACGGGCCCGATCGCGCCGCTCTCGAGGGCCGAGCCGAAACGCTCGAGAAGCCCGCGCACGATCTCGGCCTTCTCGGCTTCGGGGCGCGCGCGCAGGGTCGAGCCGAGGATCTGCAGCCGACGCATGAGAATGGCACCCAGGTTGAGTTCGGCTTTCGAACCGCCCATCAGCCCGATCACCACCAGACGTCCGCCGACGTCGAGGGCCTGGAGGTTCTGATCGAGGTACTTGCCACCGATCGAGTCGAGCACGACATCGACTCCCGCGCCTCCGGTAACCTCCTTCGCGGCGGCGACGAAGTCGCCCTCGCGATAGTTGACCGCGACGTCCGCGCCGAGGTCGAGGCAGCGCTTGCATTTGTCCTCACTACCGGCGGTGACGATGCACTTCGCCCCCGCCGCCTTCACGAGTTGGATCGCTGCCGTGCCGATGCCACTGCCACCGCCGTGGATCAGGGCCGCCCCGTCGTCGGGCAGCTTCGCGAGCATGAAGACGTTGAGATAGACCGTGAGGAAGACCTCGGGAAAGGCCGCGGCTTCTTGCAGCGAAAGGCGCTCGGGTACGTACATCGCACTACCGGCGTGCACGACGACTTCTTCCGCGTAACCGCCACCCGGAATCAACGCCATCACGCGATCGCCAGGCTTGAAGGCGGTGACACCGTCGGCCACCTCGATCACTTCGCCCGCGCATTCGAGGCCGAGAATCTCGGAGGCACCGGGCGGCGGCGGATAGAAGCCAGCGACCTGCACGAGATCACCGCGATTCACCGCGGCCGCCGCCACGCTCACGCGAATGCACTCGGGTCGCATCTCGGGGGCCGGGGCATCGCCCAGCACCAGCTTCGTTTCGTCACCCGACTTGTCGATCAGGATGGCCTTCATGGAGTACGTCCTCGCGTCACAGGGGATCGTGGGCGGCGAAGACTAGCCCCTCGTCAGGCGATCGACCCCCACGCTGTTGCCGGGAACACGAAACGGGCCGACGGCGCATGGCCGTCGACCCGTTCGGGGTGTCGATCGCTACGAAGTCGCTGCGTTTCTCAGTTGAGATCCGCCCGCGTGTAGTCGAGCAGACCGCGCGCGATGATCAGGCGCTGGATCTCGCCCGTGCCTTCGTAGATGTCGGTGATGCGGCAATCGCGCATCCACTTCTCGATCAGGTGTTCGCGCGAGATGCCCATCGGCCCGAGGATCTCGATGCAACCCTGGGTGATGCGGCGCACAGCACTTCCCGCGTGGGCCTTGCAGACCGAAGACTCCATGTTGTTCGGCTGCCCTTCGCCGGCGAGCCAGCAGGCGCGCACGGTGGTGAGCATCGAAGCTTCGTAGAGGGCCTCGAGCTGCTTGAACTTCGCCGCAGCCGCGGGCTCGTTGGCGTCGATCGTGCCGTAGTCGATGGTCACGCCCGCTTCTTCGAGGTGCTCGCGCGTGAAGTCGAGGGCCGCCTCTGCGATGCCGAGACCAAAGGCCGCCGTCATCGGGCGCGTCATGTTGAAGGTCTTCATGACGCCGCGGAAGCCACCACTCGATGCCTTCGGGATGCTCTCGTCGAGGCCGAGCAGGTTCTCTCGCGGGATGCGGCAGTCGGTAAACACGTAGGCCGCCGTGTCGTCGGCGCGAATGCCGAGCTTCTTCTCCTTGTGGGGAACGTCGAAGCCGGGGGTGCCCTTCTCGACCAGGAAGCTCTTGATGCCGGCGCGGCCGGCCTCCTTGTCGATCGGGGCCCAGATGACGACGCCTTCGGCGCGGGTACCCGTGGTGACGAAGATCTTCTCTCCGTTGATCACCCATTCGTCGCCATCGAGGACGGCCGTGGTCTGCACGCGCGAAGGATCGGAGCCGCAGCCCGGCTCGGTGATCGCCATCGAGAGCACCATGCTGCGCCACTTCTCGATCTGCTCGGGGGTGCCTGCTGCAGCGAGGGCCGCGTTGCCGAGGCCGCCGTCGGCGCTCTTGCGCATGCGCACCGAGTAGTCGCCCCAGTTCTGGCCCGCGGCGTGATAGGCCGCCATCACCGGGAGGCTCGAATCCTCGGGGCCGGGCGCGGGAACCTCGGGATAGTTCTTGTAGAACTCTTCCGCTTCCGGGAGCTCGCCCGGCGGGAAGTCACCCTCGTTCTCGTCGTGGTAGCGCGCGTACTTGCGGCAGATCAGGGCTTCGGCGCGCGTTCGCGCGAGGCCCGCCTTGTCGGTTTCAGTCAGTCGGAAGTCGACCATGATCGTTGTTTCCTTGAAGTTGTGTTCACAGCCATGCTGCGGGTTTCGGTGAGTCGGTCGGGCGCCTAGGCGCTGACGGTGCCTTCGAGCACGCTGATCGTGCGCGCCGCGCGGAACCACATCTCGACCGGGTATTCGCGGATGAAGCCGTGGCCGCCGAGGATCTGGACCCCGTTGTCGGCGATCCACATCGTCTTCTCGGCCGTGTAGTTCTTCGCGAACGAAGCCGCCTTGGTGGCGTCGAGGCCCTGCTCGACCTGGCTCGCTGCCTTCCACGTGAGCCAGCGCATGGCTTCGACTTCGATGTGCATGTCGCTCATTCGGAACGCGATGCTCTGCTTCTTCGAGATGGGCTCGTCGAAGGCCACGCGATCCTTGGTGTAGGGGATCACGAATTCGAGCACCTTGCGCGACATGCCCGTCATGATCGCGGCGAGCGCCACGCGCGAAGCGTCGAGGATGCGTCGCACGTCGCAGCCGTCGTCGCCGCCGAGGCGGTTGGCGGCCGGGACTTCGACGCGCTCGAACTCGATGGTGTTCGTCGTGAGGCCCTTCATGCCCATGTTGAGTTCGGGCTCGCTGATCGAGACACCGTCGGTGTCGCGGGGCACGATGAAGGCATCGACGGCGTTGCCGTTGCGGGCGATCACGAGGAACTCGCTCGCGCGATCGCCGAAGAGCACGAAGCTCTTCTTGCCGCTGATGACGAACTTGTCTTCCTTCTCTTCCGCCACGGCCCGCGGGTTGGCGGGGTCGGCCATCGCGTGGGGCTCGATGGCCGCAAGCGACGCCGTGTGGAACTTCTCGCCGCAGAAGGCGGGCAGGTACTGGGCCTTCTGGGCTTCGGTGCCCTGATCGATGATCGCGTTGACGAAGGCGCTCGGGGCCATCGCGGCAATCGCGAGGGCCGCGTCACCCGCGCCGAGCTCCTCGAGCAGTACGGTGGTGGTGATCGCCGAGCGCTCGCCGCCGCCGCCGAACTCCTCGGGGATCTGCGCGGACACTAGGCCGAGCTCCCAGCTGGTATCGAGGTAGTCGGCCGGGATGCTCGACGCCTCGTCACAGTCGCGCGCGATCGGCTCCATCGCCTGCTCGGCGAATTCGCGCATCGCTTCGCGAACCATCTCCTGTTCTTCTGTGAGTTTGAAAGAAATCACGCCTGGCTCCTTATGTTTTCGCTTTCGCGGTTCTCGCGTCGTTCCGTCCATTCGGTGAGGGCGACGCGAGGGGGTGTTGAAACGAAATCAGCCCGAGGGGTTGTCCTCGGGCCGGTAGACTTGATGGAAGTAGTGGTTCATCGCCTGGGGGCCGCCTTCCTTCACCATTTCGCCGCGCCGCACGGCTTCGCGTGCATCGACGAGACCCAGGGCGACGCCACACCACAGACGCGCGTCGGCCGTGTACCGGACGTCGGCGCCTTCGGCGAAACCCAAGGTGACCGTGCAGTGCCCGTCCTTGATCTCGACGGCCCACACGCCACCGCCCTCGCCCGTCAGGCGGATCTCGAAGGTGACGTCGTCATCCGTCGCCACCTCGTCGCGCAACAGGAAGGGAAGCGATTCGAGGATCGAGATCGGCGACGTCTCGGTGAAGCGATCGGGTTCGATCGCGTGCTGCTCCATCGGCTGGCGCGTCCACCACAGCGCGATCGAAGCGATGATCGGCTCGAGGGAACGCCCGCGATCGGTGAGCGCGTAGAGCGAGCGCGCGTCGTCACCGTCCTTGTAGATGAAGCCCTCGGTGGCGAGCTTCTGCAATCGACTCGAGAGCACACGCGGCGCGATGCCGGTGCGCATGCGCAACTCCTGGAAACCCTTGTTGCCACCCAGCAGTTGACGCACCAGCACGAGGGTCCAGCGATCGCCGATCACTTCGAGTGCCCGCGCCACGGGATCGAAGATGTGCCCGGGCCGCGGAACGCTCTTCCGCTTGCGGCCGGTGACGGATTTCAGGACCGAGGTACCACTCGCCATGGCGGAGGTATCTAACTGACCTGAAATGAGTATTCAATGGATACTCATTCGAAAATCACTCGGGAATCCACAGGTTTCGCGAGGTCGGCCTGAGCGGGGTGAGGCAGCCTTCCCGGGCTCAGAAGATTGCGCTGGTGTCGTCGCCGATTCGCTCGAGGCCGGTGTCCGCGGTAAGAGTCGGCCGGCTCAGCTCGCTGCTGCCATCCCCTGTCGCGTAGTCACCGAAACGCAGCTCCCCGTCTTCGATCTGGTAGAGATCGAAGGCCCTGGGCCCCGTCGGCCCCACCCCGGGTGGGTCGATATCGATCGGCGTCGGCACGCTCGACCCGGCGGTGCGCCCTTCGGTGTAGGTCCCATCGATGCGCTCGAAGATGCGAATGATGGGGCTGCGGCAGCCCGGCTCTTCGAACAGCACGCGCAGGGCGGAGACTTCGCCGTCGCGGAAGGCCACGATCCTCTGCGACGAGTTCATTCCGGCATTGACCAACAGGCAGACGCCATGGCCCCACACGCCTTCGAGTTCGAGACCGTCGTCATCCGCCTCACCGCCGCTGCTGCCGCCGTGGCCCAGGCAGGCCGAAGTCGCGAGGCCGAAGAGGAGAGCGGCGCCGAGGGACTTCACACGCGAATCGACCACGGGACGGACTCCTGAGAAGTTCGATAGTTACGTTCCCGGCACGCTTCATCGGTTCCGCGAATCCGGACGCGTGCCCTCAATTCGGGCCGACGGCGAGCGGCGCCCCCTCTCGTGTAGACGCTTCGAGTGCGATCTCACCCTGTTCGTAGCGGGCGATTCCGTCGGGGCCGATCTCGCGGTGGAGATGGCCGCGCGCGAGCAGGTAGTTGAGGTGGGCGAGGCTCTCGCCCGCGGCCATGAAGAACTGGCGGTCGTCGATCTCGCGACTGAAGAGAACGGGGAAGACCTCGAGGGCGGTCTTCGGTGCCCCACACTCGCGATGCAGACGCGAGAGCGCATCGTGGTGATGATCGGCAATGGCCTGAATGCGCTCGTGCACACCGCGAAACGGCAGGTTGTGCGCGGGTAGAGTGAGGACGTCACTGGCCACGCGGCCCGGGATCGTCTCACAGCTGTCGAGGAACTCACCGAGCGGGTCGGCGAAGGGCTCGGTCGGCGTCACGCTCACATTCGGTGTGATCCGCGGCAGCACCTGGTCACCCGAGAGGATCACCCCGAGCTCGGCACAGTAGAGGCATGCGTGCTCGGGTGAGTGGCCGCGGCCGACGACCACCTCCCAGAGACGACCGCCTATCGGAATCTGGTCGCCGTCGCGAAGTCGCCGGTAGCCAGCGGGCAGGCCCGCAATCATCGAACCGAAGGAGCCGAACCGCAGGCGGTAGCCGTCGATGTGATCCGGGCTGAAGCCCACGGTCTCGTAGAAGGTGATGGCGTCCTCGGGCACATCGCGCGGCCCATCCACCGAGAGCATCTTGAGCAGGTAGAACTCGCTTCGCGTCATCCACAACTCGGCCTGGAAGCGTCGCGTGATCCACCCTGCGAGCCCGGTGTGATCGGGGTGGAGGTGCGTGGAGATCACGCGCTTGATGGGCTCACCACCGAGTTCGTTCTCGAAGATGCGATCCCAGAGCCCCTGGATCCCGGTGCCCCGGGTGCCGGTGTCGACCACGGTCCAGCCAGCGTCGTCGCGCAGCAGGTAGGTGTTGATGTGGTTCAGTTCGAATGGCAGCGGCATGCGCACCCAGAACACGCCGTCGGCCACCTCGAGAACCCTGCCCTCGTCGGGGGGTGTCTCGAATGGATAGGTCAGTCCGTTTCCCGTATCGGTTCGCTTGCTCATGCTTCAGTTTCTACCTTAGAAGGTTCGCTACGTTCCACTCTGTTGGAGGTGGACGAGCCGCAGATGGGGCGGTCTCGGCACGGCGTCTCCGATTCGTCGAACGAGAGAGTACCCGTTCGAGATCCACACGAACGTGGATCGTGTTCGAAGGGCGTGTCGTCCGACGGGGCCCGTCATCGAACCGCGAGCCCCCAACACCCGCGAGACGAGTTCGCCCGCTGCCGACCGATCTCAATCTTCGTTCGGCTCGGCGAGCTTTCGTTTCAACGAGTCGCGAACGGCACGTATCACCGCCAACTCGGATTCCGATTCCCAGTTGACCAACCACTCCTGCAGGGCTTCGTACGAGAGGGCCGGGCTGAATAGATAGCCCTGGATGACGTCGCAACCTCGCTCGCGGAGAAACTCAAGCTGCTGACGGTGCTCGACCCCTTCCGCCACGATTTCGAGGGACAACTTGTGGCCCAGATCGATGATCGCTTCGACGATCGCGGCATCGCTCGAATCGCCGGGAAGATCTCGTACGAACGACCGATCGATCTTGAGCGTATCGAGTGGGAAGCGTTTGAGATAGCTCAGGGAGGAGTATCCCGTTCCGAAGTCATCCACGGCGATTCTGAACCCGAGATCCTTGAGGGCGGTGAGGGTCACGATGCTGCTGTCCGAGTCTTCGAGCAGAGTTCCCTCGGTCAGTTCGAGTTCGATTCGCTCGGGAGATAGACCGAGCGGCTCGAGGGCTTCGAGCATGCGCGTCGCGAAATCGCTACGACGAAACTGGCAGGCCGACACGTTGATTGCCACGGTGATCGGAGCCTCGGCATCAACGGTGATCTTGGCGATCTCCTCACAGGCGTTGCGGAATACCCAATCCCCGAGAGGCACGATCAACCCCGAGTCTTCAGCGATCGGAATGAAGTCCTGCGGTGAGACGGCCTTTCCGTCGCTCGCGGTCATGCGCACCAACGCTTCGACCCCGGACACGGTTTCGTTCTGGACGCTCACCTTGGGTTGGTAGTAGACGCTGAACCGATCTTCCTCGATGGCATTCCGGAGTTCGCACTCGACAGCCAGCCGAGCCTCGGTGCGCTTGTTGAGGCCCTCTCCGTAGAACTGGTAACGGTCGCGACCCGAGTCCTTCGCGTGATTCATGGCCACCGCCGCGCGCTCGAGAAGGAGTTCGGGTTCGGTCCCATCGAGCGGAAACGCGCTGATCCCGATACTGGCAGTGACGTGGATCTCCCTGTCCGAGAGCACGAATGGCTGCGCGAGACTCTCGTTGACCTTCTGCGCCACCACCGCGATGTCCTTCTCGCGATGGATGTCGGGGAGGAGCACCATGAACTCATCCCCACCGAATCTCGCGAGTCGCGAGATTCCTGCCGGAACCGGCTCATCACAGCTTGATTCGGCATTGACTGCGGAGAAGTCGCTCGCGCGAAGTTTCCCAAGTCGATCGGACACCTGACAGAGAATCTGATCGCCAGCCCGGTGACCCATTGTGTCGTTGAAGCGTTTGAAGTTATCGAGCGCAATGTATAGGACAGCGACGTAGTGCTGATGACGACGTGCGCCGGCGATCGCCATTTCGAGGCGCTCGAGAAACAGGCTACGACGGGGCAGGCCCGTCAGGTCGTCGAATTGGATCATGTATCGGTTGGCGCGCAGGATATGCTGCAATCGATGCGTCAGGATGAATGAGTTCAGGGGCTTGTTGACGAAGTCGGTGGCCCCCACCTCGTACGCTCGTTCGATGGACCGGTGATCGTCGACACCGGTCATCACCACGATCGGTGTTCGCCGCCCATTCGGAAGCTGGCGTAGTGCGCGGCACGTCTCGAACCCATCGCGACCGGGCATCAAGATGTCGAGGACCACGATGTCCGGAGCCACCTGCTCGAAGCGCGAGATCGCGTCGTCACCGTCGTGCGCTTCTTCCACTCGAAACCCAGCGTGTTCGAGGTAGGCCCGCGTCACCGTCCGAAAGACCTGGTCGTCGTCGACGAGGAACGCGAGCGGAGGAAGTCCGTCGCGCCCGATCAGGTTGACGAGATCGGGGCTCTCCACGCGGACCGGAGAGACGGTGGAATTCTCCGGACCCGTGTCTTCCGGGGGTGTCGCTTCACTCGTCAACGATATCGACCCTCATCGTCGGTGATCCGCTTTGGTCGTTGTGGCCAGGGAAAGGGCTCTACGACGAGAACCTGCTGGTCACAGACGCCCATCTTGTTTCTCATCGTCCATTGTGAAAAGAGGATGAGTAACTTCTGGTGCGTTCGTCACACAGATCCCCGGGATGGGCTTCTCGCCGATCCTCGCGTGACCTCACGAGCCGGCAGATCATGAGTAACCGTCTGTGAGCGGATTCAAAGCGACGCTCGCACTACGCATCTGCGCCTCGCCGTAGTGGTCGCGGTTCACCGCTCATACCACCTATCCGCCATTCATTCTGCACATGTCCTGCTCGATCGGCGCGCTCGGACTCTCCGAACCAGCATTGCCTCGCGGTAGCCGGAATGAGCCAGTCTCAAGGGATTTCTCGCGATCGCCGATGTGCTCTGAGAATTTATTGCCTTCGAGAAAACGCGTAAGCAGCGCGCGATCCGATGCGCACTCTCGAGCGAGCTCAATGCAGATCAAGATCACGTCCGCCGTTGGAACCGGCCCCACTCCCCTGGGCGCTTTCGATGCTGCGCTCCGCAACGCCGGAGTAGAGAACTACAACCTGATCCCCCTGTCGTCGGTGATTCCTCCGCAAGCCGTCCTCGAGAAGACGCGGTTCTCCACGCCGCCGAGCGAGTACGGCCATCGACTCTACGTCGTCATGGCGCAAGAGACGGCGACCCGGGTGGGCGAGGAGGCCTGGGCGGGACTGGGTTGGACCCAGGAGCCCGAGACCGGACGGGGGCTATTCGTCGAACTTCACGGCACCAGCCGTCGCGCCGTGGAGTGCGCGATCGAGTCGACCCTCGATTCGATGAAGGAAGCGCGACCATACGAATACGGCAAGAACGAGAGCCAGCTCTCGGGAGCCGTCTGCGAAGGCGACCCCGTCTGTTCGTTGGTCATCGCCATCTATGGAAGCGAAGGCTGGGAGACATGAGTCCGTCCTCGCCCTTTGTCACGGAGGACTGGTCGCAGTTCGACCCAGCCGCCTACCTGGATGAGTACTACGGGGATCTCGGATCCGAGAACCTCGCACTCATGCGGTTTCTTGCAGAGGCTTGTCGGAACATCCCATCTGGTGGGCGCCTGCTCGATTTCGGTGGGGGGCCGGCGATCTACCCATTGATCTCTGCGGTGACGTGCGCCGACGAGATCCACTTCTCCGACTACTTGCAGGCGAATCTCGATGAGGTCGCGCGCTGGATCGGGAAGGCGCCCGGTGCCTTCGACTGGGACCCCTTCATCCAAACCGCGCTCGAGCTCGAATCGGGCACGGCTTGCAGTGCCGAAGAGGTCCACGAACGCGCCAGCCAGATTCGCCAGCGTGTCACTCGACTGCTCCGCTGCGACGCCTCGTGCGCCGCCCCCCTCCAGGGCGCAACCGGGGAGCCCTACGACATCGTGATGACGAACTTCTGCGCGGAGTCTGCCACCGCGGATCGCGTCCAGTGGCACGTCTACATGTCGAATATCGTGTCGGTGTTGAAGCCGGGTGGCTGGCTCGTGATCTCGGCCCTGAAGGGAGCGAGCCGCTACTCGGTGGGTGACGCTTCCTTCCCGGCTGTCGAGATCTTCGAAGACGACCTCGTCGAGTTGCTCGATGAGGCGGGTTTCTCCCGGAAGTGCCTGGACGTCCAGAGCGTGGCCGCCGACCGCCCTACGCGTGACTACCAGGGGCTGATCTTCGCCGCCGCTCAGAAGACGCCGGCGCGAACGGATTAGAGGGATCGAGATCCAGGCCATGATGAGCGACTACCCCATTCGCCTCTCCGTCATGATCGCGGTGCTCACCTTGGCCGCGGGCGTCCTCGATTCCCTCGCCTTCACGTACTCCGCCAGCATGTGGAAGGGCGGACGCATCGCGTGGAACCACGCTTCCCGGGCGGCAGTCTGCTTTGCGCTCGGGATCACGCTCTACTGGGGCGCTGTTCGCTACCTCGGCGAAGCGGGCATCGTACAAGCCGAGATCCAGACGCTCATCTGGTTCGCCGTCACGATCATCGGCGTTGTGGTGCTCGGCGGTCGCTTCATCCACTGGCCACTCGTCGATCAGATCGTCGCCGTCAACGTCTTTCTCGGCCTGGGTTGGCTGATCGCCCGGACCTCCGCCTAGAGAGGAAGAACACCCGTGTCTCCGAACGCAAGAACGATCCACCGAGCGGAAGTCCACGTGCACGATTGGGCTTGCAGCGCGCTCTTCTCTCCACGCCCCGAATCGCTTCGCAACCGAAGCCAAGAGTCGGTGACGCGCTGAATTCGAGCCCGCCGCCGAGAGTCCGAACGAGGACACCAGCATGTTGATCCACTCCCGAACCCGATGCTCCAATGTCCGTGAGCGCGGCCGCCGCCGAGTCCATGGCTTCGAGGCCGCCATCGTCGCTACCCAGCGAGCGCTCGTCCTCTTCGTTGCGATCGCGACCGCGGCTCCAGCCATCGCCGTCGAAGACACCGACGAGGTGTCTCCCGTCGAAGAAGTTGCCGTCGAGGCGCCCGAATCCCCGCCGCCGATCCCGGAGACGACACCGGAAACCCACGCCGAAGCCCCGGTAGCTTCCGACCTCGAGGATCCGGCGGCCGATGGTGCAGAGACAACGCCGAATCCCGCAGACGAGAACGATCCCTCGAGCGCCCCCATGGCCGACTCGGATGACTTCGACATGGTCCTCATCGAAGATGGCGACGAGGCCATCATGTTCCAGGAGATTCCTTCGGTCTACGGCGTTTCGCGTTTCGAGCAGAAGATCACGGAGGCACCGTCGTTCGTCACGCTGATCACTTCGGAGGACATCCAGAAGTACGGCTACCAGACGCTGGCCGAAGCACTGCAGGGCGTAACCGGCTTCTTCGTCACCTACGATCGAAACTACAACTACCTTGGAGTTCGCGGGTTCAACAATCCCGGCGACTTCAATACACGCGTGCTCGTCCTCGTGGACGGCCACCGGATGAACGACAACCTCTACGACCAGGGCGGGGTCGGCACCGAAGCCGTCGTCGATGTCGATCTGATCGACCGCATCGAGGTCATTCGAGGTCCCAGTTCGTCGCTGTACGGTACCAACGCCTTCCTCGGCGTCATCAACGTCATCACCAAGCGTGGTCGTGACATCCGTGGGTTCGAAGCATCCACCGAGCTCGGCAGCTACGACACCTACCGGGTTCGAGGTACCTACGGAGACAAGTTCGCCAACGGCGTGGAAGTCCTCTTTTCGGGTTCCTACTACGACTCCCAGGGGCGCGAGACCCTCTTCTACGACGAGTTCGACGACCCGGCCACCAACAGCGGCTTCACCCGAAACGCCGACGAAGACAGGTTTCCCCACTTCTTCGGAAAGGCGTCGCTCCGAGATCTCACGCTGCAGGGCGGCTACAACTCCCGTGACAAGGGGATTCCGACGGCGGCGTACGAAACGGTCTTCCCGACCAAGCGCACCCAATCGACGGATGAGCATGCCTACTTCTTCGCGAAGTACGAGCGACGCTTCGATTCGAAGCTCGACGTCTACGGCCGGGTCTACTACGACCGCTTCTACTACCAGGGCGACTACCTCTTCGAAGCCGAGACCCCGCCCCCGGACGTGATCCTCAACCGGGACAAGTCGACCGGCGAGTGGTGGGGCTTCGAGATCAAGCTCGACAAGCAGGTCTTCGACTCACACAACATCACGGGCGGAATCGAGTACCGCGACAACTTCCGTCAGGACCTGAAGAACCTCGATGTCCGACCGCGGGAGGTCTTGCTCAACGAGAAGCGTGACTCAAAGAACGTCGCCGTCTTCCTGCAGGACGAGTTCTCGATCGTCGAAGATCTGATTCTCAACGCCGGCGTCCGTTACGACTATTACGACTCCTGGGGGAGCACGGTCAATCCGCGCATCGCGCTGATCTACAACCTCGACAAGACGACCCTCAAGGCGCTGTATGGCACCGCTTTTCGGGCACCCAATGCGTACGAACGGTATTACGAGGGGACGGGCTTTCGCCCCAACGATGATCTCGACCCCGAAGAGATCACCACCTACGAGCTCGTGCTCGAACACTCCTTGACGGACTACGTGCGCGGGACGGTCGCCGGGTACTTCTACCGGATCAACGACCTGATCATCCAGGAACCTGTGGGAGACGACGTCCAGTTCCGCAACAAGGGCAGGACTCAGGCGATGGGGCTGGAGTTTCAGCTCGAGACGGATGAACGCGGCCCTCTCGGAATCTCGGGCCGGGCCGGCTACGCGCTGCAATCCGCCGAAGATCGCCGCACCAAGAAACGTCTTACCAACTCGCCCGCGCACTTGCTGAACATCGACCTCAGCAAGGCGATCTACGACAACAAACTCTTCGCCAGTTCAGAGTTCGCGTACACGAGCAAGCGCAAGACCCTGGGCGGCGACAAGACCAACGACTTCGCGATCGTCCACCTGACATTGCTCTGCAAGAACGTCTACCAGGGACTCGAAGTCTCCACGAGCGTTCGAAACGTATTCGACACCCGCTACTCCGATCCCGGCTCGGGCGAGGGCGTCCACGCTCAGGACGAGATCGAGCAGAACGGCCGCAGTTTCTGGCTCAAGGTCAAGTACGGGTTCTAACGGATCGAATCGATGATTTCCTTGATCACCCACATCCAGCGACGTGCCTGGCTACACATCCTCGTGATGGGTGCCGTGGCCATCGCTGCGGCGTCGCCGGTGTACAGCGAGGAGATCTCTCCTCTGATCGTCGTGACGAGCCGGGACGACGGCCGCTACGAGAGCGTCGTATCGGGCGTGAGGAACGTGCTCGAGAACCGCCGGGCCGGCGAAACGCTCCGCGTTCACTCGCTGAAGAGCGGCGGAGAAGCCGCGGTCGAGGTCTTGCGTTCCGCCAAACTGGCGGGGGGTGTCCCGCTCTTGACAATCGGCACCGCGGCAACACGGGCCGCCCTCGAGGCCCCGGGCAATGCACCAGTCATTGCCTGCATGGCTGTCAAACCCGAGGACCTTTCCGATGTCGAGAACGCGACCGGCGTGGTGCTCGAGTTTCCGCTCGAGACCCAACTCGAGTGGATCCGCCGATTCGTACCCAAGAGCCAGTCGATCGGCGTACTGTACAACCCTGCAGAAAACGAAGGCCGAATCATCGAGGCGAGAAAGATCGCGAAGCGGCTGGGAATGCGGGTTGTGGCTCGAGAAGTGCATCGGCCACAGGATCTGCCGGGCGCCCTCGACAACCTCGCCCGCGAAGTCGACCTGCTCTGGGCCGTCACCGACCAGACGGTGCTTTCCCGGCAAACGGCCCAGGCCATCCTGCTCTTCTCTTTCCGCAACCGCATGCCGTTCTCGGGCCTCTCCGCCTCGTGGGTCAAAGCGGGTGCCCTCTACGCGCTCGAGCGCGACTACGAGGACCTCGGCGCACAGTGCGCCGAGATGGCCATGAAGGTCAAGCGGGGCCGCGACACGAGCACTCTCCCTCCTGCCGTTCCGCGAAAGGTCGTCTACACGCTCAACCTCAAGACGGCCGAGCACCTGAAACTCAACCTGCCCGAAGAGATCGTCGACGGCGCAGCCGAAGTCTTCCGGTAGGAGGCGAGCATGTTCTTGAACAGGGACTACGGCCTGACCACCAAGTTCAACTTCCTGACGATCGTCTTGATCCTCGCCACGTCGATTGCCATCGGCACGTTCGTGACGATCCGCGGCAATGCGAACAACTACAACAGCTTGCTGCGAAAGGGCGAAACCACGGCGGCGATGGTGGCCCAGAACAGCGAGTACGGGATCTACGCCGAGGATCGCTCGAATCTGCGACAGATCGTCGAAAGCCTCGAAGCCGACGTCGACATCGCCTTCGTGGCCGTACTGAACCACGAGATGCGAATCCTCGTGGAGAATCGCGTGAACGATCTCGTCGAGATCCCGAAACTCGGCGGCCCGCCACCGCGCGAAGTGGTCTACGAAGACTTTCGAAGCGAGCAGGATGGCAAGAGTTACATCTCGATCGTCATGCCCGTAGTGAGCCAGACACGGGAAGAGGATCCCGGTTCGCTGTTCGCCGAACTCGAAGAGGAAAGAGCCGAACCGAGCGTGGCCGACGACGCGCCCATCGGGTTCGTGATCCTCGGACTCAATCAGGAGCGGATGAAGCGCGAAGCGCGCGAGTTCCTGGTCTCAACGACGGTGTTCACTTCTCTTCTCGTGTTGCTCGGCGTGGCCCTCACGGTGGCGGTCACGCGGCGAATCGTATCGCCGATCCAGGAACTCGTCGCGGTGACCCACGACATCGCCGAAGGTCATTTCGAACGCGACGTGAAGACCTCGACCGACGGCGAGATCGGTGACCTCGCCAAGGCATTCAACCTGATGTTGACGCGACTCCGCCGCTACCGCGAAGAAGTCGAGAGCTACCGCGAGAGCCTCGAACTCAAGGTCGAAGAGGCCACCATGCGCACGATCGAACTCCAGAAGGCCACCGAACAGGCGTATGCGCTCGCCGAGGAAGCCGAGGCGGCGAACAAGGAGAAGTCGCAATTCCTCGCGAACATGAGCCACGAGATCCGAACACCGATGAACGGGGTGCTGGGCATGACGGAATTGTTACTCGGCACGAACCTGGCGGGTAATCAGCGCAAGTTCGCTCGCACGATCCAATCTTCGGCCGAGAATCTCCTCTCGGTCATCAACGAAATCCTCGATTTCTCGAAGGGCGAGGCTGGCAAGCTCAACGTCGAGCTGACGCGTACGGATGTCAGAGAACTGGTCGAGGACGTCGTCGACCTCCTGGCCGAGCCCGCCCAGCGAAAGGGCCTCGAGATGGCCTTCCTGATCGACGAGGACGTCCCCTGGACCGTCATGGCCGACCCCGTTCGAACCCGACAGGTCCTCACGAACCTCGTGGGCAATGCCGTGAAGTTCACCGATGTGGGAGAAGTCGTCGTCGAAGTGAGCTCGACCACGCCGCCGGATGGAGCCGGCGATGACGATGCCCGCGAATCGGTGCGCACACTCCGGTTCGATGTGTTCGATTCGGGTATCGGCGTTCGCGACGAGGATCGCGAGCGTGTCTTCGGCGCATTCACCCAGGTCGACGGCTCGATGGATCGCCGATTCGGTGGAACAGGCCTCGGTCTCGCGATCAGCAAACAGCTCGTCGAATTGATGGGTGGTGAGATCGACTTCGAGAGCCGTACAGGCAACGGCTCCCACTTCTGGTTCACAATCCCCGTCGAAGTCATCGAGTTCGAGGGAACGATGAACTCGAAGTTCTCGATCGGCAACGTTCGGACCCTGATCGTGGACGACAATGCCACGAACCGGCGGATCGTCTGCCAGCACCTCGCCAATTGGGGTTGCGTGGTGGGCGTAGCCGCGGATGCCAACCAGGCGATCAAGGAGCTCCATCGGGCGGCCCGTCGCGGCGAGCCCTATGAGCTCGTGATCCTCGACATGATCATGCCCGGAATGACGGGGCTCGAACTCGCCGAGCGGATCCGAAGCGATCCGGATCTCGGGAGTGCTCGACTGGTCATGCTGACCTCGGTCGGACTCGCTCTATCGCAGCAGGAACAGTCGGAACTCCACATCGACGCTCAGTTGACCAAACCGGTTCGCCAGCGAGAGTTGAGACGGGTGTTGGTGGGAGCTGTCGGTGCCCCGCCAGACTCCGACACAGATCTCGGTCAACTCGTCGAAGTGAGCGATCCCCCGCCTCGGGCGAGCCGCAATTGGATTCCGAACGTCCTGCTTGCGGAAGACAACCCCGTCAATCAGGAAGTCGCGACCGCGATGCTCGAAGACATCGGCTGCGAGGTCACCGTCGTCGCCAACGGGCGTCTCGCCACCGAGGTCATCGAACCCGACGTCTACGACATCGTGCTGATGGACTGCCAGATGCCCGAGCTAGACGGCTTCGGCGCAACGAAGCAGATCCGGGCCATGGAAAGGCGCTGGTTCGAAGAGGCGCCCGATCGCAAGCGAATACCGATCGTCGCGGTCACCGCTCATGCCATGGACGGGGATCGCGAGCGGTGCCTTGAAGCCGGTATGGATGACCATCTCACCAAGCCGTTCTCGCGGGCGAGCCTCGTCGCAATGATCGAGAGCTGGGTGGAGTCGGCGAACCACGAGTCGCACGAGGCCACCCGTGGAATGGCAAACGATGAAGCGCCAGGAGACCGTGCCGGGCGAAACGTTCTGGATCCCGCCGCGCTCGACGAGCTTGCGTCGCTGCCGAGCGCGACTTCCTCCGGTCTGGTCAACCGCGTCATCCAGCTCTATCTCGACAGTTCCTACCCCATCGGCAAGGCCGTCCGCGATGCCGCCGAGCGAGGAGATGCCGAAGAACTCGCGACCTCGGCCCATCGCCTCAAATCCAGCAGCGCCGAAGTCGGGGCCCTTCACGCAGCCAGCCTGTGCAAGGAACTGGAGGTCATGGGACGCAAGGGCGAGATGGGCGAAGCTCTCACATTCGCGCTCGAACTCGAGGAAGAGCTCGAGTGCGTGCGGGAGGCACTCGAAGCCAGACTGCGCAGCTGAGCTTTCGGCTCTCCGCCTCCCCTTTCCGAGCGCCACGAACGGCGCGCGGCTCACCCATGCGCTGCCAGCCCCATTCGTTACGTTTCCGCCCGTTGGAGGTGGACGGAGGATCGCCGGCGGACAACCACCGTCCGCGGGAGGAAAGTCCGGGCTCCGCAGGGTGGGGAAGTCGTTAACAGCGACCCGGGGTGACCCGAGGGAAAGCGCAACAGAAATCACACCGCCGATGGGAGGCCTCGGCCTTCACAGGTAAGGGTGAAATCGTGGGGTAAGAGCCCACGCGCGACAGCCGGGTGACCGGCGGCGAGGCAAGCCCTTCCCGGAGCAAGCTCGAATAGGGAACCCGTCGAGGGCGACCCGTCCAAACGAACTGGCCTCGCCGGTTCGGGGGTTCCGGGTGAGAGTGCTCGAGCGGCACGGCAACGTGTCGCCTAGACGAATGATCCTCACTGCAAGGGCGCAAGCCCGCGCAGCACAGAACCCGGCTTACAGTCCACTGCCGATTCAGCGATGAGTCCGCACCCGGCGGGAGGAAGTCGAGCGATCGATAAGCCCCGCCGGGCTCCGACATTTGCCTGTAGATTCGGGTGAGTGAATCGTCCGAGGCTTGCCGGAGGCCGCACCGAAGCGGGTCAACTTCACCCTGGGTGGTCCATTCGGTCTGCGCCTTCATGCTACAGGTTTCAACATGGACACTCAGCGTCCTACAGGAGCCGCGGCGAAGCGATCGATCGAACTGACCGTGGCGTTCCTACTGGTTGCGACGACACCACCCGGCTGTGCGAACTCGGTCTCGCGGTCCGACGATGCTACCGCCCGCACGTTATCGGCTGACCGGGTCGTTACGGCAGCGGATACGACACTCGACAAGCAAATTGACATACTCGGCGATCGAATCGCAGAGAGCCTCATTCAGAGCGGCGTCTTTCGCATAGCAGTCGCCGATTTCTCCGGTCTCGACGGTGACGCAATCCCGTTGGGCCAATACCTTGCGGAAGAACTCACGACGCGGCTCTCCAAGCGAGGAGCGATCGAGGTCGTTGAGCGAAGACTGCTCGATCAGTGGCTAAGCGAACACCGCCTCCGTGAGACGGGGATCATCGATTCGAAGGCCGCGACGGCCGTTGGCCTATTGCTCGGAGTCGACGGAATCGCAACCGGAACCGTTGTACAACTTGGCGATGAAGTCCGTGTCAATGCGCGAATCGTTTCGACTGACACGGGTCGCACCCTCGGCGCGGCTCGTGTCGCGATACCCAAGAGTCTCGCGATCGACCATCTGCTGAAACCGACCGAGAGATCCTCCCCGAAATCGAAGCCGACGCCGATGGGATCTCGTCTCACGTTCTTTGAGAATTTCTCCGATGTGCCGGAAGGCAGGCTTCCAAACGGGTGGGTCGATGGAGATCACCTAGCCGTTTCCGCAAAGGCAGGACGGAATCACCTAGCTCCGTTCGAATCTGCAGCGGAGTATAGAATCGTTACCCCTGAGATTGAATTCCCAGACAACTTTCGGCTGCAAGTGGTCATTCGAGTCGGAAGGCCTCGAGTCTCAGTGAACCACTACTCGATACGTTCTAGCAACATCGACGCGGGCTTTTCGGTTTTCAATCAACGAGATGGAACGACGATCTGGCTTGGTCGCTCGAAGACCACGACGCGCAGTCTATGGGGCAGGGAAGTTTCCGTCTCTATCGAGAGGGAGTGCGGAGTAGTCCGGCTGGCGATCGATGCCGAGCAACTTCTCATCCGTCGTGACTCGATGTCTCTCGGTTCGACCGCTCGACTCACATTGCAGGTACGCCATGATATGTCTGCTTCCGACTTCGAGTACGTGTATGGAACAGACCTAGCCATGCAAGATTGGATGGATTTCTCCATCTACACTTTGGAAGTGAGTGAGCTCGATTTCAACAGGAGTTGCACTTCGACGGCCAGGTAAGCTCCCCAGACGGGGTCGCTATCGGGCTAGCGTGCTGTACGAACTGGAGTGAAGACCTTGGCCTTTTGCCCCGATTGCGGAGCCGTGCTGAGCTCGAATGCCATGTGCTTGAAGTGCGGTACTGCCGTGCCGATTCCAGAAACGACCCTCACTGAGTCCGCGCCGAGTAGTCGGGTCGAAGTCAGCCGGCGCTTGTTGGCCGGAGCGATCGATCTTGTACCGGCCGTGCTCCTTCTTGCGATCATCGCGTACTTCAGAACGAGAATCGGGTTTGCGCCTCGTGCAACGGCGACAGCGGTGACGCTGATTCCGTTCGTGTTCATACTCTTGCGCGACGCACTGCGAGGCAGGAGCCCGGGCAAGCTCATTCTTGGTCTGCAGGTGCTACAGCGCGACACGCGAGAACCTGCGGGCGTGCCCGAGTCGGTGCTGCGAAACGCACCGATCGCAGCCGCCGTTCTCCTGCTCCCGACGGGTCCGTTTGGGATGTTCGCGGGGTCTTCGATCGTCGCTGCACAGGTAGCCGCGATCGTCGCTACCGGGCGTGGTCTCAGCGATCGTATGGGGGGGACAGAGGTCCGTTACCGTTGAAGGCGCACGCACCCAACCATTGCGTGAACTGCGGGGCTGCCAAGCCGGGACGGCACGTATGTGCCGAGTGTGGATGCGATCCCTGGACGGCTTTCGAGTTCGTCCGCCCGCCTGCGGCCCGAGCATCTTCCGCAGATCCGATAGCGGCTCTTCTACATTCTTCTCGGGAGTCGCGCGCGTTGGTTGCCGCGCTTCTCGTGACGTCGATCTCGCTAGCCTTGCTGAGCGCCGCAACAGTCGGGTTGGTGCTTCTGGGGAGCGCTGGTGCGGTAATCGGCCTCTACTTCCAACTTCAAGAAACGCGGAGCAGTTTGATTCAGGTCACGCCACAGACCTCTCCGTTGGTCTTCAATCTCGGAAAAACCGCAGCACACAGACTCCGGATGCCGGAAGTCGAGATATTCGTACGGCAAGACGCGAACCTCAACGCGTACGCGAGCGGCCTCGGCGGGGCAAGTTGGGTCGTGATCAACTCGGCGACGGCTGATGTTCTGACCCCTGCGGAGTTGCTGTTCGTCATCGGGCACGAACTTGGACACATTAGGAAGAATCACGTCATGTGGCAGGTGTTGATCGGCCGATCGGGACACGCGATCCCGGTTGTCAGCGCCGTGCTGCGAGTCGTATTCTCCGGGTGGTCCCAAGAGGCAGAAATCACAGCCGATCGTGCCGGGTTCCGTGCCGCCGG
Source organism: Myxococcota bacterium (assembly GCA_028278345.1). Taxonomy (GTDB): domain Bacteria; phylum Myxococcota_A; class UBA9160; order UBA9160; family UBA4427; genus DUBZ01. The sequence goes on from JANQEL010000190.1 coordinate 29,527, forward strand.
AGAACTCGAGTCCTGCGTTTCAGCCCTGCTGAAGATCTGCTCGGGCACGTCGATGGCGGAAAGTGGACATGAGATTGAGAAGATTGATCGCGCTCGAACCACGGCCGATGACCTCAACGAGGCAATCGCCGAGTTGCAACTCACACATCCGCCGTTAGCGCGGCGCATCCGCGCCCTCGAATCGTTTGCTCGCAGCACCGGAGACGCCTGAGCCCAAGGAGACAAGCAATGGCAGAACGTAGGTGGGGGACTGCCGCTCTCGTAGCGATGGGGCTTGTCATCTTACTGCTCATGGTGGCGCTCCTCCTTCGCCTGAGTCTTGTCTACGAGACGTTCGCCGTTTTCGTAGAGAAGCTCTCGAGCGGATTGGGAATCGACGAAAACCTCGCGACCGCGATCGCAGCGCTGACGGTCGTACCATTCATATACTGCGTGGGCGTCGCCTTCAGCTTCCGCGCCGGACGACGCATGCTGGGTATGTTCGGTGTTGCCGCATACGTCGCGGCATACTCTCTTGCAGCTTGGTTTGTGTCGCAGGACGTCTACTTCGGGCCCGACGGAGCACTGAAGTACTACGCAGCAACACCCGAAGGCCTCTATTTCTCAGACGAACCCGGCGTTGACCCGGTGTACGGAGTTCGACTGAGGCCAGTAACGAGAGAGGTGGTCGCGGCTTCCCGAACCGGCGCCAAGCCCGCCGCACTTCCATCGCTCGATCGCGTTGAACACTTCTTCGACCCGTCGACCGGTGAGCCGGCAGTGTGGTATGCGAAGTACGCCGACGGAGACGTCAAGCTGTTCTCGGCACCAGGGTTCGATCCCAAGACGGGCCTGCCACTTCTACCGATCACACCGGAAATCATTGAACGACAGCGTCGGAGACTGGCTGAGCGCTCGCGATCCGAAGCGGAGGATAGAAGTACGGCGGCAGCGGAGAACCTCGCCAAGGCACGAGCGCGAACGCTTCAGCAGATGGTCCGGGATATCGCTGTCGATGGGTCGCGGCGAACCGTAGGCTTTGCACTCTCGCTTTCAGATGCGAAAGCGGTCGAAGGTCAAGCTCCTTTGGTCTGTTCACGAGCGGTGCGAAAAGGTGCTCCGAGCGGAGTCGATCCGCGACACGACCTGTTTGCGCCCGAGTTCATCGCGAACGGATACTTTGACAGGGTATACGCGGGCGAAGGAGAACTGTTGCGCGATATGGGAGCGACAGATACGACCGACGCGATCGTACTGGGAAGTGGCACGGCCGCGTGCAGGCGAACCGATTTCAACGACGTCGTCTCTTGCGATGTCGGGATCTCGGCGAAGCGGTTCGACACAGAGGGTCGCTTGGTAGCCCAAGCGTCGGTGAATGCTGTGGGACCAGGTTTCTCAGAGAGGGATGCCATTGCGGCGGCGTGTACGAGAATCGTCGCAGATTCCGACTTCGTACAGTTGCTGAAGGGGGGCCAGTGATTCCCGGCCTCTTCAGAAAGTACCGCTCGATCGTGGTCGTCTCGCTTGTCGCGGTGGCCATACTGATCGGCGAGGCGAATTCCGCCGCTGACTCATTCGACACCGGCATCGCCGACCTGACTGCCCAGGTGGTTGCGTCGCTCTCTGATGCCGGACGTCTGAGCGTTGCGGTGGTCGAGTTCCGGGACATATCCGGCGAAACGAGCCTGGTGGGTAAACTTCTTGCCGAGGAACTCACGACGAGTCTATTCCTCACTCGGCGACTCGACGTTGTCGAACGAACCATGCTCGACCGGGTAATGGAGGAGCATCACCTCGCGGCCACCGGGCTGATCGATCCGATCTCGGCGAAGGAACTTGGCAAAGTCTTGGGCGTCGACGCGATCGCCTCGGGTACTTACGCCACACTCGGTATCTCGACGCGCGTGAACGCTCGCCTGATCTCGACCGAGACGGGAACGGTGTTTGCTGCCGCAGCGACCACGCTCCCGCCGGTTGAGCTGTCAAAATCGAGATTCGGTTCGTCCGCCCTGCAATCGACCTCGTCGAAGCGAAGGCTTGAGGCCGGCGAGGTGTTCTTTTCCGACGACTTCCAGACCACGGATCACCGCGACTGGGGAACCAACTTGAGAATTGTCGAAGCGGGAGGAACCCACTTCCTTACGTCTGACGTTCCCGGCCAACATTTCGCGGGTAGGAAGGTTGGATTCCCAGAAAACTTCACCTTCGAGTACAGCTGGACTTTCTACGACGACCGCCGTAGCGGCACCGTGGCCCCACATGTGCGCGTTCCGTTGGAACTGAGAGACGGGAAGGGCCGCGTCATGCGTATCGAATGCGGCAATTGGGGCGCGCGGCTGCCAGGGCAGCAGATCAAAGATTTCAACGAGTCGCGTGGTGTCAATCGCTTCAAGCTCGTGAAGCATGGCAGCCGCTACTCGATCTATAACAACGGCCACCTGATCCAGTCCGGTAGCTACCCCGAGTTCGGACTGTTCCAGTCATTCCGAATCACAATTCCGGTAAAGCGCATGGGCGCGGGCCAGCGGTTCGCGAATTTCGTTGCGAAGGCGATGTAAACCTCTAGAACCGCGGACCACTAGTGATTCCGCCAACATCGATACGTCGCCGGATCTTGCCCTTCGACAGTCCCTCGTTCAGGATGGATCTCGTGATTCTGGCGTTGCCGAGGTCTTGTTCGATCCTGCGCCCTATGCGATTCAATGTGTCGGATATCATGGTGCCTCCGCTCCAAACGAAGTCTCCTGGTTCCGTGAATCGAATGACCTCCATTCGAGGCCGTCCAACCCACGTGTCGGGGTGCTTGGCCGACACGTAGTCGTATCGAATGGCTGAGAAATCTACGCCGCCCTTGCAGTCGATTCGCAGCGTCGCTCTCCGTTTGTCGCCTCGAAAGAGTGACTGACCATACGCGGAAGTCAAAGTGATGAGCTGTGCACGACAGTGCGCGGAGTCGATCTCGAAATCGACTTCGCGCACGGTTCCGGGGGTGCTGGGGAATGAGTGCGCGTCCGCCAATGACTTCCCATCCGCACTCGAGTCTTCACTCTGGGTTCGCGCGAACTTCGCAGCAGCAACTGCAAGCAGAGCTCCCGTACTTGAATCGATCATGCGAGCATTCACGGAGTACGAGTCGCCCAGTGCGGTGATTGACCCGGAAACGATCGCATCGGCTCCGACGAGCCTTCCCAGTTCCATCGCCTGGCCGGGATCTATGAGGCCGGACCTACTCAACCCCTGCTCGTGAACCACGACCGAGAGAAGCCGTCGCTCCACGACGATGAGCTGTCGGAGAAAGAGTTGGGTAGTGAGCTCCTCCGCGATCAAGCTGCCCAGCTCCGCTGGCATTTCGTCGTTCCCAACGAACTCGAACACGGCGATCTGGACCGGATCGCTCGTTCGCATGGTTTCGACGATTCCGTCCGCGAGTTCGTTGGCTGCGTCGACCGGAGAACTCGCGGCATACGCCAGAGGAGCCGGAATGACGATGATAACGGCCGCGATGCAGCCCGCGATATTCGTCAATCTAATGCTCCCTCACGCGCAGTGATCGCACTGCAAAGTCGATTTGACTCGGCTGTCGGTTTCCCCAGTTGGAACGGTAGCCACGCGACTTCACCCCCAGGGACACTCGCGACGGAGCCATGAAGTTGCGTCGACGGCTCAGCGCCACCTGCCGGCCATCGACGAGGAGCCGAAAGACGTCGCCTTGCTTTCGGATTTCGATGATCGAGGTTGTTCCAGTCATGTTCGCTTCCGAACCCTTCGAGGCACCTAGCGAAGTCGTGGTCTTTCGATCCCCCACGTCGAGCACGGCGCGCACCTCGCCCACCTCAACGGTGAACGCGGCCCGAATGCGCCCAAACCGCAGGGTCCATGCTACGACGAAGTCCTTCGGTAGCTCGATCTCCGGCGAACTCACCCTGTAGTATTCGCTGCCTTCGAACGGCGCAAGTTCGGCGTGGCGACTACGCTTGATCACCGCCAGATGGTCGCCACCGATCCAGCCTCTTGGCACTTCCCCCTCTCGCGCATCCGCGAAGTTCTCGAAGAACACATCCCCGCTCGGTGGTCGCGCGTCCCCCGAACTAGTCGTAGGAGCCTGGCGCTTCGCGGGCTTTGCCAGCAGCGCCGAGATCGCGGCGCTCTTTCGGATCGCGACGCGCGCCGCACCTAGCGCACGTCCGGTTTCCGTCGAGATCACTCGAGCGTTCACTCGGATTTCTCCCCCGAGTTCGGCGAGCGTCCCAGTTGCGATCGCATCGAGTCCGAGCATACGCCCCAGTTCCTTCGCTGCGTCCGGGTCGATAACACCTGTGCTCGCTAGCCGGTGCTCGGCGAGCACCTTGTCCAGCAACCGCCGCTCTACCACCTCGAAGCGGGCGGTCATGAACAGCCGAGTAGTAAGTTCCTCCGCTACGTACTCTCCGAACTGGCTGACACCGCCGTTCAGGTCAGGAAACTCCACGACCGCCACCCGCGAGCGGTTGTCGTGCGTCAGGCTCTCCACGATTTGCTGAGCGAGAGAGTCCATTTGTTGGTCGAGCGTCGGATAGGCCGGATGCGCTGGGGTCGCTCGCGCCGGCTTCGGAGCAGGTGCTGGCGTACGAGGAGGCGGAGGGCTTGAGCATGCAACCAGAACGGCAACGCAGGTCGTAGACACAGCGATGCAAGTTCGAAGCAATGGCCTGCAGTACTGTTGCGTCCACATTCGGCGAGGTCTCTTGACCGAAATCATCGTTCAGGTCGGAAGTAGCGACGAGTACTGCAAGTAGGCTGCGTACACCGAACTTCCTTCAATCGTGAGGCCAGCGAGAGCATCGATCGGCTGCCGGCCAGTAGGCATCGTGGTCGAATCGTGGAATCGAACGCGATCCACCCGTGTCGAGCTGCATCGAGCGCTCGCGCACTCAATAGCGCCTACGGCAGGAATGGCTGTTTGGGCATCGTCGCGCAAGGGCAACGGCATCTCTCCGCAAGGCAGACGTAGTCGAGGCCCCGTCCTTATAGCACGAACAGACAGCGTGTGGACGCTGGGCTGCACGCAGAGCGTGCTCCAACGCGAGCCGAAGGAGAACCCGGCTTTCAGTCTACTGCCCATTCAGCGATGAGTCCGCCCTCACCCCACTTTCAGCGACCGGCGCGAGGTCTACAACCCGAGATCGGACAAGCGTCCTTCGTGTAGGCCAGCGCGACCCCTTCCGGGTCTCTCGTGTTCCAGGCGTCTTCGGCCATCCTGACCTTCTGCGCGGCCGTGTCCGCGTCGAAGGGCGGAAGTGGCGGCCTCTGCTCCATGTTCGTGCCCTCGCCGTCATGCCTTGCGTTCGTGGTTTCGAATCACGAGGCGCGCCAGATCTCCCATCGCGACGTTTCGATCCTGTGAAATCTGCCGCAGAAGATCGTAGGCACGGTCCTCGTCGACCCGGTATTCCCGCATCACGATTCCCTTTGCCTGTTCGACCAGCCGGCGCTCAGCAAGAGAGTGACGGGCCCGGCCCAGTTCATCCCGGAGGTCTTGCGCTTCATCCATCAGTCGCTGGTGTTCTTCGAAGCGGGCAATCGCGATGTCGAGGACCGGGCGAACGCGTTCCGGTCCCAGATCCTTGAACACGTAGGCGGCCACCCCGACCTGGATGGCCTTGCGAATCGACTCGTGCGCGCTGTCATCGACGTACATTACGACGGGATGGGGGATGTGTTCAGTTGCACGCTGCATGCTCTCGAGCGTGTCCCGGCCGGGCGCATCCTGTTCGATGATGACGACATCCGGCCGACATTCGGCCACGGCCTCCTGCAGGCTGTCCGACGACGATCTCGGATAGACGACATCACAGCCCGCAGCGGTAAGGTTGCGGATCAGGCCATCGGACCGGTCCTTCTGTCGATCGCTCAACATGATGCGAAGTCGTTTTGACACCGTTCGATGTTCTCCGCATGAGTCGCTCGTGCCCCACTGCAGTCGCTGACTTCCGACGGCCGCAGCAAGAAGCGCGCCCACTGTACGCCGGGCGGATAGATCCCCTCCCAGTCGGCACGATGCTCATCTCCCGAGCATGCCCTGCACATCGACTCGGCATCGCATGAGGGACGACGTCCGAGCCGTGATCGAAAGCTGTGTGTTTGGTTGCCGCAATGGGTTCAACGCTTCTCGCGCTTGCATGAACCGACACACGCGGGTCGCCACGCTCGACTTGGCACGATCTATGCGATGAGGAATGGCGAGCCGAGCGTAATCCCGGCTCCAACCGAAGAAGTGAGGGCGCTTCTTTCCAGACGGGAAAGGAGCGCCCTCTTTTTTTGGCGGTGGCGTCACGCCGCCGTCAGGAGGACGTCCGATGACGAGAGAGGAAGTGAGGAGCGCAGTGCTCGCCGCCAAGCAGAGCAAGGGACTGACCTACGACGAACTCGCGGGGCAGGTTGGCTGCGACAAGGTCTGGCTCGCAGCCGCGATCGAAGGGCAGGCCAGCATGAGTGAGGAAACGGCCACTGCGCTGGTCAGCCAACTCGGCCTGGGACCCGAAGTCAGCGAGGCCCTTCAGACCTATCCCATGAAGGGCTCACTCGATACGAGCGTTCCAGTCGACCCGTTGATCTACCGCTTTCACGAGATCACCCAGGTATACGGCACGGCGATGAAGGCCGTGATCCACGAGATGTTCGGCGACGGAATCATGAGCGCCATCGACTTCGAGATCGACATTGCACGCAAGGAGGACCCGAAGGGGGACCGCGTGGTCGTCACCTACAACGGCAAATTCCTTCCCTATCGCAGTTGGTAGCCAACAACGGGAGTACCGCGAGTCCGATCGACCGATCCGGGCTCTCCGAGGAGTCATTCGATGTCCATAGACAAGCACGAGAAGGCGCCGCATAGCTGTGCCGATCATTCCCACACCAATACGATTCTCTCCGACCCCTACGCGGCGACGGACGAGGAAGCAAACGCAACCCTGCCGACCACGTCCGAGGCTGCGATGGAGCGCGCAGTCGAGTCCACCATCGTCAAGGCGTTGTTCGGCGGCAACGACATGTCGCGGCGGCGCTTCATGGAAGTCGTAGGTTCTTCCGCGGCGGCCTCGCTCATTGCGTCCATCTTTCCGATGGACGCGGCGAAAGCGATCGCGATGGATGGCGGTCCGATTGAGAAGAAGGACCTGTCGATCGGGTTCATTCCGATCACATGTGCGACGCCGATCATCATGGCGGAGCCCCTGGGCTTCTACGAGAAGCACGGGCTCAATGCGAAGGTGCGACGTGCCGCGGGCTGGGCGATGGTGCGCGACTGGTCGATCACCGGTGAGGTGGACGCGGCGCACATGCTGAGTCCGATGCCGCTCTCGATCAGCCTTGGCGCCGGATCGCCGCAGGTTCCCTATCTGATGCCCGCCGTCGAGAACATCAACGGCCAGGCGATCACGCTGGCGAACAAGCACAAGGGGGTGAAGGAACCCAAGGACATGAAGGGGTTCAGGTTCTGCGTGCCATTCGACTACTCGATGCACAACTACCTTCTTCGCTACTACCTCGCCGAGGGAGGGATCCACCCCGACAAGGACGTTCAAATCCGCGTCGTTCCGCCGCCCGAAATGGTGGCCAACCTGCGCGCCGGCAACGTCGATGGCTATCTCGCCCCCGACCCGTTCAACCAGCGGGCTGTGTACGAGAACGTGGGGTTCATCTTCAAGCTCTCGAAGGAGATCTGGGATCGACATCCGTGCTGCGCGTTCGCGATCTCGAAGAAGTTCTCCGAAGACTACCCCAACACCTACGCCGCACTCTTCCGTTCGATCGTGGATGCAACCCACTACGCCTCGAACAAATCCAATCGCAAGGAAATCGCGGCGGCGATTGCACCGAAGAACTACCTCAACCAACCGGTGATCGTGCTCGAGCAGGTCCTGACGGGTCGCTACGCAGACGGACTGGGCAACATCAAGAACGTCCCGGATCGGATCGATTTCGATCCGTACCCGTGGCACTCGATGGCGATCTGGATCCTGACGCAGATGAAGCGCTGGAAACACGTCGATTCGGATTTCGACTACGCCCAGGTGGCCCGAGACGTCTACATGGCCTCGGAATGCGCTCAGGTCTCGAGGGAACTCGGATACAAGACCTATGACAAGACCGTGAGCACGCACGAGTTGATGGGGGGCACCTTCGATCCGAGCAAGCCGGAGGAATACGTCAAGAGCTTCCCGATCAGCAACCTGGGCTGAGGTGACGTGCGATGGAAACGGTTCCCGAAAGGTGGAGAGCCTGGATTCTGACGGCTGCAATCACCCTGGTGGCCATGTTCGTCTGGCACCTCGCTACGCTCAAGCCCGCCTTCGATCCCGAGGGCCTGTCCGAAGACGAGCTCATGACGATGGAGTTCAACGGCGACATCGTCCGGGACGAGAGTGGCGAGTTCGCATTCAATCCGTCCAAGCAGCGCGGGATTCCCGGTCCGTTCGCGGTCCTCTCGAAATCGGCGAGCGAGCTGGGCGAAGCATTCCACAAGAAGGGGACGAACGACCACGGGATCGGCCACCTCGTCGGCTACACCGTTTCCCGGTTCGCGCTGGGTTTCGGCGCCGCTTCCATCGTCGCCATCCTGCTCGGGATCATCGTCGGCCTTTCGCCGATGTTGCTCCAGGCCTTCAATCCGATCATCCAGCTCCTGAAGCCCATCTCGCCGTTGGCGTGGATGCCTTTGCTCCTCTACTCGGTCCAGGATCCACAAGCGACCGCAGTGCTGGTCGTCTTCATGGCCGCGTTGTGGCCGACCGTCGCAAATACGGCTTTCGGTGTGAGTTCGATCCACTCGGACTACCTGCGCGTCGCGAGCCTGCTCGAGCTCTCCTGGCCCAGGCGCTTGTTCGCGGTAATCCTGCCCGCGGCAGCCCCTGCGATCATCGCCGGGCTGCGGATTTCGTTCGGCAGTGCGCTGGTTGCTGTCGTCCCGGCCGAGATGCTCCTCGGCGAACTGGGTGTCGGCTATCTCACCTGGATCGAGTGGAACAACCTGGATATCTCGGGCGTGCTGTTCGCGATCCTCGTCGTCGGCGTCGTGGGAATGATCCTCGACGCAGGCTTCGGGTTGCTCGCGCGCTCGGCCACCTACCCGGAGTAGCCATCCATCATGTCACTGCTCAGCGTCGAGAAACTCACGAAATCCTTCCGGCAACTCGAGACCGAGAGCGGAGAGGATGAATGGCTCTGCGTGTTTCGCGACGTCCAACTGAAAATGGAACCCGGCGAATTCCTGACGATCATCGGACACTCGGGTTGCGGAAAGAGCACGCTTCTCAACATCATCGCCGGATTCGAGAAGCCCACTTCGGGTGGGGTGATCCTCGACGGTCGCGAGATCACCACTCCCGGGCTCGATCGCATGGTGGTCTTCCAGAGCTTCGCCCTGATGCCCTGGCTCACCGCATTCGACAATGTTCGCGTTGCCGTGCACGCATCGAATCCGCAGTGGAGCAAGGCGGAGATCGACGCCCATACCCAGAAGTACATCCAGATGATGGGCCTCGAAGGCTCCGAGCGAAAGCGCCCGGCGTTCCTTTCGGGAGGGATGCGGCAACGGGTCGGGCTCGCACGCGCTTTCGCGGTGAATCCCAAGATGCTGCTGCTCGATGAACCGTTCGCGCAGATCGACGCATTGACGCGCGGTGTGATCCAGGAAGAGCTGATCCGCATGTGGGAGACCACCAGGTGCGCAGTGTTCATGGTGACCCACGACGTCGACGAGGCGATCCTGCTCTCGGATCGCATCGCCCTCATGAGCAATGGCCCGGAAGCCGAGGTCGCCGAGACGCTTACGGTCGACATCCCGCGCCCCCGTACGCGCGAAAAGATGATCGACACGCCGGAGTACATGCAGTTGCGCAACCACATTCTTCACTTCTTGATCTCGCGTTCCAGGGGAGGATCGCGCTAGCCCGATTCGGGTGCTCTTGCACGGCAACAGCATCACGGCTGTCACGGCCGCCGCAAAGGAGGGACACATCAACATGGCAAAGAGAAACGGAATGAGCACCTTCGCCACTGGCTTCGCTTCCGCCCTGATGACTCTCGGGTTGACGATCGGATCGAGTGCTGGTGCCGAGGAAGACTCGACGTCCATGCCCTGGCTCGACAACGGGGTCTACAAGGTCTCGCTCGACATTCGCGGGCGAATCGAACTGGCGGATGTCGACACACTGAAGCAATCGGAGGCCTACACGCTCCGAACACGGGCGGGACTCGGCCTGAAGCCGTGGCACGGCCTTTCCCTGTTCGGCGAGGTCGAGAACACGACGGCCGCTGATGACGACTCGTACTTCGACATCGTTTCAACGCCGAATGGAAAGACCGCGATCGCCGATCCCGAGAACACCGAACTCAATCGCGCCTACATCCAGTACGAGCACTCAGAGTGGGCGGGGTTGAAGCTCAAGGGGGGCCGGCAGCGCATCAAGCTCGACGACGATCGATTCGTTGGCAACGTGGGTTGGCGGCAGAACGAACAGACCTACGACGCCGCTCTTGCCCAGACCTCGCTGGGGGTCGAGGGTCTCACGGCGCAGTACATCCACCTTTGGGAAGTCCAACGGATCTTTGGTGATGCCGGACCGCCCCCGGGGCGCGACTTCGAGTCGGACTCGCATCTGATTCGCCTCCACTACGACGCCCCCGATATCTTATCCGTGTCAGTGTTCGCCTACCTGCTCGATTTCGAAACAGATGCCCCAGCTGCCTCCTCCGACACGTTCGGCCTCCGCCTCGCTGGAGGTCTCGACGCGAGCGAGGACATCTTCGTGAAGTACGTAGCGTCGTACGCACGCCAGCAGGATTCAGGGGACAACCCCGTGAACTACGACGCCAATTACGTGGCGGCAGAGGCGACGGTTGGCTCCAGGCCGTTGGGGAGCCTGACAGTCGGATACGAGTTACTGGGCAGCGACGACGGGGCGGCGAGCTTCGTCACACCCCTGGCGACCGCCCACAAGTTCAACGGTTGGGCGGATGTCTTCCTGACCAATGGTGCACCCACTGGACTCCAGGACTTGTACGTCGGCATCGCCCCCGCGCTACCACTCGGTTTGAAGGGGAAGCTGGTCTACCACCGTTTCTGGAGCGACGACGGCAATACCTCCCTTGGCGACGAAGTCGACGCCATCGTGAGTCGGCAGATCAATCAGCATCTCGCAGCCCTGACGAAGTTCGCGTGGTTCGACGGCACGAGTGACGGTCCGTTGGATATCTGGAGACTCTGGTTCCAGCTCGATTTCAAGTACTGACGGCCGACGACGACAGCCAGGTTGTCCGCCGCCCAACGACTGCCGGGCCGTCGCGGCCACTTCGGATGGAACGACGGAATCGGGTCGAAATCCCGATGAGCGGTCAGCCCTGTGCCAGCTTCGCCCCGTGCGCCGCCATCCACTCGCCCATCGTCTTCTGCGCCTCGGCATCGAACTCGTCGCGTAGTCGGCGAATCCGGTCGCCCTCGAAGTCTGCGATCTCGCTGCCGGTGATGATCAGATCGGGACACCCCGACTTCGTGTACGAGACCGTCCAGCGCACGCGAACCGTGTCACCTTCAGCGGTCGGCGTGTCGAACGAGATCGTGCGGCTATCCATGTTCCGATCGAAGGCGTCGACGCCTCCCTTCAGCTTCTGCAGCACGGCGTCGCGGCCCTCGGCATCCGGGTCGCCCTCGTAGACGGCGTCCTCGGTGAAATACTGGTCGATGCGCGACCAGTCGTCGTCTTCGTAGGTCTCTTCGAACGCGTCGGCGTAGGCCAGATATCGATCGATAATGCTCATGGTCGTCTCCTTGGGTGCCCCCCACGGCCAAGCATACGCTTTTCTTCCTACGCGCCCCGCAGCGCAAGGCGCTAAACCTCGGGAGTCCACGCACCTACCACCGGGACGCGCAGGTCCCGGCGGTCTTCGCGCAGAGGTCCTTTCGGCGATGAGCAGCAAACGGGCCTTCCCACCCCCCAGGACCCAGGTCGTTCTGGCGCTGACGCTTCTCTCTGCGACTTCGTGCGTGTCCTGGAAGGTGATCGTCGACGGGGAGATCAACCAGGAACTGGTGGATCTCGTGGTCGAGGGCGTCGCCTTCGAAATGGAGTTGGAACCCACCGCCCCCATCCCGGTCGCGATCCTGCATCGCGACGAGATCGATGCGAGCTTCTTCTACGAATCGGGCGGATTGCACGACCCGCGCGATCCCGATCGGGCCCGTGCCGAAACCGCGATGGGCATCCGTTCCAGGACCGACCCCGATGCGGAATTTGGGGTAGAAGTGCGAAGTCGGGTGTTGCGCGGCCTCTATCGTTCTGTTGATCGGACTGTCTACTACGTGCCGGAACCTCCGGTCTCCTCGTCGGGCGTGCAGTTCATCGACCCCTGGGCCGCCGCCGCAGACGAGTACATCCTCGCCCACGAAGTCGTTCACGCCTTTCAGCACCAGCATTACCCCCAATACTTCGAACCCGATGAACTGTGGGCGGAGCAGTTCGACGCGCGGCGCGCCCTCCACGCCACAATCGAAGGCGTGGCGGACTACTACGCGGCTCGCTCCATGTGGTTCATGGGTGAACCCATTCATCCCGACGAACGCGACTCGCAGCGTCCCCGACCGTCAGCTCTGGATGAAGAGCATCCACTCATGCAGGCCGGATTGCGGTTCTCCTACGACCACGGGTACCGGCTCGCCTATCGAAATGGACTCGCCCTGCTCGACGATCCCCCCGCCTCGACCGAGCAGGTCATGAAGGCGCGCGATACCGACCGGCGCGAAGCCTTCGATGCGATTTCGCTTTCCGAACTCGAGGGCCGATTCGAGGAGGCGGGTTGCCGCAGGCTGCACGCCAATACCCTCGGCGCGTTCGGGATTTCGATCTGGCTCCAGAGCCTCGGTGTCGATACGTCAACATCCGCGGGCAAGGGCTGGAACGGAGATCGTTGGATTGCGTTCGACTGCTACGGGCGTGTCGTGACGGCCTGGCTCTCGACCTGGGACTACCCCGCGGCCGCCATGCACTTTGCGGGGCGCGTCCGCCGGGCGTCGGAACAGATGCGCTTGCGACGAAGCATCGCGTCCGACTGGACGGTGACGCGGCATGGACTCGACGTCCTCGCCACTTCGTATCACCGCCTCCTTGCGCCGGAAGAGGTGTTGTCGGCCGCTCGCCGTGCTCGCGTCGTCACGCGGGATGAGCTGGCGGCGCACTTCGCGCCGACTCGAACCGACCCATGATGAAGAGCTCTGGCCAAGCCCGGGGCGGTCGAACGAGCGTCCGCCCTACCCCGCGCGGCGCAACCCCTCCTGCTCGAGGGTGAAGCGGACCGTGGCGATGCGGTCCTGGCCAAAGAACGGAGAGCCGCGGAAGACATAGGTCGGCACACCCCAATGTCCCGCTTCTTCGAGGGCGTCTTGATTCGCTTCGACTTCGGCGAGGTGATCGCCTTCTGCGATCGCGGCCTCCATTGAAGCGAGGTCGAGCCCGGCGCGCTCTGCCGCATTGGCGAGATGGTCACCCTCGTGCCAGTCCTTCGTACCACCGAAGAGCACGTGCGACACTTCGAAGGCGAAGTCGATGCCGCGGCCGTGCCGCTGGGCTTCCACGCCAAGGGTCGTCAATCGGTAGATGTAGGGCTGCTCTTTCGCGATCTCGAGGGTCTGCATGTCCTGGACGATGGGATCCGGAGATGGCCAGGCGTCGGACATGCCGAGGAAGCGCGCCTGCCGCACCCAATCGATGCCGATATAACGCCCGCGCTTCGCGTTCTCCGGACTGAAGAACGAGGGCGTGCGAACCGCCAGGGGCAACACCGGGCGCAGATTCACCTCGACATCGAAGTCGTCACGCAGGCGCAACATGTCCGGCGTAGCGAGATAAGAGTAGGGACTGCGAAACGACCAGTAGACGTCGACTTGTTCGCTCATGGGTTCCTCGGGTTCAGGGGGAGTTCTCGACTGGCGAGCACGCGAGCATAGTGGGTTCGCGCGAAGCGCGGCTACCCTCCTGCGATATGGACGACCTCGCGCGTATCGATCTGCGACACGAAGTACGAACGATCTCCTTCGAAAACCCGACCGGTGAACGAGGCACGGCGGGGAGCGCGGCCGACGGTCGGAAGGGCGCCGCCAACCGCTTCATTGCGCCCGGCGAAGCGGTCGACCTCGCCGACATCGAAGGCCCCGGTCGTGTGCGGCACATCTGGCTGACCGTTCCTCCCATGCCACCCGAGTGCATGCGCGCCCTGCAACTCGAGGTCTTCTACGACGGCGCGGAGAAACCTTCGGTCTCCGTTCCGTGCCTGGACTACTTCGCGACACCCCACGGAAGGCCGACCCCGTTCGCGTCTTCGCTGGTCGCCGTCCAGGAGGGACGCGGATACAACAGCTGGATCCCAATGCCGTTTCGTCGCCACCTGCGGGTCGTGTTTCGCAATGCATCGGATCGACACATTCCGCTCTACTACCAGATCAGCCTTACGCGGGAACCGGTCGACGAGGAGGTTGGAGTTCTCCATGCCGCCTTCCGACGCGAGAACCCGACGCAGCTGCGCGAGGACTTCACGATCGTCGAAGGCCTTCACGGCCCCGGCCGCTTCCTGGGTTCGAGCATCGGTCTGCGCGTCCTGCCCGACCCCGGCTTCTCGTGGTATGGCGAGGGCGAGGTCAAGCTCTACCTCGACGACGACGGCCCGCTTCCAACCTGGTGCAGTACCGGACTCGAAGACTACGTGGGCACCGCCTGGGGAATGGGGCAGCACCACACAACCTATCAGGGGGCGCCCCTCATCCTGCAGGCCCCGGGCGAAACGATGCCCGCGTTCGTGAGCTTCTATCGCTGGCACGTGCCCGACCCGATCGTCTTCCGCGAGTCGTTGCGCGCCACCCTGCAGCAGCTCGGCGCGGTGCCGGTTCCTCGCGGCGAGACGCAGCTGCGTCGGCGCATCGAAGAGGAGGGACGCAGCGCCGGCGGCGGATTCTTCGACATCCCGCGCGGCCCCCTCGAAGCCTTCGGCGTCTGCGAACGACGAGACGACGTCTGCGCAACGGCCTTCCTCTATCTACGCGACGTTCAGGCCGTGCCTCGTGTCGATGTCGGCGAAGCGATCGCGGATGTCGCACGCCGGGAGTGGGAGTCGCCGCTGCCCTTCGAGGAGATGGCCGCGATGTTCGGTGATGGGGGGCAGAATTGAAGAAGAACTGAAGTTCCGGGGGTTCCTGCGGAGCTAGAAACGGGGCATCGGCCGCTGGCCGAAACGCTCTCTCGGCTCTCACAGGAGGCTTCCCGATGACGCGATGCCCTTCGCTCCCGGTGTTCTTCTCGATCGCGATTGCGACTTCCGGCTCGGCCCTCGTCACCGAGGACAGCCAGGGGCAGACGGGATGGCTCGAGCAAGCGGTCCCCGTGATCGGACGTGCGAGCTACGACTTTTCGACCTGCGGGTACATTCCTTCTGGACAGACGTCGACCGGCTTCTTCAACAACGGCATCAACTGGTATGCCGATCCCTGTCCGAACCCGTCGACCTATCTCTCCTACGTCGACCAGGGGACGATCGCCGGGGCTGCGTTGATCCGGTTTCTTCCAGCGCCGTTCCGTCGGTCGAGCGCGGATCCGCTCTGGAATTCAGAGCCCGAGATAGAGCTCGACGAACCAGTCGCGCAGACCGCGCTCGTGGACGACCTCTCCGTCCAGCATGGTGAGGCGCACCTTCACGTCGTGGATCTCGTAGGGGTCGACCTCGAAGAGGTTGTCGTCGAGCACGATCAAATCGGCGCGCTTGCCGACTTCGATCGAACCCACTTCGTCCTCCAGCCGAAGCTGGTAGGCCGCGTCGAGGGTGTAGCCGAGAAGCAGCGACTCGAGACTCAGCCGCAGCTCTTCTCCGCCGAGTACCTCCCCTTCCCTCTCCCCGAAGCGCTGGCGGGTCATCCCCGTCTCGATGTTGTGGAGCGGGGAGATGCCGCGGATCGTTCCCGAAGCCGGGAAGTCACTGCCGAAGGTGACGCGAACCCCATCGCGGACGAGGGGTGCGAAACGCTCGAGGCGTGCGATGCGCTCGGCGCCAAGGGCTTTCGCCGTCGCCGGTCGCGGCGGTACGTGCCACACGGGAGTCGCCTGCACGATTACGCCGAGCTCGGCGAAACGCTCCATGTCGTCATCGTGGACGATCTCGACGTGACAGAAGGTGAAGCGGGTGTCGCTGGCCCCGTTGGCGTCGCGTGCGGCCTCGACGGCGTCGAGGGCCTGTCGGACTGCGCGATCGCCGATCACGTGGATGTGGCCGTCGATGCCGGCCGCGTCCATTCGCGTCACCAGGCGGTTCAGGACTTCGTCCGCGAGCAACACCCCGCCCCGGTTGTCGGGCTCGCCGACCCACGGCTCGAGCACCGCCGCGGTGCGCGCCTCGATCGTGCCGTCACTGTGGATCTTGATGCTCCCGAGACGGACGCGATCCGTCGCGTAGCGGCTGCGCAGATCCTCGAAGCGATCGATCGCCCCATCCACGTGGTTCGGATGCTGGATCATGTGCGAAGCGACGATGCGCATCGGCAGCAGGTTGTCGCCGTCGAGTCGCGCGAGCGCCTCGAAGCCGGTGTCCTCGAACGCGGACATGCCGGCGTCGAAGATCGACGTGACCCCCATCGACGACCACAGGGCGAGAACCTGTGCGGCGCCTTCGACCGTGCCGTCGACGGTGAACACGCCGAGTTCGGCCAGGGCGGGCATGAATGTCTGTGATTCGAGCATCCAGCCCGTGGGCTCGCCGTTCGCGTCGCGCTTGTAGTAGTGCGCACCGGGGATCGGGTCGGGCGTATCGCGGTCGATACCGAGCGCCTCGACCGCAGCGCTGTTGGCCCACGCACTGTGCCCCCCCTCATCGATCAGGATGACGGGCCGATCGGGGAGCACTGCGTCGAGTTGGCGCTTGTGCGGGCCCGGCGGCCCGAACTGCGCCGCGCCGAAGCCGAAACCCTGGATCACCGCGACGTCTGGATTCTTGCGTGCGTATCGCGCGACGGCCTGCGCGATCGCATCGGCGTCGTCGTCGGGGTCGAGCTGCAGGCTGCGGCTCCCCCCCGACACCATGACCGGGTGCGCGTGTGCATCGATGAAACCCGGAAGCAACATGCGACCGCGCAGATCGTGCACGACCGTGTCGCGCCCCACGTACTCGAGGGCGTCCTCGTCTTCACCCACGTACGCAATTCGACCGTCGTCGACCACGACCGCGCTGCTCCAGGGTCGTTCAGGGTCGAGGGTGTAGACCGCGCCGTCGACGAAGACGTGGGCGGCCCCGGGGCCATCGACCGGTGGCGATGCACATGACGAGAGCTGGGTGGCCAGGACCGCGAGGAGTGGAATCGAAGCCAATCGCATGGGGCTTCACGATACGGAATCACCGGGAACCGGTCGCGCGCGATTGATACTCTTGGCGTCGATGTCCGACCGACGGCCCACCCCGCCCTTCGCCTGCGCCTGGCTCCCACTGGCAATCGGTCTCGCGTTGGCCTGCGGCGGCGGCTCCGCCCCCGGCTCGCATCCCCCCGACATCGTTTTCATTACGATCGACACCCTGCGCGCGGATCATCTGGGAAGCTATGGCTACGCGAAGGAGACTTCGCCGCGCCTCGACGCCTTCGCGGAGCGCGCAACGCTCTTCGAGGTGGCCGTCGCGCAGGCGCCCAACACGATCCCCTCCGTGCTGCAGATCATGACGTCGCGGTACGGCCTTTCGGGACGGGTCAAGCGCAACCAGACGACTCTCGCCGAGCTGCTCCAGGCCCGTGGCTACGAAACCATCGCCATCGTCGACAACCCGTTGTTCGAGTTCGACGCCGAGGCGCACGGTCTGCGGCGAGGTTTCGAGCGCTTCTACCGCAACGCGCTGATCGATGGGAACGATCTCGAACAACAGCACTACAAGAGCACGACCCCCGCGGATGTCATCACTGCCCAGGCGCGTCGCGCCCTCGCCTCGCGCGATCCAGAAAGGCCCCTCTTCCTGTGGCTCCACTACTTCGATCCCCACGATCCCTACGCACCGCCCTTCGCGGAGGATCTCGAAGCGCTGAGTCGCACTCGCGCCGACAACGTTGCTGAGGACCTGCGAAGTGCTGCCTTCGTGAAGGGAACGGCACCGGCGCCCACGAAGGAAGAGTTGGCCGACATCGTCGCCCTCTACGACGCGGAAATCCGCTACGTCGACGGCGCCGTGGGCCAGCTCCTCGACTCCCTCGAAGAAGCGGGCCGCTTCGACGCGAGCCTCGTCGTGGTGTCGTCGGACCACGGCGAGAGCCTCGGCGAACACGGCGTCTGGATGCACGGTCGGTCGCTCTACGAGAGCGAAGTGCGGATCCCGCTGATCGTGAAGTGGCCCGAGCAGACGAAGAGTGAACGGGTCGCGACTCCCGTACAGGCCATCGACATCGCACCGACGATCGCAGAGGTCGGCGGCGTCGAGGTCGATATCCACTTCGACGGCACGAGCCTGCGACGACCGAGCGACGAACCCGCCCTGATCGTGTGGCGCGACCACAAGGTGGTTCGAACGCAGGCCTGGAAGCTCTACGACATCGGCGACGAGGCCCACCTCTTCCGAATCGCCGACGACCCGGGTGAAACGCGCAACGTCGCCGACGACCACCCCGAGGTGGTCGCCGAGCTCCGCGCCCGGCGCGACGCTCGCCTCGCACGCGCGAAGCAGAGCGCCAACGAGATCCGCCGACTCACGAACGAAGCCGCGGAACAGATGCGCACCCTCGGCTACATCGAATAGCTGGATCGAACAGGGCGACGCTACTTGCGCTTGACGACGACCGGGAGCCGCGTGTAGCCGTTCACGAACGACGAATACGTTCGACTCGGCTCTTCCTGCACTTCGATCCGCTCGAAGCGGTTCAGCACCTCTTCCCACAGGACGCGGAGCTGCAACTCGGCCAGCCGGCTGCCCATGCAGAAGTGGACGCCATAGCCGAACGACAGGTGACGCGACGCATTCGCCCGCTCGATGTCGAGGACGTCGCCGTTCTCGAAGACGTCTTCGTCGCGATTGGCCGAGACGTACCACATCAAGATCTGATCGTGCTTCTGGATCGCCTTGCCAGCGAGTTCGCAGTCGCGCGTAGCCGTCCTTCGCATGTACGAAAGCGGCGTCTGCCAACGGATCACCTCGTTCACCATGTTCGGGATGAGATCGGGGTTCGCCACCAGCTTGTCGTACTGCTCGGGGAACTTGTTGAGGGAGTAGACGCTGCCAGACATCGTGTTGCGCGTCGTGTCGTTGCCACCCACGATCAGGAGCAACAGGTTGCCGAGATGATCCGACGGCGGCATGTCACGCGTGGCTTCGCCGTGGACGAGCATCGAGACCAGATCTTCCCCGGGGTTCTTGCGGCGCTCGTCCCACAGCCTCGAGAAGTAGTCGAGGCACTCCATCAACTCCTGGCGCTTCTGGGCCTGCGACTCGACGACGCCTCCCGGTTCGGGGATGGCAAAGACGATGTCGGACCAGCGCGTGAGCTTGCGCCGATCGTCGAGCGGGAAGTCGAAGAGTGTGGCCAGCATCAGGGTCGTGAGTTCGATCGAGACGGTGTCGACCCAATCGAAGGCCTCGCCTTCTGGAAGCGAGTCGAGCACGCGGCAGGTGCGCTCGCGAATCGTCGGCTCCAGCTTCGCGAGATTGCGCGGGGCTACCGAGGGCCTCACCGTCTTGCGCTGTTCGGTCTGCCGCGGCGGGTCCTGGGAAATGAAGGGCGGGCTTCCCGAGGGTCGGAACTGTTCAGGCACCACCGACCCGACGCGAAAACCCAGGGTCATGCCGTGGGCGGAAGAAAACGTCTGCCAATCCGAACTCACCGTCTTGATGTCGTCGTACTTCGTGACGGACCAGTAGCGCCCGGCGGGTTCGAATTCGTTGAAGTGAACGGGATCTTCGCAGCGAAGTCGCTCGAAGTAGCGATGCCACCGGTTTTCGCGGAAGAGGTTCGCGTTGAGGGGATTGATCTCTTCGAGGGTGAGTTCGTCGGCCGGCGGAACGTTCCTGCCGTTTTCCGCCTGCGTCTGCTCGGGGGTTCGAGGTACTGCCGTCGTGACCGGCGTCTGTTCCGTCATCGCTTCACTCATCGGGCGTTCTCCAGCTTGAGGGCCGCGAAACCCCATCCCCGAATCGGCGGCTCTTCGAGTACCGAAGCATCGACGCTGCGCCGCTTGCCCGAGAGCCACATCGCGGCCTGGGGCTCCTGCACGAGGTTGCGGAGCCAATGCGATCGATTGGCTCGAAACGTCGAGACGAAGACGCGATCACCGAAGCGCACTGCCGCCAATGGCGTCCTACGCAGCTTCCCGCTCTTGTGCCCCTTGGTCTCGAGCACCACGAAGCCACCGGGCTGGACACACGGGGATCCGAACCCGCGGCGCACCACGGGTTCGACCACGGCGTTGAGGGCGCGGAAGAAGTTTCTTTCGATTGCTGCCGTATCGAGGCTGGCCATTCGTCGTCGACGCTCCTGAATGGTCGCGAGGCGGTTCGGTGCGACCGGGGCGCGGCTACGGCGTAGCACAGTTCGATGCCCGATCGACCGGAGCCGTTCACGGACGGGCCGCACTCACACTGCTTCTCGAGAGACCCTACCGGGTCTCGCGGAACAGCCGCTCCGCCCGTCGTTTGAGCCCTTGTGCGCATAGCTCGAAACCCCGCTCGATGCCCTGCCCCATCGCCTTCAGCATCGGCGCGGCCGCATCGCCCTCGAACTCGTCGATCGTCCAATAGGTGCAGCGCTCGTCGTCGAGGGGCTCGATCAGCTGGGTTCGATTCGCGTGAATGGGATCACCGGGTTCGTTGCGCATCGACCAGACGATCTTGTGGGGCGCCTCGATGTCGGTGATGTACTCGGTCTGGTCCTGAAGACCGTTGCCCAGATCGACCTTCATCACGACGGCTGCGCCCACCTCCAGCCTGGCGTCGACCTCCGGACAGAACTCGTTCCATTCGCCGTAGCGCTCGAAGTCGACGATCACGTCCCAGACCCATTGGGCTGGGGCCTCGATCGTCACGCGGCTACTCGACACGCTCGACTCGTCGATCACGTCACGGGCTCCTCATGCTGTTCAAGTACACGGAATCGCGGCAGAGAGATCTCGTCGCTCAGGTCCTCGAAGATGACCTCGACCCTCAATCCGATCGCGACGTCGGCCGGATCGAGTTCGACCATATCGGAGACGACGCGGACCCCTTCTTCGAGTTCGATCGTCGCCACGACGTACGGGGTCTTGTCCTCCCAGTACGGATGAAAGGCGTGATGGGCGACGGTATAGGAATGGATCACGCCGCGACCCGTGGCTTCGTCCCATTCGAACGCGGTGCTGTGGCAATGCGGGCACATCGGACGTGGGTAGTGGCGCCATGTATCGCATCCGGTGCAATGCTGAATCACCAGACGATGTTCGCGACACGCCTCCCAGTAGGCCTCGGTCTCGACGCTGGGCGTGGGCAGTGGACGATTCGCGCGCTCCATTTCACTTCCCCAGGATCATCACGGCGCCTTCGTGGAAGTCGCCTTCGGACGTCACCAGCACGGTCTCGCAAGCCCGTACCTGGCGCGCCGCTTCGACTTCACCGCGCAGCTGCCGTACACCCTCGATCACGTGGTTGATTCCCGAACAGTGGGCTTCGGAAAGCAAGCCGCCATGGGTATTGACCGGCAACTCGCCGCCGAGCTCGATCCTTCCCCCCTCCACGAAGGGCCCTCCCTCGCCCGCCTCGCAGAAGCCGAGCGCTTCGAGCGACGCCAGCGTCACCCAAGAGAATCCGTCGTAGATCTGGGCGCAGTCGATATCCGTGGGCCCGAGCCCGGCCATCTGGAACGCAGGGAGCGCAGCGCGCTCGACACCTTCGAGCTTCGTCATGTCGCGCTTCTGGGTGATCGAGGTCGGCGGGTCACCGTGCCCTTCCGCCACTCCCAGGATGCGGGTCGGCTGCTTGCGAAGATCCTTCGCGCGTTCAGCACTCGTGATGACGACCGCACCGGCACCATCAGTCTCGAGAGAACAATCGAACAGGCGCATCGGGTCCGCGATCATGCGTGACGCCTGGTGTTGCTCGAGAGTCATCGGCTTTTCGTGCATCAGCGCCTGCGGGTTGAGGTTCGCGTGCTTGCGACACGCGACGGCGATCATGCCGAAGTGCTCACTGCGTGTTCCGTATTCGAACATGTGTCGGCGCGCGGCCTGGGCGAACCACTGGACCGCAACGGTATTGCCGAACGGCCTCTCGAACTCGTCGATGGTGCGCATGATGGGCATCGGGACCAGGACGCCCTCACTCGTCCGGGACACGCGCTGGGCCGAATAACCCCGCCGGCCCGCGACGACAAGAACGCACTTCGCGACACCCGCCGAGACCGCCAGGCAGGCGCTCTGGATCGCGCTCACCACGCTGGCCCCCCCGGTTCGAATCGTCGAGGAAAATCGCAGATCGCGGATTCCCAGGTTGACGATGAAATCCTCGGCGATCGTTCCCGCCATTTCATTGGGCATCACGGCGTCGACATCCGAGATTTCGAGTCCCGCGTCCTCGAGGGCGCGCTGGGTGGCCTCGAGATGGAGTTCGATCGTCGTCTTGTCGGTGCCACGGCTATAGGCGGTGTTTCCAACGCCCACGATCGCGCAGCGCCTTGCGAAGTCAGGCGTGCTCATTCACTGCCACCTTGCAGATGGAACGAAGGCGAATCCAGAGCACGAAGGAATTCACACGCTCGTCGCATGTAGCGCCGCCTGATAGCCGAAGATCAGACTGCGACCGATGGCCGTACCACTCTCGTACCCGAAGCCATGCGAAAGCAACGCCGCCGCGTTGCTCGTTGCATAGAGCCCTTCGATGACACGTCCACGGACATCGATCACGCGTGCATCGGGGTCGGTGACGAGCCCGCCAAGGTTGCCCATCGTGCCCTGATGGAGGCGAACGGCATAGAAGGGAGGCTTCTCGACCGGACCGAGGGCCGGGTTGGGTTCGTGTTCGGGGCACTCGAGTTCGGCCCAGTAACGATCGAGCAGACGCTCACCGCGGCCGAAATCCGGATCGACGCCCTTGCGCGCGTTTTCGTTGAAGCGCGTCACGGTTTCGACGAACGCTTCGGCGGGAATGCCGATCAGGTCTGCAAGTTCGTCGAGGGAGTCCGCACGAAAGAGCCAATCGTCCGTCTCCTTCTTCGGAGAGAGCGAACCCACACCCCATTGATCGCGAAAACCCTGATCACAGATCCACCACAGCGGCAGGTTGGGCGCCAGGGCATCCGTGCGATCGTGCGCCATCGAGATCCAGCCGAGGGCCGGGTAGTGGGATTCATCACAGCAGCGCTGGCCACGACCGTTCACCAGGATGTTCCCGGGGTAGCCAAACGAAATCAGGCGATAGAAGGGTTTTCCGTCACATTCATCCCCGGTGACGCGGATGGTGGTCTGGAAGATCGAGTGATCCATCAGCGCTGTGGCCGCACCGATCTCCATGCCCATGATGTGACCATCACCTTCGTTGCTGGGCGCCGTGCAACCGTGCATGTCGGGCGAGTTGAGGTAGCGCTTGTTCATCTCGGCGTTCCACTCGAAGCCGCCGGTTGCGATCACGACCCCGCGTCGTCCCCGCACGAAGAAGTCACGCCCTTCACGCTCCGCCCGGATACCGGTCACGCGTCCGTCCTCGACGATCAGCTGCTTGACCGGTGTACTGCGATGCACCTCGATGCCGCGATCGAGGCAGCACGCGAGCAACAGGCCGATCAATCCGCGTCCCTCCGCCCAGGGATTCCGGAGCCCGAGGTAGTAGGGGACGGGATCGGTGCGCACGTGTTCGAGCAGGGGATGACGCTGCTGCGCTTCCTCGAGGAACGCGATCATCGTGTCGGCATCGGGCGAGAGCCGACGACCATCGGGTTTACCGCCCGGCAGGTCGCCGTAGTAGCCGGGAAAGTGGTCGACCTCCATACGAAGCGGTGTCTTGTCGTGAAGGAAGCGGACCATCTCGGGGCCCTTGTCGACATACGCCTCCGCCATGGCTTCGTCGTGTCGATCACAACTGATACGCCGCAGAAACTCGAGCGCTTCTTCCTTCGAGTCTTCGAGCCCCTGCAACTTCATCTGGTCGTTGTTCGGGATCCAGATCGCGCCGGCCGAGTAGGCCGTTCCGCCGCCGAAGGTGTCGGCCTTTTCGATCACGGCCGTCGTCAAACCGTGGTCGTGGCCCACGATGGCGGCCAGCAACCCGCCGGAACTCGACCCCGCACAGACGAGGTCGACTTCGAGATCCCACCGTTCGGGAGCGTGGTGTTCGTCGATCATGAGATGGGGCCCTCCCTGGCAGACCCGCGGCCACCGGGGGGCGCGGGGAGTGACGAGAGCGCAAGGTCACGTCCCATTCCTCTTTTGTCAAACTATTTTTGATAATTCTTATTATAATAGGTTACGATCGCCCTCGAGCCACCGGGAGACCTCGAATGCCGAGCGAAACGTCCGCCACGCGCAGGGGAAGACCCGCCCGGGTCACGCGCGAACAGATCAGCGGCGCGATTGGCCGCATCCCCGCGAGCCAGCTCAGCATGGCGCGGGTGGCGGAAGAACTCGGCGTAAGCGCCTCCGGTCTCTACCACCACGTCAAGGGTCGCGATCAGCTGCTCGAGATGGCCGCCGCAAGCGCGCTCGAAGATCTCCTACCGCCCGACGACTCTGGCCAACACTGGGCACACTGGTGGTTCGACTACTGCGTGGTGATGCGACAGGGACTGTTGCTCCACCCCGATGTGTTGCGGCGCGCTCGAGGTTCACACCCCGGGTTGGTCGATCGCCTCGAAGTGATGTTGTCGGTGATGGAGAGGTCGGGCTTCGAAATTCGCGAAGCGCTCACCGCGATCGACTCGATCACGAACTGGCTCTACGGCTTCGTCTGGCGCGAAGTCGAGGTGCGGAGCGAAACCGAGGCCGGCCGGCCGCCCGACCTCGAACTCATCAAGACCCTACGACAGCGATCAGACGACCCCCTGCCCCACCTGCGACGCATGGTTCGCGACACGCAAGTCCCCGACGCCGAACTGGAGTTCGCCGAGCAATTGTCAACGATCATCGCGGGCATCGCAGCGCGACGAGGCGAAGCCCTTCCCGACCTCCCGCAAGTGCTTCGGGTCGACAGCGACTGACCGCGTCCGCGGCCCCGGCCATCGTCCATGACCCTCGTGGCGCTACGAGATCAGCTTCCGAGCAGCCAGAGCGAAGCGGCGGTGGCGATGAAGTACGGCACCAGCACGGCGGCTCCTTCGTAGTCCTTCGCTACGCGCTGGCCGAAGAAGAGCATCAACAGGCCGGCCAGGGCGACCAACCCACCCCACGCCGCGATCGTGGTCTCCCCTCCGAGCAGGATCACGACGGCACCGACGGCCGCCAGCGCCCCCGCCATCACTTCGATGACCGTGATCACGCCGAGCATCGGCACGACCTGCGAAGCCAGCGGTGAGTTCGCGAAGTGGCCGGTGAGCCACTCCACGTTGCCCGCGCGGTCGACGATCTTGTCGATGCCCGACTGCAGGAAGAGGATGGCGAGGAAGACGCTGGCCGCGACCTGGATGACGCGCACGGTGTCGAGCCATGCGTCGGGACAGTTCGACGAGAGACAGATCAGGGAATCCACGGGGACCTCGGAGTGTTCGGCCGTGCAGACGGCGGGGGTTGGCGGTGGTGCACCGAGCGGCGCACCACCATAACCCATGCCGCGATTCACGATCGAAAACGCGATTCGCCGTGCTGTGGCTTCCCGCGGATCAGGCCCGAACAGCCGCGACCGACTCCTCGAGGATGCCGATGATCTCGTCCACCTCTTCGCACGTGGTGCAGAGCGGCGGCGCAACGGCGAGGCATTCCCACAACGCGCGCACGATCAGGCCGCGCTTGCGCGCCTGGCTGCAGATCGCGGCGGGGTGCGCCATCGGCGTCTGCCCTGCGGGCTCGGTGCCCCCCGGCTTCGCCCACTCGACGGCGGCCATCATGCCGGAACCGCGGATCTCTCCCGCCAGCGGGTTGTCGCCGAAGCTCTCGCGTAGCCGCTCGAGCAGGTAGGCGCCGGTCTGCGCACTGTTCTCGACGAGCCCTTCGCGCTCGATGATGTCGAGGTTGGCGTGGGCCGCCGCGCAGGCCGTCGCGTGGTTGTTGTAGGTGAGCCCGCCCATGAAGGGCAGCCCCTCGGGCGACCGATCGCGCAGGCTCTCGTACACCGGCCGCTTCACGCCGACGCCGCCGAGCGGCAGGTAACCGCTCGTCACGCCCTTCGCGAAGGTCACGATGTCGGGCTGGCCACCATAGGTCTCCATCCCGAACCACTTTCCGGTGCGGCCGAAGCCCGTGATCACTTCGTCGAGGATCAGCAGCACTCCGTGGCGATCGCACACCTCGCGAAGGCGCTGGAAGTAGCCGTCGGCGGGCGGGATGACACCACCGGTACCGAAGACCGGCTCGGCGATGACGGCCGCCACCGTGTCCGCACCCTCGCGTTCGATCGTGGCTTCGATCGCGTCGGCGCAGTCGAGGGAGCAATCGGGATACGTCTTGCCGAGGGCACAGCGGAAGCAATACGCGCCCGGCGCTTCGATGTGGAGCGGATCGGGTTCCGCAAAGATGTGATAGGCGGGAAGCCGGGTCGCACTGCCCGCCGCCCGCGTGATGCCGTGATAGGCGTGCGCGCGTGAGATGATCTTCTTGCGACCGTGGTCACCGCGCACCGCGTGGTAGGTGCGCGCGAGCCGGAAGGCCGTCTCGTTCGCGTCGGAACCGCCGGTCGTAAAGATGAAGTGATCGAGCTGGCTATCGCTCGGAAAGGTGTTGGCGAGGCGTTCGGCCAACTTGATCGCGGGTTCGGTCGAGAACTCCCAGAAGCCCGGGTAGTAGGCGACGTCGTTCATCTGCTTTGCGACGGCGTCGCCGATCTCGCGCCGGCCGTGGCCGACGTTGATGTTCCACAAGCCGGAGCAGCCATCGATCAGGCTCTCGCCCTGCGCGGTGTGGATGCGAATGCCTTCGCCACCGGTGACGACGGTGGCCCCCTTCTTCTCGTGGGCGCGGAACTCGGTGATGGGGTGGATCAGGTGGGCACGGTCGATCTCTTCGAGATTCATGTGAATTCCTTTCGTGACAATTGTCCTTTTTTATCATACTCTGCGTCCCATGCCAGCAGAAATCGTCCAGACACCCTCTTCCGGCCCCGAAACCCCGTCCAGCCTGCCCAAGGGCGAGCTCAAGCGGCGAGCCCTGCTCGACGCGGCGCTCCGGGTGATCGCAGACGGGGGCGTCGAGGCCGTCACCCATCGGCGCGTGGCCGAAGCCGCCGGGGTCTCGCGCGGCACCACGACCTATCACTTCGACTCCCGCGACGAGATCGTCTTCGAAGCCTTCCGCCACTACATCGCGACGGTGGCCCAGAAGCTGGCCATCACCCTCGAAGAACAGCTCTCCGCCAGCAACGGCTCGATCATCGACTTCCTGCTGCGCTACCAGCGCCGGGAGTTCCTCGACCCGCATCTGCTGCTCGCCGAGTACGAACTCATCCTCTACGCCGCGCGCAACCCCGAACTCGGTCGCGAGTACCGCGCGTGGGAGAGCAGCCTGCTCGGCATGCTCGCTACGGCGCTCGAGGCCGAAGGAGCAGCGAAGCCGATGCAGGCCGCGCGCGTCGTGATCGGGGTCTATCGCGCGTTCGAACTCGAGCGCCTCACCCACCCCGAAACGGATCCCGACGCGTTGCGGTCACGCCTCGAGCTTTTGCTGCCGGGCCTGCTCGCGGGTTGATCCGACCCGTAGCCATAGTGGCACTCGTACGACTGGCTAGGCTTCGACCGGGCCACGAATACGAGAGGAGAAGCCCCCGATGAGCGATGGCGAAATCCGCACCAGCCGAGAGGAACGCATTCTCCACATCGAAGTCGATCGCTCCGACAAGATGAATGGCTTCACCCCCGAGATGTTCGACGCGCTTTCCGACGCGCTCAGCGAACTCGACAGCGATCCCACACTCTGGGTCGGCCTCTTCACCTTTGCCGGACCGAACTCGACGGCGGGCCTCGACCTGCCGCGCTTCGCGGCCTCGTTCCAATCGGGCGAACGCGATGAGACAGCCGAGGCCGACGATCGCGTCGACCCCTTTGCCCTGCGCCGCCGCTGCAGCAAGCCCATCGTCATGGCGGTCCAGGGTGTCACCTTCACGGTCGGCATCGAAATGATGCTCGCCGCGGACATCGTGGTGGCGGCCGACGATTGCCGCTTCTGCCAGATGGAACCGCGGCGGGGGCTCGCGGTCTTCGGGGGTGGCCACGTGCGCTACATCGAGCGCGCGGGCTGGGGCAACGCGATGTATCACCTGCTGCGCGCGGACGAATTCGGGGCAGAGCGCGCGAAGGAGATCGGCTTCGTTCAAGAGGTCGTGCCGGCGGGCTCGCAGATCGATCGGGCGCGGGAAATCGCGAACGAAATCTGCGCGAACGCCCCGCTCGCGGTCCAGGAGATCAAGCGGGGGGCTTCGGTCTATCTCGATCAGGGCGAAGCCGCCGCGTTCGGCGAGATCCCGAAGATGCGAGCAAAGACCGCGAGCTCGAAGGACTTCGTCGAAGGGATCGCGTCGTTCCGCGAGAAACGTCCAGCGAAGTTCTCCGGCGAGTAGAACGCTAGGAGAGATCGAAGCGCAAGCAGCGCGCTTCTCGGCGACGCTCTTCGTCGTAGCCCTTCCACTTGGTTTCGGGCAGCGCGTCGCTCTCGACGCGCTTGAAATCGAGGCGCTCGAAGAAGGCTTCGACGCGGTCGGATGTCGTGCAGGCAAAGACGTAGTTCATTCCGCGAGCGCGCGCGCTCTCGATCGCCGCGCGCACGAGGTGTACGCCCACCCCCTCCCCGACGAAGCGGGTCATCGCGTAGAGCGAAGCGATCTCCCCCGCCCCATCGTCCGCGTGCGGAAGCAACGCGCAGATTCCCGCCAGATAGCGACCTTCGATGAACGCACCGATGCCGTTCGTGAGCGCGCGCTCGATCTCCGCCGGGCCGCGCTCGAGCAGGTAGCCCTCCTGCATGCCGTACTCGATCAACGCCTCTGCCGCATCGAAGTCGTCGAGCCCCAGGTCGCGCACTTCGGTGTAGCCCTCACGCGCGTAGAAGGTCCCCGACCCCGCGTAGGTGAAGAGTTCGTCGGCGAGCCCGCCCGGCAGGCAGGCCGAAACACTCGA
The DNA here is from genome assembly GCA_028278345.1 of Myxococcota bacterium. Taxonomy (GTDB): domain Bacteria; phylum Myxococcota_A; class UBA9160; order UBA9160; family UBA4427; genus DUBZ01. The sequence continues at coordinate 58,754 of JANQEL010000190.1, forward strand.
CGCGCTGCCCCGGATCATCCTCTCGAACTCGCGCAGCAGCGTGGCCGTGGCCTTCCCGTCGGCCGTCGTTTCGGCTTCCCGCGCGCGCTCTTCGATCGAAGCCAGGGGCACGAGCGAGCGCCGCCGCCCATCCGGGAGCCGCAACAACCCGCCCTCCCCCAGCCAGACGACCTTGGCGACCCGCGCTTCGAGCACGACGCGTCGACAGAACGCCGCCATGCCCTCTTCGTTTCCGGGCGCCAGCAACACCGCGCGTCCGCCGCGCTGAAGCGCTCGCCAGGTTTCGCCCAGTCGGTCGACGTCGTTCCTCTCGACCACCGGCCCGGGCGAAAGTTCGCGGGCCAGCGCCGCGTCGTCGGTCATCAGCACGACCGGCGTCCGGTTTTCCCGCAGATCCGCGAGCACGCCCTCGACCACCGCGCGCTCCTCGCCCGAGAGCGGGCAGTCGCTCGGCAGGGCCAGCGCGAGGGTCCGCCCGCGAAACTCGGCCAGGTAGAAGTCGCGCTCGCGGAACAGACCGCGCCCGGGTGTCAGGGTTTCCGACATGGCGCGCAGTTTGGCGGATTGGCGGGCCCGCGCACGAAAAGGCCGAAAAACATCCCCTGCGCGCGCACGCAGAGCCTCAGCGACCCGCAGATCCCCACCGCCACCCCGCGAATTCGTTCGCGAATTTGTCGTTTCGTCACCTCTCCGGGCGCGCCGGCCACCTACTTGCCGTCCTGGTCTTGACAAATCTGAGGGCGAAATTGTTGGGTTTTCACCCCTTGGATCCGAATAGCCAGGACCGACGAGGCGACGAATTCACGGATCCGACCGGGGACGAGCCTGAGCGAGGCTCCCTCCCCCGAGTGTTCAAATCTACAGATTAGGAAGGAGAATCAGAGAGTTACGAGGAAACTTGCAGAGGCTTCGGCGACTCGGTTATAAAGGGAAATTCCACCGAGAGCCCGGGCAAAACGCGGGTTGACAATTGGCGGACCACCCCTTGAACAGGCAGATGATGCGCAGATCGTCCAGGGCCAGGAGAGAGGGGCCGGAGGCGGCCGACGAAAACCGGCGAAGAATTCGCCCAAGGTGCGGAAAGTCCTAGCCAAATCGGCACTGAACGTTCACAATCGTGGGTCGCTTGACGCGCCCCAGGCGATGTGGTTAGCCGCAACGCGCATTGGAAGACGTTGGTAGACGCATTGGTGATCGTGCCTCAGACGTCAAACGCGCCCGAACCCGCCAGGCCACCACAGTTCAAAGCCTCGTCTCAACTCACAGTCCGAATATCCAAGAGCCATCGCACGACTCGCAAGCGAGCAACCCGATTGGAATTCGCGTTCGACGATCAGAGTGAACGCAACGAATTCGAGGGGTTCGACGCCACGAAACGCAACGACGGCAACGCCGCACGTTCGATCGAAATCGTCCCCGCGTCACCCAGCCCCACGATCGGCCCCGCTTCGCAGCTCGAAACACGACTCGGAACGAAGAGCACGAACACGTAGTTCCCACAGATTCAACCAACGATCCAACGACTCATGAACCGGCATCCGGCGGCCGGGTTCGGACCGAAAGGTCGGAACGAGAAGACCAAGACCCGCCGTCGGTGTCACGAAGGGTGAGAGAATTGAAAGCGCAAAAAAAGGCAGAGACTTCTTCGCGCACGACCACGTCGAAGACCGCCGCAAAGGCCGCGTCGAAGGCCGCCGCAAAGGCGCCCAAGACCGCAGCCAAGGGCGGTGGTAGCAAGGCGACCGCCAAGGCCGCTTCGAAGGCGGCGGTGAAGAGCGCGGCGAAGACCGACCCGAAGGACGGCAAGAAGGAAGCCGCGACCGAGGCGAACCCGGAGGACGTCGGCAAGGCGGTGACGGGCGCGACGCCGGTCGTTGCAGCCGAGGAACTCGATCCCGGCCGCGAACGCCGCCCGCTCGAGTCGTACTTCCAGGAGATCGGTGGCACGCGCACGCTGAAGCGCGAAGAAGAGGTCTATCTCGCGAAGGACCTCGAGGCCGCAACGGCTGCGCTGCGCGACGTGCTCTACGCCGTCCCGAGTTCGGCCCGCCACGTGGTGGCGCGCTGGGATGCCCTGCGCGCGCTGTCGCACACGGGCGCCAAGCTCTCCGAATCGGTGGGCGACGAAGAAACGGGCGAGATCGCCGCACGCGTCGAGCGCGCAGTCAAGAAGCTGCGCACGTTGCTCACAGGTCGCGACGAGGCCTACGAAGTCACGAGTGGCGAGTACGGTCCCGAACTCAAGAAGTTCGACGCGAAGATCGCGAAGGAGATGCACAACGCGCGTCTTTCCCTCGTGCTCCTCGTCGAGCTGCGCGAGAACGTGCTGACGCTGGGCCGCGAGATCCGCAAGACGCGGCGCCGGACCAAGCGCCTGACCGAACTCGAAGCCGAAGCCGGTGTGCAGAAGGCGCACATGCTGCAGCTGGTCGACGAAGTCGAGAACGCGCACGAGCGGATGACGACGGTGAAGAACCGCTTCATCGAGCACAACCTCAAGCTCGTGGTCGCGATCGCGAAGGACTACCGCAACCTGGGTCTGTCGTTCCCCGACCTGATCCAGGAGGGCAACCTGGGCCTGATCCGTGCGGTCGAGAAGTTCGACCATCGGCGCGGTTTCAAGTTCTCGACCTACGCGGTGTGGTGG
>JANQEL010000182.1 GCA_028278345.1 Myxococcota bacterium
TGACGGCTGTGAGCACGTAGTAGCCGGTATCCTTCGCCTTCCAGCCGAGGGAGTCGCGTGGGAGCCCCTCCTTGATCTCGATCGCCATGATGGCGCCGCGGTCGTGGTGACCGCGCGCGTCCTTGTACGCAAACCCCTCTTCGCCGTACCAGACGAGCAGATAGAAATAGGTGACGACCAGGAGGCATTTCACGCTGAACGCGAGCAGCGCGAGCGGAAGCAGATACCTGCGCTCATCCGGCCGGCGGAACGCATAGAAGCCGAGCACCAGCACGAAACACACGAACAGCGAGGCGAGGCTGCTGAGGATCGGAACTTCGGGTGCCAATTCACTTCACCTTTGCGCGCTGGATCGACGACGGTTGGGGGTGGTGCGAGCCACGTTGCTGCCCGAGGGTCGGAGGTAGCCCATCTACGATCGGCAGCCGGAGCGCAACTCTAAAGCGCAAGCATTCTGGGCGCACGGCCGTTGACCTCGCGGAAAGAACGAGTGCGGCGATCACTCTCTCGGTTGGGTGCGCCGCGAGTGGAGTAGGGAGGTACCCCCGCACCGAGCCGCGCGGTTCAACGCGCGTCATCCGATGCGTTGGCAGTGAGGCGGTCGTCCTCGAAGTGGGCGGGCCCGACATAGAAGAGCGCCGTGTTCGCGTCTGCAACACCGGGTCGCCACGCGAGGGTCACTTCGTTTCGGCCTGCCAGGCCAACCTGGGCGACTCGTTCTCTTCGAGCAACGTCCCATATGCTGCCGCCAACGCCGTCGGGCAGTCTCAGGGTCACCGTGACGGGTTGCGAGGACCCAGCATAGTCGCTCAAGAGCAGGAGGCCGTGGGAACCGTTCACGAGTCCCGATGCATTCGCACGGCCACGCATCACCTGGATGGGCTCCATGGGTCGACTGCCGATGATGACGTCCTCGACCGCGATGATCGACTCCATCGCCTTCGCGAGATAGTAGAAGTCGGCACCTTCGAACTTCGAGTACTGGAACCACGCAATGCCCCTCGCACCCGAGCCGAAGACTTCGAGCACGCGGTCGTAGATCTCGACGCTGGGGAACTCTGCCACGGAACCCGGGTCGAGCCAGGGGATGATATCCCCACTTTCCAGGTTTGCTCGGCTCTCGCGGATGCGTTCGCCCATGCGCTTGGGGTGGGATCGATAGAGAACGGGTTGCGCATAGTCGACATGAGCGTCGTAGAGCGCGTCGAAATCGAAGAGGCGATGATAGACGTGCCGGGGCTCGCTCGTGTTGATTCCCAACTGCGTCGACTTGCGGCGTGGAAGCGACTCGTCGATGCGGCGGCGCAGGTTCGCAATGAGCTCGGTGCCGAGTTGCATGACGGCGTCGGCGATGTCGCGCTCCGGATTCGCTCCGATACGAGCGAGGTGTTCGCGACATCGAGTCGAGGTTCCCGTGAGGCATGCGAACGCGCCGTCCTCGAAACACTCGATATCCAGCATGACCCATTCGGGATCCACCTCCGAGATCTTCTCGCCGACGCGAGCCAACTCTTTCTCGTAGTAGGGGCCGCGATAGGAAGGGTCGACGTAGGGCTGTACGGTCTCGTCGTCGGTCAGCGTTCGAGCTTCTTCGTGCACGATCAGGCTGTGGTAGGGAGAATCGACGACGAGCACCTCGTACCCGTGTCGTCGCGCCTTCTTGATGAATCGCTTTCTCGCGGAAGGCGCCAGATGACGGTCGTAGAGAGCCAGGGTGGGAACGACATTGAACCCGAGGGCGCCGTAGTGGGTCATGAAGTCGGGCCAGCTCATGCTGTGAGGAAGGCCCATCCAGGCCAGGCTGTGGTGGATCGCGCGGGGCGGCGGCAGGATCGGAAACTCGCGGTGCTCGAGTTCGATCGATACGGGGGCTGCGTTCTCGGCACCTTCTTCGTCGTAGAGCAGTAATCGCCCCGGCGCATTCTGGCCTTCGCGCGATAGGTCTGGATCCGCACTTGCAATCGCCGAGTGCGAGACGAACAGCGGTCCGAAGACGCCTCCGGACTCTCTCAGGTAGTTCAACTCGACCCGATACGCGCGGTAGCGTGTGCCATCGCGCTCCCGCCAACCCAGGAAATCGAACTCATTGTGCACGAGCCTGCCGTCCTCGATTTCGCTGGCACCCGTCGCCTCGAGTTCGTACTCCTCGGAGAGTTCCACGACATAGCCGGTGTGGAACTCGCCTTGCCTCTGACTCTTGCACGACGCGCCGAACCAGTTCGGAACCAGGACGTTGCTGCCAACGATCATCTTGTCGCGCAGTGCGGTTGCGACGCATGGCAGCGCAGAGGGCGCGGGTGTGTCGCCGCCGGTCGCGGCGACGTTCTCGGCTCGCATCCGCAGCTCGACATTGCGGATGCTGCCCTTCACGCCCTTGGTCGGCGGGTAGTAGTAGGCTCCGACGATCATCGGACGGTCGGTCCGGGCGAGCGCGAAGCCGGGGTAGACGAAGCCCTGCACATCGATGCTCGCGACGGTGATGTCGAGGCGATCGTGGGCGAAGCGGATCTGCACTGGAATCCACTCGCCGGCCGGTGGCACGAAGGGCAGCTTCGCGCGCGCGATCACCTGTCGTTCCCCGTCCGCGAGGTTCACCGAGAGGTGGGTCTTGGGGCCCGAGTAGCCGATCTTGAAGCCACCTTGCACGGACATCCCCGTCTTGTTGGCGAGCAGCGTCCCAGAGTCGCGTCGCGGATCGTCGAGCTGCATCTCGAAAGCGATCGCGAAGGCGTCGCCGTAGATCGGTCCCGCATTGCGGATCACGACGCCCCCCGCATCGGGTGTCCCGCCGAACGTGAGCCGCTCGCCCTCCCACTGTGCTGCGCGACGCTTCGGGGTGTCTTCGATCACGCCGTGGTGATTCGACGCGCGGTCGCGCACGACGATCCCCGAGCCTTCATCGAGAGGCCAGCTTCCGCGCGTCACGTGGCCCAGTGGCTGGGGGCGGGGGCTCCTGACATCTCGCGGAGTGCCGCGCAGGGTCACGTTGCGGATCTTCCCGTGGAAACCGGCATCCGTGCGCCGCGTGGTACCTCCGGTGACACTGCCACCGATCACGAGGGGAAAGGGGCTCCTTCGCAGTTGTAGCCGCCTCGCTTCGATGCGCTCGACCCGCTGGCCTCCGACGAATACTTCGAGCCAACCTGCTTCGGCGCGCAGGTGGATCCGAGTCCAGCGGTTGGACGGAATCGGGGTCGACAGGATGCTTGTGTACTCTCGGATCGCGGTTCCATTCGCAACCTCGAAACGCAACGTCTGTGCGTCGCGGGCAAGACAGAGCCGAAACCCACCGAGGCGCGAGGTGGCGGGCCGGCTCGACAGCAGGCAACCCGCGTCGAAGCGCGGAGCGGGGGAAACCTCGAGGGAGATCTCGAAACGGGCTCCGTGAATCGGCTGGCCGGCGTCGATGCGAACTGTCGGCGACTCGCGTCCGCCCGGGAAGAACAAGGTGCCATCGCGCCAGTCGGGCCGTCGGTTGCCGCCGAGTCCCGCGATGACGCCGTTGCGACCCGAGACATAATCGTGGATCAGTGTGCCGTCGCCCTCGTCGAGCATCCACTTGGCGATCGTGACGAGTTCGCTGGGTGCGGCGGAGACGGGCGGTGTATCGGTGGGGCCGGGGCATGGATCGAGGTGCGCATGGTCGCGGAAGTAGGCGCATCGAGGTCTCGATGTCCCGGGGGCCATCTCGCCAGGATCGATCCGCCTCGAGATTCGAACGTCGCCGATCCAGACCGTCGACGCTCGCCCGGCCAACGGCTCGAACTCGAGCTCTAGCTGCCAGCGGTGACCGTGGGTCGGGCCACATGGATCGCGCTGCGGGATCTCGATCGAGGCGGATACATTCTGCCACTCGCCCTCTCCGTCTGCGCGACCCAGGGTCTCGACGAAGATCGAAAGTGGTTTGCGCGCGCAGAAGGGCCCCCTCCAGTTCTCATCGTGCAGCCCGACACGCACACGTTGCCCTGCACCTGCGCGAATGCGCGCGTCGATGGTGTAGTGCTCTGCGGGCTCGAGTTCGGCGATCACCTGGCGAATCCTGGCGGCGTCCGAACCGGGCACCTCGAGTTCGAGGCAATCTTCGCCCGGACAAACCGCGGAGCCTCGGGTTGCCGTTCCGCCGTCGACGCGCCAGCCGTCGATTCCTTCGGCGAAGGTGCCGTTCACGATCCGTTCGGGGTGCTCGAGGGCGAAGGTCTCGCAAGGGCGCGCCATCTCGCAGCATGTGATCAAGGTGAGCAGGGCACGCACCAAGCTCGATCTCATCGTGATGGGCCAGCGAGGCGTCACCCGGAGTCCGGCCGATCGATTCGCCAGATCCGGAGTCGACCGACGGCACCGACCTCCTCGTCGTAGCGCAGGTCCATGCTCGAGAGCGTGGCGAGATCGGCGATCGACGCTTCGTATTCGACGCTCCTGCGTAGCCAATAGGCGCTGTCGGTTCGCTCGAGCAGAACGACGTGGAGATCGTTCGCTTCGTCGAGGATCCGCTCGTAGTGGCGTGGCTCGAGTCCCTGGATTCCGATCGGCGTTCGCGGTCCGTACATCTCGCTGGAGAGATACTTGAACGTGCCGTGGGCGTTCGTGATGACCCAGGAGCCGTCGTTGGTGTGCGTGTAGATGGCTTCACGAATCTCGAGATGGGAGGCGTTGAAGCGATCCATCACGACGTGGACCGCGATCGAAGCGCTCGCGGCCCCGGCTACCAGAAGCCACTTCACCGAGGCGTCCAGGATCCGTGCGAGTCGGATCCGATTCTGGGAAACGCGCGACAAGACATCGGGGACGGCGTGTGCCAGACAGAAAGCGTAGATGGGAAGGGTCGGAATCAGGAACCGACCCGTCAGGATGACCGCCTTGAGCGAGCCGCTTTCCGTGCCCGCGTACTCGTAGGACGCGAAGAAGACCACCGGTAACAGGCCCGCGGCGATCACTTCCGGACGCCGGCGTCCGCGATAGAGGAGGGTGGCCGCGAGCCCTCCCGGAACGAGTACCAGCGTGAACAGCAGGTACATGGGAAGATTGGACGCGAACGACTCGAGGGAGAATCCGTATCCCGCGTTCTTGACGTGGAGTGGATCGCCGAAAACCCACCAACCGCTGATCATGCGAACCAGCGTTCCCGTCAGGCCGGAAACGATCAGTGCGCTCGTACCCCGCTCCCGTCGCAGCAGTGCTCCCAGATAGAAGGGGGCAACGACCAGGGTGCCGGTTTCACGAAAGGACAGCGTGAGCCCCGCGATGAAACCGGAAGCCCACCAATAGCGTGGGTCTTCCCGCCTTCCGCCTTCCCAGAAGAGCAGGATCGCGGAGGTCGTGAGGAGCGCACACGGCAGGTCGCTCATGGCGACCCGTCCGAGCACCAGCGTGGCTGGAAAGGCGAGGGTCACGAGGGCGAAGACGATGGGTTTGTCTTCGCGCTCGATCCACCGAGCCGTAAGCAGCACGACACCCAGCAGCGAGAGGAGTGGGATCGTGAATGCGCCCCGCCACCCGAGGAGATAGACGAAGGGTGCCATCGTGGCCGCGGTGCCAACAGGGTACTCGCCCGGTTGATAGGGCTTCGGAAGCCCCTCGACGGGAACCACCCAGTGCGTTCGTACCTTGCCCCGGGCCAGACCATCTGCCTGGGCGACATAGCAGGCCTCGTCGATATTCGTGATCACATCGGGGAAGAAGATCCCGATTGCGGCGACGTAGACGGAGAGGACGCCCACGACGAGCAGCCAGTTGCCGCCCGCTCTTGGCAGTGGGCTACCGGTTCCGATTGCACGGGTTGCGCACGACCTGCGGTCCGAAGAAGTCATGCTGCGGTTCCGAGGGTCATCAGGATCGAACGGCTCCAATGCGCGGTCGTGCGCTCTCGTGCGGGCCTGAGGCTATCGATTATAGTAGTAGCGCTGCGCTGCCGATCTTTCCGGATGGCCACCTGCATCGGCACACCTCTATCGGCAGGAGTGCGGCGCGAGGAGAGTGCGAATAACGTGAAGCTGATGATCCAGATTCCCTGCTTGAACGAGGAGGATACGCTTCCCGCGACTCTGCAGGACATACCCAGGGAGATCGATGGCGTCGATCGTGTCGAAGTCGTCATCATCGACGATGGTTGCACCGACCGAACCGTCGAAGTAGCCCGCGAGCACGGGGCCGATCACATCGTGAGCTTTGCAGCGAACCGTGGTCTCGGGCACGCATTCGCAGCGGGTGTGGATTTCTGCCTGCAGTCTGGTGCGGACATCATCGTGAACACCGATGGCGACAACCAGTACTTCGGCGGCGACATCCCCAGACTCGTCGCTCCGATCCTCGCGGGTGAGGCCGATCTCGTCATCGGCGACCGTGAGCCAACCAAGGTGGCGCACTTCTCTCCGTTGAAGAAGCTGTTGCAGGTGGTGGGAAGTCGGGTCATCAGCCGCCTCGCAGATCTGGACGTACCCGACGTGGCCAGCGGTTTCAAGGCGTATACGCGCGAGGCCGCAACTCGCCTCGCGATGTCGACCGACTTCGATCACACCGTCGATCACGTGATTCAGGCGGGCCGCAAACACATTCCGACGGTCAGTGTGCCGATTCGAACGAACGAAAAGCTTCGGGAGTCCCGCCTTTTCTCGAATGTGTTCGAGTTCATCTCGCGGTCGCTTCAGATCGCAGTGCGTGTCTACTCGAGCTACGGGGCGATGGCGATCTTCTCGGCCCTGGGGCTCGCGACGATGTCGTTCGGCGTCGCGATCGGATTCCGGTTTCTCTACTACTTCTTCTTCACGGCCACCGCACACCTGCACGTACAGTCTCTCATTCTTGCCGCCATCCTGATGCTCGCGGGCTTCCAAATGATCCTGACCGGTATCGTCGCCGATCTGATCAGCAGTAGTCGTGGAATCCTCGAGGACGTTTCGTATCGGTTGCGCCGCTTCGAGTCGACGCGTCGTGACGCGGATGACGATTGCGCCGCCGGGTCCGGGTGATTCCCAGTCATGCCGCGAACACTGACCATCTTCATCGACGGCGTTCCGTTCGACCAGCTCGAACGCATGGCGTTTGCCAACGAGTTCAAGACGCGCGCGCGACTCGTACCGATTCTCGGCTACAGCGTGAACTGCCAGACGATGCTGTTCACCGGCAAGACGCCCGACGAGATCGGCTTTTGGTGTGAGTGGGAGTACGACCCGGAGCGGTCGCCGTTTCGCCGCATCCGGGCGCTGCTTCCGGTCCTCGCCCTGGCCGAAGCGTGGTACCCGACCAAGCGCGTCGTCCACAAGGTCCTGGATCGTCTGGGTTGGGTCTCGTCGACCAAGAACATCCCGATTCGCTATCTCGCCTATTTCAACCAGACCGGCCATTCGGTGTTCGATCGCGGCTTCGACGGGGAATCGCTGCTCGATCATCCGGACATGACCAGCTTCCTGCACTGGCAGTTCGAGAACAATCATCAGCGCGACGAAGTGATGTTTCGCGCAGCGCTCGAGAAGATCCAGAGCGAAGACGACCCGGGCCACATCACGCTGATGCTCGCGGGGATCGATCACTGCTCCCACTGGGAGGGGGTCGGATCGGAGCCCTACAACGAGCTGCTCGTCGAGAACGATCGCTACATCCGCGAACTCACCAACGCCTACCTGGGGAAGTATCCGGATGGGCAGGTGTTCGTGATTTCCGATCATGGGATGTCGAACATCGAACATCACATCGAGCTCGATCTCGAAGCGAGATTCGGTCGTCCGTCGCCGCAGAACTACACCTACTTCTCGGAGGGAACCCTGCTTCGCGTGTGGTCCGAATCGGAAACCCGCCTTGCCGAGATAGCGGAATACCTCGATGGTATTCACGGGTTGCGCCCCTTCAGCGATCGCGAGCGCGCCGAGCAGGGGATCACCCGACGTGCCTGCGGTGATCTGATCTACTACACGGACGATCACTACCAGCTCGTGCCGAGCTTTTGGGGGCCGAAGCCCAGCGTTGGAATGCACGGTCATCATCCGAGCAACCGGACGCAGCACGGGATCTGTCTGAGTACCCGTTCCGAGGAGTTCGGCGAGGAGATCGGCGCCAAACAGTTTTACGCCGCTCTCGCCGAGTGCCTCGCCGAGTAATGGCTGTCGCATTCTCGGGCTTCTAATCGAGTCCCTCGAACACCGCTTCGACTCCCGTCGCCTGGGCATGCAGGGAGAAGCGCTCGGCAAGGGTGATGAGCCCCTGTTCCGCGAGTTGGCGCGCGAATGGGCGATCGTTTGCGAGTTTCGTGAGATGGCGGGCCAGGGTCTCGTGATCCCCCGGTTCGAAGAGCAGCCCGTCGCGCTCGTGTGTGACGATCTCCGGGACACCGCCCGCGTTCGTCGCGACGACAGGCACTCCGGCGCGCATGGCCTCGAGCAAGACCAGGCCGAAGGGTTCGGAGTCGGAGGCCACGATCAGGCAATCGAAATGGGGGAGCTCGCCTTCGAGATCTTCACTGAAACCGCAGAACTCGACCAGATCTTCTGCACCGCACTCTCTACGCAGCGCATGCAGCGCTTCGTCGGTCTGGGCGTTGTGAGCCCGGCCATAGAACGAGACGTGGAGGCCGGGGATCTCGTTTCGCGCAGCCGCAGCGGCGCGGATCACCGTTGCGTGTCCCTTCCACGGGAGCAGGTTCGCGATCTGGATGACGCGAAATCCCGGTGCCGCGTCGGGCCCCGGGTCCGGAAGTCGAGGTGCAACCTCCGACGTCGCGAGCCCGTTTGGCACGCTGGTGACACGCTCAGCAGGGATTCCCCCGGCCAGTACCTCGTCCGCGATCACCCGTGCGATGCAGATCACGTGCGCTGCCCTTCGGATCAGCCAGGGAAAGCACCGATCCCATAGAGATGAATCGCGCACGGATTGCAGCCCGTGTTCGTGATAGACCATGCGGGTTC
>JANQEL010000197.1 GCA_028278345.1 Myxococcota bacterium
CCATCGCGCGCGCGATCTCGGGGGCCCAGCCCGCGCGGAAGTCCGAACCGAAGGCATCGTGCAGCGCGGCCGCGACGACGTTGCGCGCCTGCCCCGCGATCGGAAGCAGGCCGAGCAGGCCACCCCACGAGGCGAAGGTGAGCGCGAGGGCCGTCTGCCCCGGCCAGCCCTCGGCGCCGCCCAGCGCGACGATGGCGAGGGTGCCGATCGCCTGGATGGCGAGCACGTGCAGCGGGAGCTCGGAGACCAACCACCCCGCGAAGAAGCCGAAGATCACGAGCGGCCCCGTGCGTCGCTGGGCCACGTAGGCGTTGGCGGTGAGCAGGGCTCCGAAGATCGCGAGACAGAGATAGAAGGTGGGCATGACGATGGACTCCCTCGTGCGGCCGCGCGCACGACGCGTGCACCGCGGCGGACCACTGTAGCCACCCCTCGCTATGCTGGCCGACTTGGACGACTCCCAGCACGACAACGCGAGCGAAATCGAGAGCGACTTCGAACCCCCCGCCCTGCGCGTCGACCTCGAGCTTCTCGAAGCCCACTTCGCGAGCCCGCGCGGCCGAAGCCCGGAGCCGATTCGCAACTACCACCGCGAGCGGCCCGTCCCCGACGAGGTGCGAAGGAACGCCACACCGGCCTCGGTGTTGCTGCCGATCGTGCAGCGCGCGTCGGGCCTCGCCGTGCTGGTGACGAAACGGCACCCCGACATCTCCTACCCCGGGCACGTGTGTTATCCGGGCGGTCGCGCGGACGAGAACGATCCGGACGCCGAAGCGACGGCCCTGCGCGAGGCCCACGAGGAGATCGGCCTCGACCCGATGCGGGTGCGCATTCTCGGACGCCTCGGCGTCTATCACACGCAGTCGGGCTATCGCATCACGCCGGTCGTCGGGTTGGTGCGTCCGCCCTTCTCCCTCACACCGGCGCCGCGGGAGGTGAGCGAGATCCACGAGCTGCCCTTCGATGCACTGACGCGCCCCTCCGGCTACCGGGTCTGGCGCAGGGATCCCGTGCGCGGCGAGTCGTTCTTCGCCTTCGAGCATCGCGAGGTGCGCATCACCGGTCCCACGGTGTGCATGACCATGGGCTTCTACGAAGCTCTGGCCGAAACGTCGCGCGGCCGCAGCTGAAACGCGCCTGGCCGCCGCGGGATCTCACCACTTCAGGATTCTCCGCCTTGACCGATACCCCATAGGGGTATACGGTTGGGATACCCACCGGGGGTATCCAGAAGAACCGCCAGGCAGGAGACCGACACCGTGCAGCACGACCACCGCGACCCCGAGATCAAGAAGAAGCTGCTGGCCCGCCTGCGACGGGTCGAAGGCCAGGTCGGCGCGATCCGGCGCATGGTCGAAGCGGATCAGTACTGCGTCGACATCCTCTTGCAGATCTCGGCGGTACAGGGTGCCCTGGGCAAGACGGGCAAGCTCCTGCTCGGCACCCACGTCGAAACCTGCGTCGCCTCGGCCCTCGAGAGCGGCTCGAAGAAGGAACGCGAGAAGTCGATCGACGAGCTGCTCGAGGTCTTCTCGAAATACGGTGGGCTGGGAGGTCGTTAGCCATGATCGATGCCTTCACCGCCGCGACGATCGACGTGATGCTCGAACTCTCCCCCTGGTTCCTGCTCGGCATGGGGGTTTCGGGTTTGCTGCACGTGGTGCTTCCACGCGACTTCGTGGGTCGCCAACTCACCGGCCGCGGAGGCGTGCTCAAGGCGGTGGTCTTCGGCATCCCCCTCCCCCTGTGTTCGTGCGGGGTGATCCCCGCCGGCCTCGGCTTGAAGCGCGACGGCGCGAGCAACGGCGCATCGCTCGGCTTCCTGATCAGCACGCCGCAGACCGGGGTGGATTCGATCCTGGTGAGCGCCTCCTTCCTGGGATGGCCGTTCGCCCTGTTCAAGGTCGCGGCGGCGGGCGTCACCGGAGTGATCGGTGGCTGGCTCGCCGATCGCGTACCCGACGACCCGAGCACTTCGCGCGACCTCGGCACCGCGAGTGCGGCGGATGAAACGCGAGGCCCACGCGCCTTCTTCACCCATGCCCACGACCTGCTCGCCAGCATCTGGCGTTGGCTCGTCTTCGGCGTGTTGGTGAGTGCTGCGATCACCGTCTTCGTGCCGGTTGGCTCGCTTTCGGTCTTCGCCGACCTCGGCGCCTTCGGTGCGGGCTTCGCGGTGCTGCTCGTCTCGCTCCCGATGTACGTCTGCGCGACCGCCTCGGTTCCCATCGCGGCGGCCCTGGTCGAAAGCGGGATGCCAGTCGGGGCGGCCCTGGTCTTCCTGATGGCGGGCCCCGCCACCAACATGGCCACCATGGGCGCGATCTTCCGCGGCTTCGGTGGGCGACACCTCGCGATCTATCTCGCGGTGTTGATCGTCGGCAGCATCGGCTTCGGCGCGCTGTTCGACAGCCTGATCGCAACGGGGGGTGGCGGCGGACACGTGCACGGCGAGCACGCCGCTCCCTGGTGGGCGATCGCCTCGGCGGTGGTGCTCAGCGCGATGCTCGCCCAGCTCGCCCTGCGCGACGTGCACGCCTGGTGGCGCGCGAAGACCCTCGAAGCTGGGAGCGACGAGATCGAGGTGAACGTCGAAGGCATGACGTGCGTCGGCTGCACCCGAAAGGTCGAAACCGCGCTGCTCGACGTCGAAGGCGTGATGGCGGCCGAAGTGACGCGCAACCCCGATCGGGCCATCGTGCGCGGCAATGCAGCGATGGATGCGATCCGCGCCGCGATCGAGGCCGCGGGCTATCGCGTCGCGACCTCCTGATTCGACCCGCTACCCTGCGGCCCCTCGCACATCGGACGCCCGTGTTCGATGCCATGCGACAGCGGAGGGGAACGTTGCGGGATCATCATCGGCTCGGGCGGAGCGCCGCGATCGTCGCGCTTTCGATCGCGACGATCTGCGCGAGCCCCTACGCGTTCGCCGCAACGAACGAACAACCCCCGGCCGATGTCGACTGGCCCCTCCACGGCCTCACCGCCCACGAAGATCGCCACAGCCCCCTCGACCAGATCGACCGGGAGAACGTCGAGCGCCTCGGTCTCGCCTGGTCGTTCGCGACCGGGAGCCGTCGCGGTCAGGAAGCAACTCCACTGGTGGTCGATGGCGTGCTCTACGCCACCTCGACCTGGAGCCGGGTCTTCGCCCTCGACGCGAAGACCGGGCGCGAACTCTGGCGCTACGACCCCAAGGTGCCGCGCGACGTCGGACGCAAGGCGTGTTGTGATGTCGTGAACCGGGGAGTGGCCCATCGCGAGGGTCGCATCTACGTCGGCAGTCTCGACGGTCGGCTGATCGCTCTCGACGCGAAGACGGGAAGCGAACTCTGGCGGGTGCAGACGGTTCCCAAGGGCGGCGACTACACGATCACCGGGGCGCCGCGCGTGGTGGGTGAGCTCATCGTGATCGGCAACGGCGGGGGCGAGTTCGGTGTACGCGGTTACATCACGGCGTACGACGCCGAGAGCGGGGAAGAACGCTGGCGCTTCTACACCGTACCCGCGGCCCCCGGCCAACCCTACGAGCATCCCGAACTCGAAATGGCGGCGAAGACCTGGTCGAAGCAGAGCGATTGGGCTTCGGGGCTGGGCGGCACGGCGTGGGATTCGATGGCCCACGACCCGGAACTCGACCTGCTGTACGTGGGCGTGGGCAATTCATCCCCCTACAACCGCGAAGTACGCAGCCCCGGCGGCGGCGACAACCTCTTTCTCACGAGCATTCTGGCCCTGCGTCCAGAGACGGGCCGACTCGTCTGGCACTACCAGACGACCCCCGCCGAAAACTGGGACTACACCGCCACCCAGCACATGATCCTCGCCGAGCTCGAAATCGAGGGGCGCAAGCGCAAGGTGCTGATGCAGGCGCCCAAGAACGGCTTCTTCTACGTGCTCGATCGCGCGACGGGTGAGCTGATCTCCGCGGAGAAGATCGCGCCGATCAACTGGGCGAGTCACGTCGATCTCGAAACCGGGCGCCCGGTGGAAACCGGCGTAGGCGACTGGAACGACGAAGTGAGGTACGTGATGCCGGGTGTGCCCGGTGCGCACAACTGGCATCCGATGTCCTTCCATCCGGAAACGGGACTCGTCTATGTCCCGACGCTCTCGAACGTCTGGCCCTTTCATGCCGACGAGGATTACGCCTACGTGCCCGGCGTGATGAATACGGGCGAAGATTGGCCCGGATTCCACGACGCGCTGCGCTGGATCATCCCTTTCTGCAACCCCGCGCATCTCACCGCGTGGGATCCCGTCGAACAGAAGCTCGCCTGGAAGGTCGAACACGATCATCCGGTGAACGGCGGCATCCTCTCGACCGCTGGCGGGCTCGTCTTCCAGGGCAACGGGGCCGGCTTCTTCGCCGCCTACGACGCCGCGACGGGGGAAAGGTTGTGGAGGATCGAAACCGGTACCGGCGTGATGGCGCCCCCCGTGACCTACCAGATCGACGGCGTGCAATACATCGCCGTGCTCGCGGGCATCGGCGGTTCGCCGGCCATCAACTTCGCGAACTACACCAACGACAACGCGGGGCGCATCTACGCCTTTCGCCTCGACGGAAAGGACCGCATGCCAGCGAGTGGCCCGGCCCCGGGTGGCGTGGTGAGTGCGAAGCCCCGTCCGCTCGATGCCGAAGAGGTCGATCGCGGGCGCGCGCTCTACGCATCCCATTGCAGTCGTTGCCACGGACAGTGGGCACGCAGCACGGGCTGGCTTCCGGATCTGCGCTACTCGAGCCAGGCCGTCCACGAGAATTGGGAATCGATCGTGATCGGCGGGACCTACTCGGGCAAGGGCATGGCGAGTTTCGCCGACCGCTTGAATGCAGAAGATGCGCGCGCGATCCAGAGCTTCGTGATCGAGCGGGCGCTCGCGGTCGACTCGATCGCCGAACGCGTGCAGGCCTGGGCGGTCGACAACCTCTGCCTGCCCACGACCTGGGTGGCCGACTGAGTGTCGGCGATGGTCCGACAGAGCCGGGCCTCCGGGGGCGATGGGGCAGCGCCCTACTTCTACACCGCACCCGCGGCCGTCGCGTGCGCGGGCATCACCCTGCTGTTGCACGGCGAACTCGCGCTGCTCGATAGCTGGTCGCCCATCACCATGGGGTTCACCCACTTCGCCACACTGGGCTTCGTGTCGATGACGGGGATGGGGGCCTTCTATCGAACGGCTCCGATGTTGCTCGACCGACCGCAGCCGGGCCGCGCACTCGCGCTGGCGGGTTGGCTCGGCTTCGCGATCGGAGCTGCATCGCTCTGCATTGGCCTCGCCGGGGTGTCGGTGACGCCGGTGTTCGTCGCGATCGGCGCCCTCTTTCCTGCGCTGCTGGCCTTCTTCTGGCCTGCGACCCGCTTGCTTCGCGGAACGACGGAGCCCGCGCCCGGCGGAGCCTGGCGACTTGCGGTGTACGCGTTTCTCACGGTTGCGGCCCTCGGCATCTGGGTCGCGCACGGGCACGGTGGCATGAAGTTCCCCGGTCCCCGCGCGTTGTGGATCCAACTGCACCTTTCGATCGCGCTCTTCGGTTGGGTCGGGGGCATGGCGGTCGCGGGGCTCGGTGTGCGTGTGCGAGACGTCGGTGGTACGCCCAATCCACTGCCTCGGCTCTGGTCGCAACTCGCCACCCTGGGCATCGTGCTCTGCGTGGTCGTGCTGGCCGTCGACTACGCAGGTGGCCTCGAGGTCGAACCGGCGACGGCGCGCGCCGTCGGACTGTTGGCCGCGAGTCCCGTGATCGTGGCGACGGCACTCTGGTCGACACGTTGGGCGTTCGCCGAACTCGCAGGGCCGAACGACCATCCGCTCGCTCGAGACGAAGCCCTGCTCTGGCGCGCGGCGTTCGCGTTCGGCCCCATCACCCTCGCGGCCGCGGCACTCGCGATCCTGCAGGACGACGCCGCTTCACGCGTGCTCTTCGGTTGGATCGCGATCTGGGGCTGGGCGGGGCTCGTCGCGCACGCGCTATTGCGATCCCTCGCACCTCCACGTCTGGGGGCGCAGGTCACCCTGGGGCTACACCTCGCAACCCTGGCGGTCGGCCTGCTCGCGACGGCGACGCGCAACGGTGAACTCGCTCTGTTCGCGGGCGCGGCACTGATCGCCTTCGCGCTGACGCTGATCCCGCGACCGCAACGCGCCTGAAGACGCGCCGCGCTCAGGACCCGCGCTGCAACTCCGCCTGGGAGGCCACGCGCGAGCGCGCGACCACTGCGGCGATGCGCTCGAGGGAGGCGGCGAGGAAGGGACGCGCGCGCCCGTTCTCTCCGTCGATCGCGACGTAGTAGCCGAGGGGGAGTTGATCTCCCTCGGCCGGCCCCGAAGCCTCGAGGATCGTGCCGCGGCAACCCGTGTAGGCGCTATCCGCTTCGATCACGCGGACGCGGTCGCCCGCCGAGAAACCCGCTCCTGCGCTGCCCTTGCCTGCGTCCACCAACGATCGACTCCTTGCGGCCCTCGCCACGCGAGCGGCAGAGGATTCCACAATGCGTCGCAGTCGGCGAACGCGCGCTTCGCACTGCGGTACGCTCCCCCCGCGCCCCACCTTCAAGCGAGGACCGTGTGTCGGATACCCGATTCGTCATGACCCTGCTCGGCAAGGATCAACCCGGCATCGTCGAAGCCGTCTCTCGCGTGGTCGCCGAGCACGGGGGCAACTGGGAAGAGAGCAACATGGCCCGGCTCTCGGGGCGCTTCGCGGGGTTCATCCGGATCCGTGTCGCGAGCGATGCGGCCGCGGCCCTCGAAGCGGATCTGCTCGCCCTCTCCCGCTCCGATCTGGAGCTGCAACTCGACCGCATCGAGAAGGACGATCCGCAATCGACCACCACCCCGGCCCGCCTCGAACTCGTGGGCGGCGATCGGCCGGGCATCCTGCGCGAGATCACCGCGGCCCTCGCGGGCGCCGGCGTGAACGTCGCCCGCCTCGAAACCGACTGTCGCCCGGCACCGATGTCCGGCGAACGTCTCTTCCACGTCGACGCCGACCTGCTCTTCCCGGCCGGCCTCGCCTTCGACGAATTGCGAGAACGCCTCGAGCAGATCGGCCACGACATGATGGTCGAGATCGATCTCGCCGAAACGGACGAGGCCTGAAGGCGTTCCCGAAAGCGATCGTGGATGTGACGGGCGTACTTGAGCCGGGCGCGCGTTCTGTCGAACCGAGCGGGCGAGATGGCGTCCTCTGGCAAACCGGATTGCATGCTCTGCCGACACTTCTTCATCACGTGGCTCGGCGATTTCCCGCGCGGTTGTCGCGCGTACGGCTTTCGCGGGCCCGACCTTCCATCGACGGTGGTGCTGCGTGAATCGGGTCTGCCATGCCAGCTATTCGAGCCGCGCCCGAGACGGGGCGGCAAGCCGTCCAAGGAGGGCGAAGGTCGGCTCGTCCACTGAAGGGCGGCGTCGGTCGGCCCCGACAACTCGGTTACACTCGCGCGACTTCGTGACCGAGCCCTGGCCATACGATGCAGCCCGCGAGCCGAACCGCGCGATGCCGAGCGCGCTGATTCCGCTTGCGCAGCGGCGATGCCGCGCGCTCCTCCTGCTGGGCGCGCTGCTCTCGATCGTGTGGCCGACGATCGCGAGCGCAGCGGTACCGGAAGTTCCCGATTCGGCCGTCGGCAGTGCGGCGATCCACGATGGCGAAGCGCGCGTGACGGCACGCTTGCTCGTCGAATCCGAACAGGTGCAGTCGGGAAGGGCCGTGCGCGCCGGCGTGCACTTCGAGGTGGCGCGGGGTTGGCACGTCTACTGGCGCAACCCCGGCGATAGCGCGCTGCCGACGCGAATCAGCTGGCAGATCGAGCAGGATCCCGAGGCGCGCATTGGCGAGATCGCCTGGCCTGCTCCCAAAGTCTTCCACGAGATCGGCACGGGCTTCACCACCTTCGGTTATTCGAACGAAGTCCTGCTCGCCCAGACCCTCGAACTTCGCGCGCAGATCGACGGGCCGATCGACGTCGTGGCGGACGTCCGCTTCCTGGTCTGCGAGGAGATCTGCATCCCGGGGCGCGTCTCCCTGCAACGCAGCCTGCTCCTGGGTGCCGAACCCGAAGCCGATCCCGCGGTGACGAAGCTCTTCGATGAGTACGCCGCACGCGTTCCGCTTCCGGCGGCGGCGCACGACCTCGAGATCGAGACCCTCTACTCGCAGACGGCGGTCCGCCCGGGCGACAGCTTCGTCCTCGGCATCGTGGCGGCGGGCTGCAAGGGCGACGAAGGTTGCAACGCTGCCGAACTCGCACGGCGCGACCCCGCCGAACTCTTCCTTCCCTACGACGCCCTCAACCCCACGGTGCGACCCCTCGGCGCCCAGCCGCGAGAAGGCCACCCGGGCCAGACGATCGTTGCCGTGCGGGGCAACATCGAAGCCGGCGCGCCTCCGCGCACCGTCGCGCCCCTGCGCGGATTGCTCGCGGTCCCGGGTATCGGCGACGATGGAGAAAGCGCCTACGTCGAAGTCGACCTGCCCTTTCCGACATCGGAAGCCGAGAGCGAGATCACCCTGCTCGCAACGGACTGGCTCGATCCCGCGTTGATGGAGACGCCGGCCAGCGTCGCGATCCACCTGCCCCTCGCCTTTGCCCTCGCCCTGCTCGGCGGCTTGATCCTGAATCTGATGCCGTGCGTGCTGCCCGTCCTCGCGATCAAGCTCGTTGCGCTGAGCGAGCAGGTCCACGCGTCGCGCGGGCGGGGAGTGCGACTGGGCGTGGCCTATCTCGCGGGGATCGAGATCTCGATGCTGCTGCTCGCGGGCTTCGTGATCGCCCTGCGGCAAGCAGGCGTTGCGGTGGGTTGGGGGTTCCAGTTCCAGGAGCCGATGTTCATGGTCGCCATCGCGATCCTCGTGGTCGCCATGGCGTGCAATCTCTTCGGTTTCTTCGAGATGGGTTGGGATGTCGGTCGCGCGGCCGAACTCGGGCAGCAGGGCGGCGATCTGCGACGCAGCTTCTTCGATGGCTTTCTCGCCGTGGCGCTGTCGACACCGTGTTCTGCACCCTTCCTCGGAACCGCCGTGGGGTTTGCCTTCGCGGGAGGTGTTGTGGACATCGTCGCGATCTTCTCCGCGATCGGTCTGGGGCTCGCGCTTCCCTTCGTCGCGGCCTCGCTGGTGCCGGGCCTCGCGCGGGTGATCCCCGCCCCCGGTCCGTGGATGACGAAGCTCCGCGCAGTGCTCGGCCTCGCGCTGCTCGGGACCGCGGTGTGGCTCCTCTGGTTGATCGACCGGGCAGCGGGGAGCGACGCCCAGCTGCTCGTCGTGATCGTGCTCGCCCTCGTGGCCGCGGGTTCGTTCGGCTTCGGACGCCTGCAGCGACGCGCTCCCGGCGAACCGCAGCGCGTCGCCGTCGCGACGGGGGGCGTGGCCACCGTACTCACGCTCCTTCTCCTTCCCATCGAACCGCTCCCGCGCGACGCCAACGCGGCGACGAACGAAGCGTCGATCCCGTGGAGTGACTTCGACCCCGAAGCGATCCGCACAACCCTCGACGAGGGGCGCCCCGTCTTCGTCTACTTCACCGCCGACTGGTGCATCACCTGCAAGGTGAACGAACAGCTCGTGCTCGAAGACGAGAGCGTGGTCGACGCCTTCGAAGAGCACGGCATCGTGACCTTCCGCGCCGACTGGACCCTGCGCGACGAAACGATTCGCCGCGAACTCGCGCGTCACGGCAAGGCGGGTGTGCCCGTCTATCTGGTGTACGACCCGAGTCGACCCGAGCGGCCGCTGGTGTTGCCCGAACTGATCACCGTCGACGCCGTCCTGAAGGCCCTCGAGCGCGCCGCGCGAGCCGCGGCGGGTTAGTGGTGGAGCCCGGCCCGCAATCGCCGGCCGTGCGCGCGCCCGGGGCGGGCTGGGTGTTGCGCTTCTTCCCGAGCGTGCGCGACACCGAACGCGAACGCTTCGTCTTCTTCTTCGCACTCTCGGCCCTGCTGTGTCTGGCCCAGACCCTGGGGCTCGCGGGGAGCGAAGCCCTCTTCCTCGAACGCATCGGCCCCGAAGCCCTGCCGCACGTGTTCGTCGCCGCCCCCGTGATCACCGTCGCGGGTTGCCTCCTCTACGCCGCGGTGGTGGGCGTGCAGCGCAACGACGATCTCTTCAGCGCGATGCTGGTCCTGTGTGGCGTCACGCTCGCGATCCTCGGCGGAGCGGCGCTCGCCGGCGTGCCCTACGTGTTCCACACGCTCTTCTGCGCGGCCTATCTCACGCAGGCGGTGTTGATCAATCTGCACTTCTGGACCTTCGCGGCCGACTTCTTCGACACCCTGCAGAGCAAGCGGCTCTATCCCTACCTCGTCGTCGGGGCGAGCGGGGGTGGAGTCGTCGGGGGCCTGATCGCGGCGCTGGCCGGCTTCGCCCTGCCCGCCGAAGCATTGATCGGGTTGTGGGCGGTGGCCCTGCTCTGCGGTGCCGGGCTGCTCGTCCGTGCGCGAAGCGATCTGCGTCGCTGGCGAACCGTGGGCGGCGAGGAGCGGGACGAGAGTTCGACGAGTGGCCTGCAGGGCGCGGTTCGTTTCCTCACGCGTTCGCGACTCGCTCTCTGGCTCGTGATCTCGATCGTGGGGATGATCTCGTCGCTCTTCGTCCTGCAATACCTTTACCTCGGCATCTTCAGTGAGAGCTTCGCGACGGCCGAGACCCTCGCGATATTCCTCGGCGTCTATCTCGCCGTCAGCAACGGCATCGAGATCCTCACCGCCACGGTGCTGACGCCGCACCTGCTCCATCGCTTCGGGGTGCCGACCGCGAACCTCGTGCACCCGGTGTTGACCGTCGCGGTGTTTCCCCTCGTCGCCGCGAACCCGAGTCTGCTTCCCGCCGTGCTGGCGCGCGCGGTGCGCGAGTTGCTCGAGAACGCGATGGCGGCACCGATCCGACAGCTCGCCTACAACGCCCTGCCCTTCCGCTTCCGCGGACGGGTGCGCGCGTTGCTCGAAGGCGTCGTGCTCTTCGCCGCGATGGCGCTGGCGGGCGGCCTGCTCCTGGCCATCGCCGAAACGGCGAGCCTCACCTTGTTGTGTGGAATCGGCGCGGCGATGGGCGCGGCCTACTTTGGCGCGAGCATCGCAGTGCGCCGCGCCTACCTGTCGAGCCTGGTCGACGAACTGCGCCGCGGACGTCTCGACCTGAGTCAGCTCGACGCCGAACTCGGTGTGGCGGGCATGACGAACCTCGCAGCGCAGTGGCAACGCATCCTCGAAGACAGCGACGCCGCACCCGGCGGGAGCGTCCTGCGCTTCGCGCGCGATCTCGCGGAGCACGGGTTCAGCGACATCGTGGTACACGCCAGCCACCATCGCGAACCCGCGGTGCGCCGAGCCTGTGTCGAGGCGCTACTCGACTTCGATCCCGCGGCCCTCGAACCCCACCTCGAACGATTGCTGGGCGACGCAGATGAACGCGTTCGCCTCGCGACCCTGCGTGCTCTGGTCGAGTTCCCTTCCCGCAGCGATCGCATCGGCGAGCTGCTCGAAGCCGGTCTCCACGACCCCGCGCCCGGGGTTCGCGCGGCTGCGGCGTTCGTGGCCGGCCCCCTCGGCGTCGACATCCTGCGTGCGCTGCTCGACTCGGGCGATCGCGCGGCGACCGTGGCCGCCCTCGAACACCTGCCCGCCGAACTCACCCCCCTCGCGCTGCCGGCCCTCGACCACGAAGCCGCCGACGTTCGCGCCGCCGCCATCCGATGCCTGGCGCGCGAAGCGTTCGAAGCGCCGCTGCCCACCGCGCGTCTGCTCGAGACCCTCGACGATCCCGATGCCGGTGTGCGCGCCGCCGCGGCCGCGGCCCTGGTCTTCTGCCGCGACGAGGATGCCGAGGCGGTGATCGCCGCCCTCGCCAGTGCGCTCGACGACGCGGGGCGGACCGTCCGTCTGGCTGCAGCCGAGGCCCTGGCCCAGCGCGGTGAAGCCGGCGTCGAGGCCGCGCTCGGCATGGTGCGCCATCCGCGTCTCTGGACCGCGCACGCGGCCTTGCACGCCACCGCCTCCGCGAAGGATCACGACATCACACCCTCGCTGCTCGTGGCCTACCGCGCATGCGTGCGCGATGCCTGGCGCTACGCGTGTGCGGTGGAACTCGCACCCGAGGAGCCCAACTTCCCCTCGCGCTTCACCCGGGTGGCCCTCAGCAACGCCTACGAGCGCACGACGCGACTCGCCTTCGAGATGCTCGCCGTGCTCGAAGCTGCGCGCGTGGTGCACAGCGTGCGTCGCACCCTCGAGCGCGGCTCCAACCGCGGGCGCGCGGACGCCCTCGAAGTGCTCAGCCACCTGGCCGATCGCGAGGCCTCCGGTTGGTTCGCACTGCTGCTCGAGGCCGGGCCCTTCGCGGAGAAACGCCAGGCCCTGGCCGGCGCGATCGAACTCCCCGCAGACTTTCCGAGCGTCCTCACCACCCTCGAGAGCGAAGACGATCGCTGGCTGCGTCTCGCCGCGCGTGCGGCGCGGGGCGACGAACCGAACGACTCCACCACCCCCTCTCCGGCCAAAACGGAGGTCGACCTGATGCAACGTCTCCTCGCCCTGCGCAAGGTTCCGCTCTTCAGCGAGCTGAGCCTCGACCGCCTCGAAGCGATCCATCAGTTGATGAGCGAGACCCAGTTCCTGCGCGGCGAGGTCGTCGTGCGCGAAGGGGATCCCGCCGATGATCTCTACGTGTTGATCGAAGGCGAACTCGAGATCTACAAGGATCACGGCACGAAGGACGAGCGCCTGCTGAACACCCAGAACCCGATCGCCTACATGGGTGAGATCGCCATCCTCGACGGCTCGCCGCGCAGTGCCACGGCGATCGCATCGAAGGACTCGCGGCTACTGCGCCTCGGCGGTGAGCCGTTCAAGGAGATCGTCCTGCAGACGCCGGAGATCTCCTTCGAGATCTTCAAGGTGCTGACCGCACGCATCCGCGCCGCGGAAACCCGGCGCGCCTAGGGTGCGGGGGCACGCTCCGTTTCGCGTCTGCGCGTTGCAGACGGCGGTGGTGTTGCTGATGCTTGCAGGCGCGATCCCGTCCGCGCCGCGAGTCGGGCAAGCCGCGCCCAAGGAGGCAAGCCCCAGCGTGGCCTCGAAATCCGATCCGCTCGGCCTACTCATCCCCAAGGCCCTTCCCGGCGCGGAGCCGCTCGAAGAGCGTCTGCGCGCCAGTCTCGCTGCGCGCCTGGAAGCGCTCGGCGAGAGTTACGTGCCCCGCACGCACAACCTCGACGAACGCGGCCAGCCCCACTTCACCAATCGCCTGTTGCTCGAGTCGAGTCCCTACCTCGCCCAGCACGCCCACAACCCGGTCGACTGGCATCCATGGGGGGACGAGGCTTTCGAGAAGGCAAAGCGCCTCGGGCGACCGGTGCTCGTGAGCATCGGCTACTCGACCTGCCATTGGTGCCACGTGATGGAGGAGGAGTCGTTCGACGATCCCGCGCTCGCGGCATTCTTGAACGCCCGCTTCGTTGCGATCAAGGTCGACCGTGAAGTGCGACCCGACGTCGACGCCATCTACATGGCGGCGGTACACGCGCTCGGGATCCGCGGCGGCTGGCCGCTCAACGTCTTCCTGACCCCCGAGCGCAAGCCCTTCTACGGTGGCACCTACTTCCCGCCGCAGCCGATGGGCTCGCGACCGAGCTTCCGTCAGGTGCTCGAGAGCGTGGCCCGCGAGTTCCAAAACAACCGCGACACCCTCGAGGACCAGGCGGATCAGATCGCCGACCACATTCGCAAGAACCTCGAAGGGCATCGCGCGGACGCGAGCGTTCGACTCTCGGCCGAAACATTGACCTCGGTCGCCGCGTACTACATCGAAGCCGCGGATCCCGAATGGGGCGGGCTCGATCACACGCCGAAGTTTCCGTCATCCCTGCCGGCGCGCCTGCTGCTTCGCTACGGGCGGCGCACGGGAGACGCCAACGCGACCGCGGTCGTGCGCCTGGCCCTCGAAAAGATGGCCACGGGCGGGATGCACGACCAGCTCGCGGGAGGCTTCCACCGCTACTCGACGGATGCACGGTGGCTCGTCCCCCACTTCGAGAAGATGCTCTACGACAACGCGCTGCTCGCGGTCGACTACCTCGAAGGATGGCAGGCGACGGGAGATCGCGCTTTTCGCGAGGTCTGCGAGAAGACGCTTCGCTACGTCGCACGCGAGATGACCAGCGAGATCGGTGCGTTCCATTCAGCGACCGATGCCGATAGCACGAACCCCGCTGGCGAACGCGAAGAGGGGTGGTTCTTCACCTGGACGCCGGTGGAACTCGAGGCCGTGCTCGGTGGCAAGCGAGCCGAGATCGCAAGCGCCTGGTATGGCGTCACCCCAGGCGGGAACTTCGAGGGGCGCAACATCTTCACCACCTGGCGCCAAGAAGCATCGGTCGCGAACGACCTCGGCATCACCACGGCCGAACTGCGCAGCGAACTCGAGAAGGCCAACGCCATCCTCTACGACGCGCGCAGCACGCGCCCCGCCCCGCTGCTCGACGACAAGATCCTGGTCTCGTGGAACGGACTGATGATCTCCGCGTTCGCGCGCGCGGGCTTCGCCTTCGCGCAGGACGAATGGCTCGATCGCGCCCGACGCGCTGCGCGCTTCATGTTGGACACGTTGGTCGAAGAAGAACGCCTGCTCCGCGTCTACAAGGATGGCGTCGCGACGGGGCCCGCCTTCCTGGAAGACCACGCGTTCTTCATCCGCGGCCTGCTCGACCTCTACGAAGCCACGGGTGAGGTGGCCTGGCTCGAGGCCGCGATGCGCCTGCAGGCCGCCCTCGACGAGCACTACCGCGACGACGAAGGGGGCGGCTACTTCAAGACGGCCGACGATGGTGAAGCCCTGATCGCTCGCGAGAAGCCCGGGTACGACGGCGCGATTCCGAGCGGCAATTCGATCGCGGCCCACAATCTCGTTCGGCTCCATGCCCACACCCACGACGCCGGCTACCGGGAGAGCCTCGATCGCTTGATGGCTGCATTCGCTCCTTCGCTGCTTCGGGGTTCGACGGGCGTCGCCGAACTCTTCCACACCGTCGACTTCGAACTCGACGAAGCAAAGGAGATCGTCGTCGTCGCGAGGGAGCGCGGCGCCGAACTCGACGCCCTGCTGGCTCCCCTGCGCCGCGCATTCCTCCCCAACCGCACGCTCTCGCTCGTGATCGAAGCCGAGGACGACGTCGAGCGTCACGCCAGGAGCGCCCCCCTGATCAAGGGCAAGCGCACCCGCGACGGGCGCCCCACCGCCTACGTGTGCATCGATCGGGTGTGCAAGTACCCCACGACCTCACCCGATGAATTCGCCAAGCAATTCGGCAAGATCGAGCCCTACCCCTCGAGCGCTCCTTGACCGCAGTGAAGGCGAGTGGCCCGCTCAGAAGAGCCCGACGCTGCGCTCGATCACCCAGAAGACGCTCAGCACGCCGATCGCATAGGCGGCGCCCCAATCGATCCACGTGCGTGAGGCGGCGGCGATCTGGGCCAGGCGGTGAACGATCAACCAGACCGCGCCGATGAAGACCAGCTGCCCGACTTCGATGCCTACGTTGAAGAAGAAGAGGGCCAGCGGGATCTCACCACTCGGCAGACCGGTTTCACGCAGCGCCCCGGCGAAGCCCAGCCCGTGCAACAGGCCGAAGCCAAAGGACGCGATCCACGGACGCAGCCGCAGCCAGCTCTCCTTCGCCCCTTCGGCCGCGTCGCCCTTGACGAGTTCGAGCGCCACGATCACCAGACTGATCGCGATCCCCACTTCGACGATCGACTGTGGCACCCGCACCCAATCGAGGATCGCGAGTGCGAGCGTGATGCTGTGGCCCACCGTGAAGAAGGTGATCGCCCCCACGAGCTTGCGCGCGCCGCGGATCAGGAGCATGAGCCCGAGCACGAAGAGCAGATGGTCCGGGCCGAGCAGGATGTGCTCGACGCCCAGCGCAGCGTAGGCGACGGCGACACTTCCGCCGCTCACCACCTCGAACTCGGGATCGTCAGCGCGGATCAGCCCCTTGGCGAGGGAGCCATCGGCGTAGACCACGCGGATCAAGGCGGTGGTGCGGCTGCGATCGAGCCCCGTGACCGAGAGCGAATGCCCTTCGAGCCCGGCTTCGCCGCAGTCGACCTGCCAGAAGAACTCGACGTAGGTCGACCCCGGTTCGGCGCGCCGCTCGCCGAATTCCCGGCAGTGGGAAGGCAGCCGCGGTTCGATGTCGACACCGGGGGCGCGCAGGCTCGGCGTCTTCCAACGCACATCGAACACGCCCCCTTTTCCCTGGGTCATCTCGAGGAGCGATGGAGCGAGAGCATGGGCGAACGCGCTCGACGTCATCAGGGTCGAGCACGCGACGAACGCGAGTAGAGTCGATACGAGGATGCGCCGGATCATGAGGGGCGCGTAGCGTAGTCGATCCCCGCGCGCGACATCCTCCAAAGAACCCAAAAAGGAACCGAGATGCAGGAGTTCACCGACAAGACGGCCGTCGTGACCGGCGCCGCGAGCGGCATCGGCCGCGCCCTGGTCGAGAAGTTCGCCAAAGCCGGCTGCCACGTCGTCGCAGCCGACGTCGACGCCGCGGGCCTCGAAGAGACACGCAAGCGCGCCGAGGCCCTGGGCGCTCGGGCCATCGGCGTGCACTGCGACGTCACCCGGCAGGACAACCTCGACGCCTGTGCGGACGCCGCCTACGAGGCCTTCGGTGCGGTCCACATCCTGTGCAACAACGCCGGCGTTCTCTCGGGCGGCACCACCTGGGAGCTACCGATCGAGGACTACCAGTGGCAGATCGCGGTCAACACCCTAGGCCCGATCCACGGCGTACGGAGTTTCGTGCCCCGCATGCTCGAACAGCAGAGCGAGGGCCACATCGTGAACACGGCCTCGATGGCGGCGCTCACCACGATGCCCTTCGCCGGCGCCTACCACCTGAGCAAGCACGCCTGCCTCGCCTTCACCGAGTGCCTCTACCACGAACTCAGGGAGACGAAGCTCGGCGTCTCGGTGCTCTGCCCCGAACTGATCAACACGGGGATCGCCGAATCCGAGCGCGTGCGCCCGGAGGGCTTCCAACACCGCGACAAGGATTTCGAGGTGTCACCGGCGGGCAAGATGGTCGTGGACGCGCTGGCGAACGGCATGAAGACGATCGGCCTCGATCCGAGCGTGATGGCCGACCGCGTGCACGCCGCAATCCAGGAGGATCGCTTCTACATCCTCGCCGAGGACGCCTGGCGCGACGCGTGCAACACGCGCCTCGACGACATCCGCGAGGGACGCAACCCGACCTTCGCGCCCCCGACGGTCTGAGCGACCGCCGGAGGCAGCGAGATCGATTCGCTCGAAGGGCTAGAAGTTGCCCTTGAGCGCGAGGACCGCAGAGAGGTTGATGCGGCTGGGCAGCTTCTCGCCATCGCCGACATCGATGCCCTTCGGCGAGGCACCGCCGGCCAGATCGAGGGAGAGCAACCAGACCTTGAGGCCCAGACCGCCCGTGAACACCCACGACTGATCGGATGCGTTCGCGGTATTCAGGTAGCCACCGCCGCGCAGGGCGAGATCGACGACCGGGATCGGCAAGGTGTACTCGGCACCGAACGACCAGATGCGCGACTCGAAGCCGTCGAGCAATTCACTCTCGTTCTCGGTCAGATCGAGGTCGGAAGCGATCACGAGCGAGCGATCCTTCAGCGGGTAGACCGCGATGCCGCCGCGCACTTGGGCGTCGAGTTGATACTCGTCCTTGCTGTTCGGTCCCAGGTCCCCGTCATCGCTCGCGTCGAACTTCGGGCTGTTCACGTTGCGCGCCATCAAGCCGATCGCGAGCCAATCGAAGGGCTCGTAGAGAAAGCCGAGGTCGAGACCGAAGTTGCCGCTCTCCTCGCGCAGGTCGCTGTCGCCGAAGTCGAGATCGGCGTCGTCGACCTCGCGGTACTCCACGTACTTGTTGAACGAGATGGCGTGCAGGTACTTCAGGTTCGCGCCCACGCTGATCGTGCCGAGGCTGTCGAGGCCCACCATGCCAGCGACCTGATCACCAAAGGGAATCTCGAACTTGTGGCCGTAGCCGAGGCCACTCTCGATGACGCCGAGACCGCGAACGCGGGCACCCGACTCGTTCTCGTCGATGCCGTTGGCGATGTCACCGAAGGTCTCTCCGATGGCCGGCAGTTCGAGGTTGTCCTGGTCGGTGACCGACGAGATCGCGAACTGGCCGTCGAAGCGACTGAAGGCTGCGATCTGCTGCCAGCGCAGGGCCATGCCGCCCGACGCCGTACCGACCGCGCCCTGCCCCTCTTCCAACTCGGCAATGGAATCGACGAACCGGGTCAGCTCGTCGAGTTCACCCTGGTTGGCGATGTCCGCGCCGCCTTCGATCGCATCGAGCAGAGTGCCGACGTCGTCTTCGATCTCTTCGAGTTCGTCGATCGTGTCGATCACATCGCCTTCGATGCTGGTCACGAAGTCGACGTTGATGTCCGCGTCGGCCGACTTGCCGTTCGCCAACGCGGCCGGGTTCCAGTACGAGGCGAAGGCATCGTTCACGCTGGCCACGCCGCTGCCGCCCATCGCCTGATAGCGTGCACCCACCGCACTCCACTCGGCGGCGAACGCCGGCGCAGCGATCAGGCTCGCCAAGGCGACGGCCCATACGCCCAGCCGGCCAACGGATCGTGAAGTTCGCTTCATCATCTTCTCCCTGGTCCTCGAAAGGATTCCTCGAAATTCAGTGCGTTCGCTGTTCGCGGGGGGATCGTTCGCTTTCCGTGCAGATAATGCGCAACGCAAGGAGCTTGCGCCCCGCGTTCATTCATATTGTGCGCGCCCCGTGCTTCGTCGCATTCGAAGATCCAACCGACACCACATCGTCACGGGTCCAAAACCACCCCATTCGTTTCGACTTCCATGCGTGAAGCCTGAGCGCATTCGAAGCGTTTTCGTCTTTCGCACGTCGAAGTGATCGGGGTCACATGGCGTGTCAACGAATCTCATTGCGCAAACCGCACTTCGATCAGGTGGATGCGTTCGTCGCGATCGGAGCGGGTCGACCAGACCCGGCCGTCGCGGTCCGCCGTGCGACCCGAGGTGGTGAGGTCGCCGATCGCCACGAGTTCTCCCGGGCGCAGGGTGACGCGGGTGTGGCCGCGTGTCCCTTCCACGCGACCGTCGCTCTGGACGACCTGGTCGTCGTATTCGAGTTCGAGGTGCACGCGCCCGTCTTGGAGCACCCGGGGACGCGCGCGAATGCCGCGCGTGCCTTCCGCGACCCCAGCCACGTGGGCACCGAAGGCGTCGCGCGAGATCAGCGGCTGCGAAGCCCCGCGTGCGATCTCCACCTCGCCCCCGCTCGCAACGCGTACGCGGCTGGTGAAGTCGTCGAAGCGACGACTGCCGTGACGTTCCCCGCGCACCGTCGTCTTGCGAACACGCAAGACGGAGAAGCCCCCGGTCGCGCCGCCGGAGGTGTTTCCGGCGTCTTCTTCGACGACGCTGAAACCCGCCTTCGACCACTGTGCGAAGTCGAAGGCGCGGTAGTGGATCTCGACGATGACCGGCGCGCGATCCTGCTCGCGCAGCAGGGCGAAGGTTTGGTCGAGCAGTGGGCCCGGGCCCATCAACACGAGGGCGTTG
Organism: Myxococcota bacterium; assembly: GCA_028278345.1. Classification (GTDB taxonomy): domain Bacteria; phylum Myxococcota_A; class UBA9160; order UBA9160; family UBA4427; genus DUBZ01. The sequence goes on from JANQEL010000197.1 coordinate 19,613, forward strand.
CGCGCGGGATCGACGGAGACGCGCCCTTCCTCGCCGAGCACGATCTCGGCGATGGGTACCAGCTCTTCGGCGACGCGATGGTTCGCGCGGTAGACCCGAACCTCGCCGGTCTCGGCCGAGGCGAGGGAGGCGAAAGAGGTGGCCGAACACGCGGCCAGGACAACGAGCGCGACCCACGCGCAAAGGTTCCGCCGCACCCCATCTCCCCCCATGGTGTCGAAGGTACCCGAATGCCCAGGGATACGACCTCGAGCCGCCGCCCCTCTCGTCGCCGATCGCATTCTTTCTCCACCCAGCGGCGTGGTTTTCGAAGCCGATGCCGTGTTCTCGTCCGCGACGAACGTGGCCGCGCACTGCTTCGGTAGAGTCCGCGCCATGCTGGGGATCCGGGCCGAGGCGCCTCGTCGACCGATGCTGCTGCCTGCGCTGTGTCTCGCGCTGGGCGTCCTCAGCGCCCCCGTGCACGCGGTCAACGCCCAGGATGCGGAGGTCGAAGCCGGCGAATCCGCCGAAGAAGACGCGCAAAAGGTCGACCAGCAGGAGTACGTCGATCAGATCCGCTTCGAGGGGAACGAAGAGCTCTCGGCGGGCGATCTTCGCGACCACATGCTCACCCAGGCTCCCCCCTGGTTTCGCTTCTGGACCCGCCTGCCCTTCCACGAAGACGAAGTGCGCGAAGACATGAAGCGACTCACCGCCCTGTATCGACAACACGGCTACTACGAGGCCCAGGCGAACTACAGCCTCGTGCGTTCCGCTGAAAGCCCGGGGGTCACCGTCCACATCGAAATCGATGAGGGGAAGGCGGTACGACTGGAACGGCTGACCATCGCTCTGCCCAACGGGCAGTCGCCGGAGACCCATCCCCTCTTCGAAGCGAAACGCTGGCGGCGCCTGGTATCGCGCCTGCTCCTGCGCGAAGGGCGCAAGTTCCGGTTGGCCGAGTATCAGGCTTCGCGCGAGGCGATCCTCACCTGGGTGGGCGAGCGCGGTTTTCCCTCGGCCCAGCTCGAGGGTTCGGCCGAAGTCGACATGCCGACTCATCGCGCCCGCGTGGATTGGATCCTCATCCCCGGACCGCGCGTGCGGCTTGGCGACGTGCGCATCGAAGGCCTCGAAGACGTCGATCGCTTCATCGTGGAAAGGGAGATCCGGCTCGATCCCGGCGAGTGGTTCTCGCTTCGCGCCCTGGCGAAGACACGCCGACGCATCCAGAACCTCGGGCTGTTTCGTTGGACCATCGTCGAAGCCCTGCCACCGCCCCGCACGACCGCGGGCGATGACATCGAAGTCGGGGTCGAAGACGCCGAAGAAGACATCGAACGAGACGTCGTGGAAACCGAAGAGCCACAGCCCCTGGAAGAACCACGACTCGACGAAGAGACGTGGCCCGTGTCGGTTCGCGTCGCCGAACGCCCCCCGCGGCGCGTCCGCGTCGGCGGCGGCTGGGGAACCGACACCTCCTTCCGCGGTGAGCTCAGTTGGCATCACCGCAACTTCTTCGGCGGTGCGCGCCACATGGACGTGGGCCTTCGCTACTCGGGGCTCGGCGCTTCGTTTCGCCCTTCCTTCATGGAGCCCTACTTCCTCGACACGCGAACGCGGCTCCTGGTGAGCCCCGCCTTCGTGTTGGAGAACCAGGATGCATACGAGGCGCGGCGCTATCTGCTCGACGTCCAGCTCCAGCGGGAGCTGGTCGAACACGTGGAGATCCGCGTCGGCTACCGCTTCGATCGCGACGACATCTACTCGGTGCTCGACAACCCGGGGCCCGACGTACTGCCCGAGGGCATCTCGATCACCACCGGCCCCAACCTCGAACTATCGCGTTCGACCGTCGACAACCGGCTGAACGCCACCTCGGGCACGTCGATCCAGATCGAAGCCGAGTCGTCGATCACCGCCCTCGGTTCCGACCAGGACTTCGTCCGCTACACCCTCGACGCGCGAGGCTTCTTGAGCGTCGCGAAGACCGTGCTCGCCCTGCGCGCCCTGGCCGGCACGATCCAGAATCACGGCGACACCCGAGAACAGGACATCCCCCTCGTCGAACGCTTCTACTCGGGCGGCTCGAACTCGATGCGCGGCTTCGCCTACCGCTCGCTCTCGCCCGAAGACGCCAACGGCGACTCGATCGGCGGTAGCAGCCTGGTCGAGGGAAGCCTCGAGTGGCGCATTCCGGTTTGGGGGCCGCTCGGGGTCGTGGGCTTCCTCGACGCGGCCCAGGTCGATCCCGAGCCCTGGGAGTTCCGCATCGACGACCTGCGCTACGCGGCGGGCACGGGCCTGCGCTACACGACGCCGGCAGGGCCGCTGCGCGTCGACTTCGCCTGGCGGCTCAATCCCAGGAACAAACGGGGCAAGTTTCGCGTGAGTGCATCACTGGGGCATACGTTTTGAGCGAACCGCGTACACCGAAGCGACGCCGCGCCATCGGGAGGCTCCTGCTCTTCGCCCTGGTGACGAGTGGTCTCGCCTGGCTCGCAGTCTGGGGTGCGATCCACGGCTGGTACCCGGAGTTGCAGCGCCGCGCGGCCCTGGCTCTGCTCAATGACGGTGGCGCCTATGCGATCGAGATCGACCGACTCGGCGGCTCGCTGGTCGACGGCTTCGAAGTCGAGGGCGTGACACTGCGCGCGCACGAACCGGTACTCGCCGACCCGAACATTCCGGGAACGGGGGCCGTGCCGCTGCGCGTCGCTTCGATGTCCTTCGCGGTCGACGTGCCGGCGCTCTACGAGGAGCGGCGCGTCCACATACCCGTCCTCGAGATCGAGGGCGTGGTCTTCGAATGGATGGAGGCGCAGGATCGAGAGACCCCAGCACCCCCAGCACCCGAACCGACCGCTGCCGAAGAAACCGAACCGTGGACGATCGCGATCGACGACCTGCGTCTGCGCGACGCGCGGTTGCGCGCCTCCCTCGCTCCCGAGCGCGGCGCCGCACCGCTCGAAGTCGAAGGCACGGCGCACCTCAGCGGGTTCGCCTGGAGCACCGATGGCGAGCCGCCGCGCTTCGAGGATTTCGCTGCCGATCTGCGCTTGATCGACGCCCGGGTCGGCCCCGTCGACATCGTGTCCGGACGCGCGCGCGTCGTGGGAACGCGCGAAGCAATCGAGCTTCGCGTCGAGCGCGTGCAGGCCGGCGTCGAAAACCGCGGCCGTCTCCACCTCGTCGGCCAGGCCCATGCGCACTTCACGGAGGCCGCCGTCAGCCTCGACACCCTCGTGGTCGACGACGTCGCCCTCGACCTCTCCTTCATCGGCCTCGACCTCGCACCGCTTTCCTTCTTTGCCGGTCCCGAGGGCCTGTCCTTCCCGGAGACACGCTTGCGGGGTGCAGCGCGCCTTTCGAAACCCGACCTCTGGCAGGTCGACTTCCAGCTCGATCCGAGCGAGGTCGAGGGTTTCGCGTTTTCGAGCGGTCGAGCACGCGCACGCGTGGACCTCGCGCGAGAACTCTGGGAGCTCGACGACGCGATCTTCGAAGCCGGCTCGGCACGCCTCGCCCTCGAAGCGCACGGTGCGGCGGAAGGCTTCGAAGAACTCTCCGTGGACGCGACCGACTTCCCGCTCGATACCCTGCAGCGCCTGGCACGACCCGACACCGACGATCCGAGCCCCGAAGCCGTGAGGGGCAGCGTCGACGTCGCGGCGCGCCTTTCCGGCACGGGCCCGCGCCCCACCGGCCGGGTCGATGCGGAGGGCGTCGCGCTCGTGGGCGAGCGCCCGGCCCTCTCCTTCGCCGCCGCGGTCGAACTCGAAGCCGACGGTGCGGCACGAGTCGAAGCCTTCGAAGTCGCGAGCCTCGAAGGCGACAGCGAGATCCGCACCCTCGAACCCTCGCGCTGGCGAGTCGAAGATGGCCTCGTCTCCGCAGAGAACCTCGTGCTCGAAACCCGCCAGAACGGAGCCTCCGCGGGTCGCGTGACATTGCGCAGGCTGACGACCGATGGCGAACGCCACACCCTCGAAGCCGACTTCGACGACTTCGCCATCGCGCCGCCGTTCGAATTGTTCGGCGAGGTCGCCCCGATCGACGGACGACTGAGCGGCCCCCTCGAACTCGACATGCGTCGCCGGCAGCCGAGGCTCGTCGCCGACCTCGAAGTCACCGCGCCGACGCTCGAAGACTTCACCTTCGAGCGCCTCGAACTCGTCGCGGATACGGAAAACGAACTCTGGAAGTGGAACAGCCGCCTCGCCTGGAATGGAATCGAGCCCCTCTCGCTCTCCGTCGTGATGCCCGGCGAAGTCGGAGACAGGACCGTCACCCAACGGCTGGCCGATCCGCGCACCCACATTGCGCTTTCCCTCGCCGATCTCGACGTTCGCCAGCTCACCCCCTTCCTACCCGGTGAGTGGCTCGGCGAAGACGCGCTCGAGGGAACCGTGGCAGGGGCGTTGTCGCTGGTCGGAACGCAGGAGGGGCCCGTCGTCACGGGCGACGTGAGCTGGACCCGAGCGCGCCTCGGCACCGCGCGGGCCGATCACGTCGCCCTTCGGGCCGAGACCGAAGCGGGCCAACTCGCCCTCGACTTCGACATCACCCACCAGGGGCAGAGCGCCTTCGACGCCGAAGCCGAGCTCGAACTCGCGCGTCTACTCGAGGAGCCCACCGGCTGGTTGCGCGACCCCAGGAACCGTTCAGTGATGACCGCCGAAGACGTCGACCTCGCCTGGCTCGTGCCACGCGCTTCGGCGCGCCGGCTCGGCCGCGTGGAAGCCGTCGAGGGACGCGCGACCGGTCGCGTCGAGCTGCGCGGTTCGCCCGACGGTCCGGTGATCGACGGCCGCCTCGACGTCGACCGCGCCCAACTCGAACTCGCCCTCTTCGACGAACCCATCGGGCCGATCACGGCGGCACTGCGCTTCGACAACCGCGCGTTGCACGTCGACCGCGTCGTCATCGGCTCGACGAAGGGCGATGCTGTGGTGAAGGGGCGCTATCGCTTCGCTAGCGCAAACCGCAAGGATCGCGTCGACCTCGACATGCGCTTCGCGAAGTTCAGCCTGACCCACTTCCCCCTGCTCGAAGCGCGCGTCACCGGCGACCTGGAACTGACGGGCCCCCTCGCCGCGCTCGATGCCAAGGGCGACCTCTCTTTCCGGCGCGTTCACGTGAGCCTGCCCGCCGCGCAGGATCCCCTGCTGCGCGAAGTGCGCATCCTCGGACTCGAAGAACCCGAAGGCGAAGACGGAAGCAACGGACGCGCCGCAGAACCCTCGGCCTACCAGACCATGCAGGCGCAGATCGCGATCGACGTCCGCCGCGGCGCGAAGATCCGAGAGCGCGGTGCGGATCTCGAAGTGGAGGGCCAGATCCTGCTGCGCAAGCGACGACTCTCGCCGACCCTCCTGCAGGGCAGCCTGGCCACGACCGGCGGGACCTACACCTTCTTCGGCCGCAAGTTCGAAGTGCGCGAGGGCATCGCCAACTTCGAGGAGCGCCTGCCCCCCGATCCCGACCTGCGCATCGAGGCCACGCGTCACGTTGGCGACGTCACCGTGGGCGTTCGCCGGGTCGGTCGCTGGTCGGAACCGGCCGCGGAACTCTTCAGCGAACCCGAAATGGGCGAGACCGACATCCTCTCCTACCTGATGTTCAACAAGCCGCGCAGCGAACTCGGGGCGGCCGACGACGCCCAGCTCAACTCGGCGACTGCGCAGGTGGCTTCGAATCTCGCGCTGGCAGAGCTCACGCGGGCGCTCTCGACCGAATTGCCCATCAACGAGATCAGCATGGAGGTCGGCGAGGACATGACCGTCTCGAGCGTCGGTGTTGAGACGAACGTCGGGGAAGATATCATCCTGCGCTACGACCGGGCGCTTCAGGACGGCGTCGGCGATCGCTTCACGGTGGAGTGGAGGTTCTGGAAGAACCTCAGTCTGCGGAGCGAGTACGCAGAAGGTGGAACATCGGGCCTCGATCTCTTCTGGTCCTACGAGTACTGATCCGAATCCTGCTCTTTCGAACCCGAACCGACCCGAGTCGCCCAACGCATGTTGCTCAATCTCCTGCAGACCGCCGGCGGACTCGCGATCCTGCTCATCGGCGGCGACTTCATGGTGCGAGGTGCGTCCTCCCTCGCGCGCAGTATGGGAATCTCGCCGCTCGCCGTCGGGCTTACGGTCGTGGCCTTCGGAACGAGCGCGCCCGAACTCGCGGTGAGCATCGGTGCGGCCATCAGCGGTTCGAGTGATCTCGCCTTCGGCAACATCTACGGCTCGAACCTCGCCAACATCGGCTTGATCATCGGCCTGTCGGCGGTGATCCGGCCCCTGCCGATCGATGGTGTCGTGACCCGGCGCGAGCTGCCGATGATGCTGCTCGCGGTCGTGAGCGCGACGGTGATGGCGTGCGATACCCTGCTCGATGGAACCCCGGCCATCTACGCGCGAACCGACGGCCTGATCTTCCTGCTCTTCTTCGTCGTCTTCATCTTCTACACGGTGGGTGACCTGATCGCCCAGCGCGAAGACCGGCACAACGGTAACGGCGATTCGCTCTCCCCGGTGATCGATCACCTGAGCGAGAACGAGGTGAGTGCGCTGCCCGGGATGGGAGGTGAGCGCTCGCATCCCGTTCGCGATCTCTTCGAGGTGATCATCGGGCTCGCGGGCCTGCTCTTTGGCGCCCATCTCACGGTCGACGGCGGTGTCGCGATCGCGACGGCCATGGGTGTTCCGGAGGTGATCATCGGCCTCACGATGATCTCCGTCGGCACGAGCCTGCCCGAGCTCGTGGCGACGCTCGCAGCCGTGCGGCGCGGCGAGCTGGCGATCGCGGTGGGCGGCGTGGTGGGTTCGAACATCTTCAACATCCTGCTCGTTTGCGGCATGACGTCGGTGGTGCTGCCGATCCCGATTCCCACCTTCGGCCTCTTCGATCTTCTATTTACGATCGTGCTCTCGTTGGCGCTGATGTTGACCGCGCGGACCCACAGTCGTTTGATCCTGCGCTGGGAAGGCGCCGGACTGTTGGTCAGCTACATCGTCTACATGGTGTGGCGCACCTGGCAGGGTGCTTGATTTCGTCCGCGAAACACCGCGGAATGCGGCGAAAAGGCGATTCGTCACAGCGCGCGACTTCGATTCTCTAGTCGCCACATTTCGCTGCGGAACTTTCCGCATGTCGCGATTCAACCGCACCCTGCAACACCTCGTTTGGTGCATCGGCATAGGCACACCGCTAGAGTGCGCCGCGCTGCGCACCCCGTCGCGCGGCCTCATGTCAAGCAAGCTCGCAAACGCTCTAGGAGGCAATGCAAAGTGATTCGAAAATCGATCGCGACGACGGCGGCGCTGTTCGTCGTTCTCTCGGCGGGTAGCGCCCTCGCCCAGGACAGTGAAGAACCCCGACCCGGCCTGTTCGGCACTTCGATCCTCGAAGGCTGGAAGAAGTCCGTCGGCCTCGGCTTCACCGGTACCGACGGCAACGTGAACGAGTCCCAGTTCCAGGCCGATTTCAAGGGCGAGTTCGAGAACGATCGACACCGCCGAAAGCTGACTTCGCAGTTCTATCTCTCGAAGCCCGACAACACGCCCGGGCCGGGTCCGTTGACCGAGCGCAAGGCCTTCGTGGACTACGAAGAAAACTGGAAGCCCTTCCAGAACATGATGTTCTTCATCGGCACCGCTCGGTACGACTACGAACGCTTCCAATCGTGGAACTCTCGCCTCTCGGGCTCCCTCGGTATTGGTTACGAGCTCTACAAGACCGAGCGAACCTCCATCCGCGGCAGCGTCGGCGCCGGTGTGGCGTACAAGTTCCAGACCGATGCCGGCATCGACGAGGAGACGATCCCTGAAGGTGTCGTCCGCCTCGGCCTCGATCACAACGTGATGAAGGGCGTCGACTTCTCGACGAACCACGTCTACTACCCGAATCTCGACGACACCGGCGAACACCGCGTGATCTCCGACGCGGAACTCAAGGCCGACATCGGCGAGGCCGGCGGGCTGAACGTCGCGGTGGGCGTGCAGAACGAGTACGACACGATCGCGAACAACGAGAACCCGGACGTCGAGACGAACGACCTCACCTACTACATCCGGCTCGGTTACGACTTCTAGTCACAAGCCGCAGCACGACATGAGCGAGCACGTTCCGCTCTCCGAAGAACAAAGGACGTGCGGAGCGTGCTCGCTTTGTTGTTCGGTGCTGCGCGTCGACGAACTCTCGAAGCCCGCGGGCGTCGACTGCGAGCACCAACTCGCCGAAGGCGGCTGCGCGATCCACGCGACGCGTCCCGCCATCTGCCGCGCCTACCATTGCCTGTGGCTTTCGGGCGGCCTCGAAGAAGCCGACCGCCCCGACCAGCTCGGCGCGATCCTCGATCTGCAGACGGTCGGCTTCGAGACCCGGCTCTCGATCCAGGAAGCCCGGGGCGGTGCATACGAAGCGTCGCCCCGCTTGCAGGCCATCGTCGAGCAGTACCGCGCTTCGATGCCGGTGCGACTCGTCGAGGCGGGCCGCTTCGACGATCCCGATCGCCCGTACCGGGTGTGGCTTCCGGATGGCGTCGAACAGCGTGTCGAAGGGGAGTGGCGAACCATCACGCGACCCGGTGCGGCGCCGGAACGCAAACGTCTCCCGTTGTTCGAACGCCTCGCCCGCCGCGTGGGGATCGCCTTCCGTCGCCTTCGGCTATCGCGGTTGGACGGGAGCGGGTGATCCGACCCGTCGAGATGCGGCGTTTTCACGTCGACACTCGGTCGGTATATGGACAACGAAATCCTCCGCCCCAGGAAATTCCCGATATAATCGCCCCGGTTTCAACGACTTTTCGGATTCCGCCGCGCCCCACCCCCTGCACGCGACCTGTGCGTCAGGAGCGCCTGTTTCGGTCCTGCCCATTGGATCGAGGTTCGCGCGCCCCCAGCGACGGACCGCCCTACTGCCTCGGCGATGGCCGGGACGATCTTGGAGGAGACAAGAATGGACCTCATCACGACCATGGCCGGTTGGGAATTCCTGATTCGGTACTTCCATTACCTGGCCGGCGTCGCCTGGATCGGGATGCTCTGGTATTTCAACCTCGTTCAGACGCCCTTCTTCGGCAGTGAACTCGGCGGTCAGGCGAAGAGCGCCATGACGCGCGGGCTCGTCCCCGTTGCGCTGTGGTGGTTCCGCTGGGGCGCGATGTTCACCTTCCTCACCGGCTGGACCATCGTGCTGATGAAGCTCCACGCCGGCATCGGTCTCACCGACGGCTACATGACCCGTATCCTCACGGGTGGACTGATGGGCACGTTCATGTGGGCCAACGTGTGGTTCATCATCTGGCCCGCCCAGCAGGTCGTGATCGCCAACGCCGAGACCGTCGCGGGTGGCGGCGAAGCCAATCCCGATGCCGCCGCCGCGGGCGGACGCGCCGGGATGGCGTCGCGCACCAACACCCTCCTTTCGATCCCGATGCTCTTCTTCATGGCCACGGCGAGCCACTGGCCCGGCTTCAACAACGGAACGAACGACGCCATCTACTGGCTCATCACGGGCGCAATCATCCTCGGCTGCGAGGCCCAGGCCCTGATCGGCCCAGGTGCGGCGACGCAGAAGCCGCTCACCACGGTCTCCGGCACGATCCACGCCGGGCTCGCGCTGACCGCGGTGCTCTACATCGTGGGGGCAGCGCTCAACTGATCTCACGCGACACAAGGTCGAGAACGAGAACGCCCGGTGGTCCGCCACCGGGCGTTTTCGTTTTGGGGACGAGGCGAAGCTAGGACAGCAGTCCCGCGTGTTCGTACACGCGACGCAAGAAGCGCACGGGCATGTTGCCGGCTTCGAGATAGATGCGGTGGAAGGTGCGGTCGAGATCGAGGCCGCTCTCCTCGCCTTCCTGTGCAGCGATGACGTCTTCCTTGAGTTCCCAGACCAGGCGATTGCCCGCGAGGTAGCTCAGCGGGTAGCCGCGCTCCTGGGAATACCAGTTGAGTTCCGCTTCGACGCGGCCGGGTGCGAAGCCGGTCACCGCCTGCAACAGCGAGCCGGCGGCGCGAAAGGGGTCGGGATCGTCGATCTCGCAGGGCACGCCCACCTCGAGGAAGTCGCGCTGGCCCGTCATGAAGAAGAGGTCGATCGCAACCCGGGCGCCGATGCGGTTGGTATCGCGCTTCGCGATGAAGCGCGCTTCGTCCGTCAATTCGCCCATGTAGCCGACGTCGAGCATGTAATCCTCGAGCATCGTGGTCCAACCCTCGGCCTGATCCATTGCGCTCGTGTGCCGGCGCACGATCGAGGGGTGCGTCGCCGCGGTCGAGAGCTGCAGATGATGTCCGGGGATGCCTTCGTGGATCATCATGCCGGGCACGTCGAGTTCGCAGAAGTGGGAGACGAGTTCGTCACTGAGCGTGAGATAGATCAGGCTGGTTCGGACACCCGGGCGAAACGGCGCCGGCGAGACCATTGCGCCGGCGGGAATCGAGGGCGTCATGAAGCCGGGCGTGCGCAGGATCTTCATCTCCTGATCATCGGGCACCGGGAAGAGATCGTGCTCGCGGATGTAGGCGAGTACGCGCTCACGCTCCTCTTGATAGCGGGCGAGGATGGCCTCCGGGTTTCGCTTCGAGGGTTCGGGGGCGAAGGCGCGGCGCATCGCCTGCTCGACCTCCTCCACGGAGGCCTCGCTCGCGAGTCCGTACTTCGGCGTCAGGCGACCGCGCAGTTCGTCGAGGGACGCCGCGTTCTCCGCGAGATAATCGCGCGCGATCGCATGGAGTTCTTCGAGGCTCTTGTCGACGCCGCGGAGTGAAACGATGCGGCGCGCGATCTCCTCGCCCACATGGAGTTCGCGGTGGGTCTCGAGGCCGCGCAACGCGCCGGCGTAGTCGTGCAGTGCCGCCTCCGCGCCTTCGCGCGCACTGCGCAACGCATCGTGGTCTGCGAAACCGACCTCGCGCGACCACTTCTCGAGAGTCGCAAAGAGCGTCGGGAGTTCTTCGACCTTTTCGACATCCATGTCCCGCCAGCGTTCGACGGGTCGGTCCAGGCGGGCGCGGAGCGCGTCGAGGTAGTCGGGAACCGCGCGCAGGCGACCGAGGATGTCCGCCAGGCGATCGTCATCTGGCCGCGGGTCGTTGATGAAGAGCATGAAGAGGCCGTCGCCGATCTCCCCACCGGCCGACGGCGTCTGCTCGAGTCGCCCCTGCCCCGCGAAGCGATACTCGGCGTCGTGGACCTCCACTTCGAGATCGAGGCGGGCGAGTTCGAGATCGAGGTCGCGATCGAAATCCCCGGCGACCGCCCTCGAGAGTGCATCGATCTCGCCGAGCAGCGCCTTCGCCTCGCCCTTCGCGGCTTCGCGTTCGGCCAGACTCGGATCGGGAAGTCGATCGTGCTCCCGCACCACGCCGAGGTTTACCCGCGCGTTCGGATTGCGGCACTTGTGGGCGTGATAGCGCTCGCCGAAGGCTTCGAAGGCGTCGGCCATCGCGCCTACGCGCCCTGGGCCGAGGGAGCGTTGGCGGCGAGGGCCGCCTCGTACTCGGCGCGCAGGTCACTCGCCGTGCGCCCCGTACCGTCGGCGCGCCAGCCCGGCGCGCGAAACACCACTCCCAGCCGCTCGCGCCAGGAAGTCGCAGCCCACAGGTCGGCCCCGATGCCCACCCACTCGTGGAAGGCGATCCACCACCAGGAGTGATTCACGAGGTTCTTCGTGAGTCCGTAATCGACACGTTCGGCTTCGGGTTCGAAGGTGCCGAAGAGCTTGTCCCAGATGATCAGGATGCCGGCGTAGTTGCGATCGAGATACTGCGGGTTCCGCCCGTGATGGACGCGATGGTGCGAGGGCGTGTTGAACACCCCTTCGAACGGGCCGATGCGATCGATCAACTCGGTGTGCAGCCAGTACTGGTAGATCAACGAGATGCCCTGGGCGAAGGCGATCATCTCGGGCGCGAAGCCAATCAACGCCAGCGGCAACCAGAAGGCGAATCCCGTGATTGGCGTCGTCACCGACTGCCGCAACGCCGTTGAGAAATTGAAGTGCACGCTCGAGTGGTGGTTCACGTGGGCCGCCCAGAAGAAGCGCGACTCGTGGCTCACGCGGTGGAACCAGTAGTAACAGAAGTCCTCCGCGAAGAAGAGCAGGACGAACGCGCCCAGGCTCGCTTCGATCTCGAACAGGGCCAGACTCGAAGCGAAGTACCAGATGGGGACGGTGAAGGCCCTGGCCGCGGCCGTGACGACGACATTGGCGACGCCGAGAGCCAGACTCGCCCAGGTGTCATCGCGCTCGTAGCCGACGAACTCGCTCTTCCCGCGCAAGCGCAGCATCTCGAGCACGAGCGTCAGCAGAAAGATCGGCACTGCATAGAAGACGATCGGCGACATGCGTCAGCGCCCGGCCTCGCTTCCGGCTTCGCCGAGGGAAAGCAGGATCATCCGCGAGCAGGTCTCCACCACGGCTTCACGCGAAGCCTCGAAGGTCTTGATGCCGCGGAAGTGGGCGCTCAGGTTCTCGAGCATCGCCACCAGACCCGCTGCCGCGAGTTGGGCGTGGGCGCCATCGTCGACCCGCCCCGCCGCGCGCGCCGCTTCGATGCGCTCGGCCAGCCGCCCGAGCACCGGCGAAAGCGCCATGCGCCGCACGTCCTGGAAGCGCTCGTCCCCCTTGTCCGCAGCGAGGTTTCGAATCAGCAGCACCGCGTGATGGCGCTCCCAGTGGTCGAGGAAGACGTTCGCCAGCGCTCGCGCCCAATCGAGCGCGCTCCCTTCCCGCGCTTCGTCCTCGATTCGCGCCAGCGCTTCCGGGAGTTCGCCCGAGACCTGCTGGGCGAGCATCAGGACCGCCGCTTCGACATCGGTGAAGTAGTGGTAGAAGGTGGCCGGCGAGGTCTCGGCGATGCGCGCGATCTCGGCGACGGAGAGATCCATCACGCTGCGTTCGCCGAGCAGGCTCTCGGTCGCGCGCAACAGGCGATCGCGCGTAGCCAGTGCCCGGGGCCCGAGCTTGCGGGCCGCTTCGGCCGAACGCGCCGGCCGCGGATTCGTCGATGGGGCTTCCTGCATGATGACTCCCGCTGCAACCGGGTGAAGGATAGATCAGATCGCTTCACCGCGTTGATGCGGTCGCCCTCGGAAGACTTGCAGGGCGTCTACGCGACGATTCCGCGCGCAACCAGATCGTCGATCTCCTCATCGTCCAGACCGAGTTTCTCGTGGAGGAGAACTCGATTGTGCTCACCCAGTAGCGGCCCCGCGCTCTCGAGCCGACCCTCGGCTGCGCCCGAGATGCGGAAGCCGCTGCGTTCGCACTGCAGCGCACCGAGTGCGGCGTGTTGGCATTCGACGAAATGGCCGCGGTGGCGCAGCTGGGGGTCTTCGAGCAGGTCCGCCTGGGTCTGGACCACCCCCGCTTCGACGCCGATCGCCTGCAGCGCATGCATCGAGTCGTGGGCGTCGCGCGTGCGGGTCCACTCGGCGATGCACCCGTCGAGTTCGTCCTCGTGTTCGCGGCGTTCGTTGGCACTCGTGAATCGGGGATCGTCGGCCAGCCCCACCTCCGCAGCGAGCGCGCGCCACTGCTCCCGGGTTCGAACGGCGATCGCAACGAAGCGATCTTCACCGCGGCAGGGGTAGACGCCGTGGGGCACCGCGACCTCGTCGCGATTGCCGCGACGCGACACCCCTTCGAGACCGGCACTCGCGCGCACGATCATCTCCGAGAGGCTGTAGACGCCCGTTTCGATCTGCGAGATGTCGATCACCTGCCCTCGACCCGTCCGGCGCCGGTGGTGCAGAGCCGCGGCGATCATCAGTGCGACGTAACGCGGCGCGAGAGAGTCGGTGATCGTTCCGTAGGGTCCGAGCGCCGCGCCGTCGGCATAGCCCGTGAGATGGTTGAACCCCGCGATCGCCGCGCCCTGCCCGCCGAAGCCCGGATAGTGACGCTGGGGCCCCGTCTGCCCGAAGAGGCAACCGCTCACCACGATCAAGTCGTCACGCTGGCGAGCGAGTTCGTGCGGATCGAGCCCGAAGCGCGCCATCACCCCCGGCGCGAAATTCTCCGACATCACGTCGCACTCCTCGACGAGCTTCACGATCAACGCGCGCGCCTCCTCCTCCTTCAGGTTGAGGGTGAGGCTCTGCTTGTTGGGATTCATCAGGGCGAACATCGGTGCGCGATCGAGGATGCCCGGCTCGTCGCGATTGTCGGCGGTGACGTGCAGCAGGCGCAGGAAGTCGGGACGCATGGCCGATTCGATGCGAATCACCTCTGCGCCGTGCTCGGCGAAGTAGCCCGTGGCGACCGGGCCGGCCGCGCCGGCCCCCAGTTCGAGCACCTTGAGTCCTCGATAGATGCCCCCCGCTTTCGCCCGCGGTTCGCCTTTGGCGGGCATGCGTGACGCGACCTCACCGGCGCGTTCGATCTCCTCGAACACCTCGCGATCGTGCTCCCCCGGTTTCGGGGCGCGTCGATGCAGGCGCGGTTCCCCCACCGTCGACTTCGCGAAGAAGGCGGGATATTCGAGGGGCGCGCCACCTTCGGTCAGCTCGACCTTCGCGAAGAAGTCGCGAGCGCGTAGTTGCTCCTGCGCGAGGATCTCGCGGGCATCGTTGCAGGGGGCGAGGAGGATGCGTCGGTCGAGGGCCGCCGCGTAGAGCTCCGACATGGTCTTCGAGGCGAAGAAGTCGCCGAAGGCTTCTTCGAGCCTCGCGAGTTCGTCATCGCTCGCCGTGATCGGGCTGTAGCGCGACCAATCGAAATCGACGAGCCAGCCGGGACAGGCGCCCTCTTCCTTCATGTACTCGACCGTCGCGACCAGGTTCGGGATCCGGGTCGGGCCCCCGCGCAGACCGAACGAGACGTAGCCATCGCGGGTACGCCAGATCTCGCGCGTGCGACCGAGCCGCTCGCCGGTGCGCGCACCCGCGCGGCCGTTCAGCGCGAACTGTCCCGGCGCAGTCATCAACGTGGCCAGTTGGCACTCCTGCATCGACACGTCGACGAACTGCCCGCGCGCATCGGCGCTCCCGGTTTCGCGCGCATGGAGTGCGCTCAGGATGGCGAATGCCGCGGTCGGCGCGGCGTGATAGATGCTGGTCGGCATGCTGCAGCGCACGGGCGAGCGCGCGGGATCTCCCGTCAGCGCGAGGTTGCCCCCCATCGCGACCACGACGAGATCGTGCG
>JANQEL010000218.1 GCA_028278345.1 Myxococcota bacterium
CCGGCCCTCGCCGGAATCGCTCACGTGGCCCGTGTAGCCATCGAGGTCGGGTTGTTCGACGAGAGCCTGGGCGGTCAGATCGAGCAGCCACGAACCCACCACACTGCCGCGTCGCCACACCTCGGCGATCTCGGCGACGTCGAGCTCGAAGCGGTAGCGCGGGTCGACGTTGTCGCCGCTGGCCGAGCGCATGATGTCGAAGCCCTCGGCGTAGGCCTGCATCAAGCCGTACTCGATGCCGTTGTGGATCATCTTCACGTAGTGACCGGCGCCAGCGGGGCCGCAGTGGAGATAGCCCCCTTCGGCGGTGCCGCGATCGGCTTCGCGGCCCGGGGTGCGATCGATCTCCCCGCGACCCGGGGCGAGGCACTTGAAGATCGGGTCGAGACGTTCGACCGCCCCGGCGTCGCCCCCGATCATCAGGCAGTAGCCGCGTTCGATCCCCCAGACGCCACCGCTCGTGCCGCAGTCGAGGTAGTGGATGCCTTTCGCCGCCAGGGCCTCCGCGCGGCGCACGTCGTCCTTGAACATCGAATTGCCGCCGTCGATCATCGTGTCGCCGCTCGACAGCGCATCGCCGAGTGCGTTCACCACCGCTTCGGTGATCTCCCCGGCCGGGACCATGATCCAGACGGCGCGCGGGGCTTCGAGTTTCGAGACCAGCTCGGCGATCGAACTCGCCCCGGTGGCGCCCTCGTTCTCGAGTGCCTCGACGCTCTCGGGGCTCTGGTCGAAGACCACGCATTCGTGACCCGCGCGCATCACGCGGCGGACCATGTTGGCGCCCATCTTCCCGAGGCCGATCATGCCGAGCTGCATCGTTTCATCCTTCATGGGTTCGTCTTGATGTTCGACTCGGGAGGGCAACGGAGGGGTGGGGGGGCTCGTGGGTCAGGGCCTCTCCCTGACTTCGACGTCTTCGCCGTCCTGCACGATCACCGCATCCGCCATGCCGATGAAGAGACCGGTGCCGAGCACGCCGGGGATCGCGAGGATCGCGCGTTCGAGTTCGCTCGCGTTCTCGATGGGCGCGATCTTGCAGTCGAGGATCTTGTTGCCGTTGTCGCTGATGACGGGAGCGCCGTCGTCGCCGCAGCGCACCTCCGGCTCACAGCCGAGAGCGCGCAGGGACTGGCGGCACAGCGCTTCGCCGAAGGGAAGCACCTCGACGGGGAGTTTTCCCCGGCTGCCGAGAACGGGAACGATCTTCTCGGCGCCCACCATGATGACCAGGCGGTCCGAGCTTGCGGCGACGATCTTCTCGCGCACGTGCGCGCCGCCGTAGCCCTTGATCACGTCGAGCTCGGGGTCCACTTCGTCGGCGCCGTCGAAGCAGACGTCGATGCGCCCGGCTTCTTCGAGGGTGAGGAGCGGGATGCCGAGTTCGCGCGCGAGTTCGGCGGTGGCTTCCGAGGTCGGGACTCCCTTCACGTCGAGGCCAGCGGCTACGCGCTCTCCCAGGGCGCGCACGAAGGCGAATGCAGCGCGTCCGGTGCCGAGGCCGAGGGTCATCCCGTCGCTCACGTACTCGAGGGCCTTCTTCGCCGTTGCGACGGGTGCAGCACCCGCGGCGGGTGAAGAGCGGGGTGCATTGGACATCGTGGCGGGCATCTCCGTGGGATTCAGCTTGTCGTGATGGTCTCGATCGTGGCGCGAAGATGCTCGAGTCCGGCGGCGACGTCGCCGCGAATGTGGACCCGAAGAGCTCGGCGCTCTCGCTTGGCGAGAACGTCGAAGTCACCCTGCGCCTGGGCGTCCTTCAGGACGCCGAAGCTGTAGGGTGCACCGGGTACGGCGAGATCGCCCGCGTCGTCGGCGGTGATCTGCAGGAAGACGCCGCGATTCGGTCCGCCCTTGTGGAGCTGTCCCGTCGAATGCAGGAAGCGCGGCCCGTAACCGAGGGTGGTCGCGGCGCCGGACGCGCCGCGAACGAGGCTGCGAATCCCCTGGAGCGGCGCATCGTGGGTGTCGTTCATCTCGACGTAGGCGTTCAGCGCGAAGTAGTCGCCGCGCCCGATGCGGCCCAGGTGGGCGGCGAGTTTCTCGTCGAGAGTCTCGCCGCGCAGCGCGTCGGCGTTACGACCATCGGCGTAGAGGACGAGGTTGCCGCTCTCGCAGATGGACGCCTGTTCGGGCAGTGAGCCCTCGCGTTCGTAGGCGGCCATCAACTCGCGCGCCGCGATCTTCGCCGCTTCCACGTCAGGCTGATCGAATGGATTGATCTCCAGCAGGGCGCCCGCCACCGCGGTCGCGATCTGCCAGCGGAAGAATTCCTGGCCGAGGTCACGCGCATCCCCGAGTTCGATGCGAACGACCGGCTGCCCGGCGGCTTCGAGGGCGTCGATGGCCGCATCCTGTTCGGCACTCGGGGCGCTCGCGAGCCGGGTGTAGACGAAGACCCGGTCGTCTCCGTAGGCGCCCGGCGAGGCGAGGGCTTCGCCGTCGATCGGAACGATGCCGCGGTCGACCTTGCCCGTGGATTCCGCGACGAGTTGTTCCAGCCAACCGCCGAGGGTCGAGATCCCGGGCGAGGTCACGAGGCTCAGCTTGTCGCGGCCCTGGCGTGCCAGGGTTCCGAGCATCACGCCGAGCAGCACGCCCGGGTTCTGCGCGGGTGGGGCGGAAGCCGAGCAGGCGTCGACCATGAGACGCGTGCGGTCGAGGAAGTCGGCGACATCGATACCCTGGCAGGCCGCGGGAACCAGACCGAATGCGGAGAGCGCCGAGAAGCGCCCCCCGATCGAGGGCACGCCGTGGACGATTTCCGAGAAGCCCTCCTGCTTCGCGCGGGTGTCGAGGTCGGTGTCGGGATCGGTGATCGCCACGAAGCGCGGGGCGGCTTCGCCAACCCCGACCCGGGTTTCCACCCGATCCCAGAAGTACGACTTGAAGGAATTGGGCTCGATCGTGCCGCCGCTCTTCGAGGGCACGATGAACAGGGTGCGGGACAGGTCGATGCGCGCTTCGACGGCCGCCACCTGCGAGGGCACCGTCGAGTCAAGCACGATGACTTCGGGGTGACCGTCGGCGGCACCGAAGGTGTGGCTCAGCACGTCGGGGCAGAGACTCGACCCGCCCATGCCCATCACGACGACGTGGCGGGGGCCTTCGTCGCGGACCCGAGCCGCGAGGGATTCGAAGGTGGGAAGCAACGGCGCGGCGTGATCGAGGGCACCCAGCCAGCCCAGCCAGTTCGCTTCGCTCTGGTTCGTCCACAGCGAGGCGTCTTCGGCCCAGAGCTGGCGAACGGCACCGCGCCCGCGCCACTGGTCGAGTTCGCGATCGACGTTCTCGGCGCTGGTCCCGAGGTTCGCACTCATCGAGGCCAGGCGCGCACCGAGCACGTCCATGCGCTTCTGGGCCACCGCGCCGAGCAGGGTGTCGAAGGCGTCGCAGAAGAGCTGGCAGCCCTTCGGCAGGAGCTCGTCGGTGACCTCCTTGAGCGAGATGCCGAAGTTCTCGAGCTTCGCGAGGACCTCGCGCGCTCCTTCGATCGCGGCTGCCTTGTCTTCACCCAGCGCGTTGTGCGGCGAGCCTTCCTCCCGAAAGGCTTCGAGGGTCGCGGTCGGAATCGTGTTGACGGTGTGCGGGCCGATCAGCGAGTCGACGTAGAGGGTCTTCGGAAGCGAGGGGCTCTTGGTTCCCGTGCTGGCCCAGAGCACGCGCTGGGGCAGGGCGCCCTTGCTGGCGAGCGCCTGCCAGCGATCGCTCGCGACGACATCGTCGAAGTGCGCGTAGGCCATCACGGCGTTGGCGATTGCGACCTTCGATTGCAGGCCTTCGAGTTCGACGCGCTTGCCCGCGTCGCTCTCCTGCTCGAGTCGGGCCGCGAGCTGCGAATCGACCACGGCGTCGATGCGGCTCACGAAGAAGCTCGCCACGCTGGCCACCTTCGAGACGTCGCGGCCGCTTGCGGCCAGGCGTTCGAGGCCTTCGACGTAGGCGTCGGCCACCGCCGCGTAGGCTTCGACGGCGAAGAGCAGGGTGACGTTGACGTTGATGCCTTCGCCGATCAGCGTCGCGATGGCCGGGATGCCCTCGGGTGTCGCGGGCACCTTGATCATGAGGTTCTTGCGATCGACCGCCGCCCACAGGCGCCGCGCCTCTGCGATGGTCGCCTCGGTGTCGTTCGCGAGGTAGGGAGAGACCTCGAGGCTCACATAGCCATCGACGCAGTTCGTCCGATCGTAGACGCCGCGCAATACATCGCAGCCCTGCTGGATGTCGGCGATCGCCAGGGCCTCGAAGAGCCGTACCGGCTCACCGATTCCCTCGTCCTCGACCAGGCTGCGGAGCTGTTCGTCGTAGTCGGCCGAGCCCCCGATCGCCTTCTCGAAGATCGCGGGGTTCGAGGTCACACCGAGGATGCCGTCGTGCTCGACCATGCGCGCGAGTTCGCCGGAACGGACGAGGTC
>JANQEL010000189.1 GCA_028278345.1 Myxococcota bacterium
CCTAGTACGAGAGGACCGGGATGGACGAACCGATGGTGTACCGGTTGTTGCGCCAGCAGCATTGCCGGGTAGCTAAGTTCGGAAAGGATAACCGCTGAAAGCATCTAAGTGGGAAGCCAACCCTAAGATGAGATCTCCCCGGGACTTCGGTCCCCTGAAGGGCTGTCCGAGACCAGGACGTTGATAGGCTGGAGGTGGAAGCGCAGTAATGTGTGGAGCTGACCAGTACTAATCGCCCGTGAGGCTTGACCATGACCTTTCATGGCACGTCTCGCAGCTTTCGATGAAAGCGCGAAGTGATGATTGCAAGGTGGAAAGCCTCGCGTCTACTCAGAGTGGTATTCGCTTACGAAGACCGTCATGCGTAGCCGCGCTTGATAGGCTTGATAGATAGACGGCCTTTACAGATCAGCCTCTAGCGAGGAGTCGATTCAAGACTCGCGAGGCGAAACGGTTTTCCCACCGTCCATAGAGCAGGGGCCACACCCGTTCCCATTCCGAACACGGAAGTTAAGACCTGCTTCGGCGATGGTACTGCACATTTCTTGTGTGGGAGAGTAGCACGACGGTGGGATTCATTTCGAAAGCCCGACAGCATTCGCTGTCGGGCTTTCTGCGTTCAAGACTGTCTATCGATCCGATTGGGATTCGAAGCGTTTGATCATGCCTTCGATGGCGAGGTCGTTGGCGATGCGGAGGGCTTGTTCGCAGCATTCGTCTGCGGCTTCGCGGTCTCCGGGGTTCGCACGCATTCGCAGGGTGCGACCCAGATCGTTGAGGCCATAGGCGACGAAGGGCCAGGCCTCCATCGCGCGATCGGTTTCGATGCCGCCTTCGTAGCGTCGTATGGCTTCGTCGAGTTGGCCCAGGGTTTCGTGGCATAGGCCGCGGTAGCGTTTGCTGGCTCCGTAGCCCGCGAGGCCGAGGCCGACCACGATGTACGGATCCTCGACGCGGTCGAGTTCTGCGAGCACCGTCTGGGCGGCCTCGAAGTCGCCCAGGCGATGTGCAGCCTGCGCCGAAACGGCGACACAGATCGGAAAGAGATCGGTGTGGCGCGGCGCGAAGTCGGATGCGAAGAGCTGGTGGAGCATCTCGAGTGCTCGTTCGGGGTCGCCGCTCTCGGCCAGGGCGAGAGAAAGCGACGCGCGCCACGGTGAAATCTCGGGGAACGCCGCGACGAGTCCTTCCATGGTTTCGGGGAAGCTCGATGGGTCGTCGCCGATGATCTGCATGATCGAGCGGTGCACCGTCGCGATCTGCAGAGCGAGGACCGGATGCGAGTGACGCCCGAGTTCGAGCTGCCGGTCGACGACCGCGCGGGCGTCGCGGAACCGGCCCTCGAGGATCGCGAGCGTTCCGCGCATGACACTCGCTGTCCAATCGAAGTACGCGAAGCGATGTTCGCGCGCGAACTCCTCGATCCGGTTGACGTGGAAGCGATAGGTTGCGCAATCGGCGCCTGCGAGGGCCTCCCGCGCCGCGACTCGCAAGGCGGTTCCGCGATCCCTCGCGGCAACGCTGTGGTGACCCGCGATCTCGTTGGCCTCGCGCGCCAACGCGCGGCGTTCGTCCCGCCGATCCGTCCATCCGAGTGCCTCGGACCGGTTCACCGCACTCGAGCAGATGAGCGATGGCTCTCCCAGCTCGCGGGCGATCGTGAGGGCTTCTTCGCTGGCACGAAGACACCGTTCCCGGTGCTGGTAGTAGCCGGTTCGGGTGAGTGCTTCGAGAAGGTGGATCTTCAGCGCATCGTCGGCGTCGCCCAACATGTCGACCGCCTCGGTGACCAGGGCGGTGTGCTCGGCGAGGGCCTCCATGTACTCCTCGATCTCCATCGGGCCCAGCGCCGCCCTGGCGAAGAGGATCGGATCGCCGATCTCTCTTGCGTTGTCGCAAGCCTCGATGAACAGCGGGCGCGCCTGTCCCGCTCGCCCGCTCATCACCATCACGCTTGCGAGTTCGATCAAGCACCGGGTGGTCGCGCGCAGATCGGCGGGTCGCAGCGACCGGGCCCGCTCGAAGCGCAGGATGGCATCGTCGAACGCGAGACGTTGCACGGCGTCGCGCGCATCCTCCATCGCGTACTCGAAACTGCGCTCGAAACCGATGAGGTCGACGGCTTCGTGTGCGTGCCGGGCGATCTCGCTCAGTTGGTCTCGCGACCCGCGGCGGGTGGCGAGGATCGCATCGAATGCCCGCATGTGGTGCTCGGCTCGCTGTCGCGATGACAGAGCATTGTAGAGTTCCTCGGGAATCAACCCGTGGATGAAACGCGCTCGACCGGGTTCGTCCATGCGCTCCAGGATGCGAAGCTGAACCGCCTCCTCGATCATGTCCTGCACGTCGATCGCGTCGATCTCGAGCCCGGCCGCGATGACGGGCGGGTCGAATTCGCGGCCGAGTACGCTGGCGAACGAGAGCATCTCGCGACACGGTGCAGATGCTCCGTCGAGCAGGCGCCGCAGGACGCCCTGTAGACGTGCGTCTCGCGGGCCACGGCGCGCGACGACGAGTTCGTTCCGTTCGCGTGCGAGCAACTGTTCGAGAAACAGGGGGTTGCCCCCGCTTGCATCCGCCAGGAAGCCGAGCTCCTCGTCGGACCAGTCGATGGTCGACTTCGCTCGCGCGAACTGCTCGACCCCAGACCGCGACAGCTCGACCAGCCGCGTCGACGCCTGGGGACGAAGAGATACCAGCCTCTCGATGGTCTGCAGTGCCGCGACGTTGTCTGCCTGATCTCGGTACGCGCCCGCCAACAGTACGGGCACCTCATGCAGATCCTGCACGAGATACGAGAGCAGCAGGATCGAGTCGATGTCGGCGTGATGAAGATCATCGAAGACCAACGCCACGGGTGCCCGATTCGCGCGAAAGCGGATCCAGTCTGCGATGGCGTCGTTGACGCGGATTCGCGATCCGCGCTCCGTTCGCGGTTCGACCACGTCGGGAAAGCCCAGCTCGACCGCGACCTCGGGAAAGGCCCGCGCCACCTCGGCCGCGTGCACGCCGAGCCCTCGGATCATGTCTGGAACGCCGTCGCGCGCGAGTGCGCGGCGTATCACTCGAAGCCAGGGCTGGTACGGCGGTGAAGCCGTGCCCTCGATGCTTCGTCCCTGGAACACGTCGGCCCCGCGACGATTCGCCGTGCGAACGAGCTCTGAGAGGGTGGCGGACTTTCCGATGCCCGCGGGCCCGTGGAAGAGGATCAGTTCGCAACTTCCGCGCACTGCGCGGTCGACTACGCGCTCGATCTCGCTCACCAGGTCATCGCGACTGACGAACTCGCCGCTTCGGGCTTCACGCGTCGCCGGTACGAATGGCTGCGCGTCCGGTACGAAGCGATAGCCACGCCGCGGCGCGGTTTCGATCAACTCGATCCGGGGCTCGATCTCGTTGAAGGTCCTGCGGATCAGACGGATCGCGCGGTGGACCGACCCCCTTTCGACCGCTGCACCTCCCCAAACCTGCTCGAGCAGTTCGGCCACTGAAACCGTGCGGTCGCGATGCGTGACCAGATGGGCGAGTACGTCGAAGGCTCGCGGCTCGAGGTTGACTCGCTCACCGCGGTGTCTCAGTTCGCCTCGTGCGATATCGAGCTCGAATTCTTCGAATCGGTAGTTGGCGCTCAAGGTTCGCTCTACTTCTGTGGTCTGCGTTCGCGAAGGGATGACGCTGCACATCACCCTACACGGAGATGCGAAGTGCCCGAAGTCGGATTCTAGATTCTCCTCGCCGCCGTTCCCAATTGCACGCGGTTTGCCGCCTTCGCGTTTCGTATCCACGGCGTGGCGGTCGCTATTGTTGGTCGGGCTCCCGAGAGGCTGGCCATGGCAGTTCGCATCCACAACGCAGACATCCAGCGCCGCGCACATCAGTTCGCGCGCGCCCTCGATGCCGCTGGGATTCCACGGCGCGGGGTCGTTGCCGCCGTGTTGCCGAACGTCGCCGAGTTCCTCTTCGTGCTGCGCGGATCGACCTGGTCCGGGCGAACCTTCGTCCCGGTCAACTGGCACCTCGCTCCGCCGGATATCCAATACGTGGTGGGCGATTGCGAGCCCGATGCACTCGTCCTTCACCATTCGTTCGCCTCGCTTGCTCCCGATCTCCTCGAGCGCCGCGACCTTCGGCTGGCGATGTCGGTCGGTGGGCCGATCGACGGCCTCCGCTCCTTCGAAGAGGTCGAGGCCGAGGACGATGGAGAGCTGCCGGATCCCCTGGCTGGCACGATCATGCTCTACACCTCCGGCACCACGGGGCGGCCCAAGGGCGTGCGCCCCCGCGAGCCCGACCCCGAGCCGCCCCCCTGCTTCGCCAGTCGAATGGGTTCGGCCATGCTGCAGGGCTATCTGCAGGATGCGGCGCAGGGGCCGCACTTGATCGCGGCTCCGCTCTACCACGCGGCACCTTCGACCTATGGAGAGGGCGCGGCCCTGATCGGTGCAGACGTCGTGATCATGGAGCGCTGGGACGCGGAAGAGTTCCTGCGCATCGTCGAGGCGGAGAAGATCGCGTCCACATTCCTGGTGCCGACCCACTTCGTTCGCTTGCTCCAGCTACCCGAAGAGGTGCGTCGCAGCCACGACACGAGTTCACTCCAACTCGTGTGCCACGGCGCCGCCCCGATCTCCCCCGACGTGAAGCGCCGCATGATCGAATGGTGGGGGCCCGTCCTGTTCGAGTTCTACGGCGGTACCGAAGGCGGCGGCGTGAGCATCGACTCCCACACCTGGCTCGAGCATCCGGGCAGCGTCGGGCGTCCGCGGCCCGGTCTCGAAGTCCACATCCTCGATGGGGAAGGGCGCCCGCTGCCGGCCGGTGAAACGGGGGACATCTACTTCCGATCCGCCGACGGGGGGTTCGAGTACAAGGGCGACCCGAACAAGACCGCCGAAGCCCACCGTGGCGAGCTTTTTACCCTCGGTGACATTGGTTACGTCGACGACGAGGGTTTCCTCTACCTGCGAGATCGCAGGGCCGACACCATCATCCGAGGGGGCGTCAACATCTACCCGGCCCAGATCGAAGCCGTCTTGATCGAGGACGAAGGCGTTCGCGATTGCTGCGTGGTGGGTGTCCCCGACGAAGAATATGGCGAACGGGTCGTCGCCGTCCTCGAGTCGTCCGCAGGCGAAGCCCCGGAGGCAACGAGAGCCGCGCTCGTCGAGCGTCTGGGCAAACGGTGTCGCGAACGGCTCTCTCGCGACCAGTGCCCGAGCGACTTCGTCTTCTGGCCACGCCTGCCGCGAATCGAGTCGGGCAAGCTCCTGCGTCGACAGGTCCGCGACACTTTGCGCGGCGAGGGGGGCTACACAAAATCGCGTTCCTGAGAATCGGCCGGTTGGGGGATGCTGCCCCAGACCGCGTTTTCGGGATGCAGCCGTTGCGCGATCCGCAGCGCGGTGCTGTGATTGACATCGCTGAGGTCGAGCGACCGGGGCGCGCAGGAGTTCGGGTGGACCAGGGGATTTCGTCAGCGATGCGGAATCGGAGTCGAGCAGCGCTTGCCGCGACGGATCCGCTCTTTCGTTGGCTCGACTGGTTCGTGCCGCGCGCCACTCTCGACGAACCGGGTGAAGAACTGCTGCGCGCGCGGCTCACGGTGGTGGCCGGGCTCGGCGGCGGTTTCGCGTTCATGGTCTCGACGGCCACGGCGATGCAGACGCCCGCGCCCGAGTTCCTCTATACCGGCGTCGCCCTGGCCGTGGCCTACTTCGCGATTCCCGTGGCCCAGCGCTACAGCGAGCGCCCGACGCTTCTGCGCCACGCGTTGATGGGGTTGACCGCAGTGTTCGCGATGTCCCTCTGCATCATGACGGGGGGGCGTGATCTGGGCGGCATCCTGATCGCGATCATGCTGCCGTTGGTCGCCGTCCTCATCTCCGGTGCCCGCGCGGGCATCCTCTGGTCGGTCGCCCTGCTCGTGTGCGTCGTCGGCACGGGTGTGGCGATCCAATCGGGCTACGACCCGCCGCTGCACGCCGATCCCGAGGTCGAAGCCCTCTGGTCGCTCTGGGCGGGCGCGGCGATCCTCGTCCTCTCCCTCGGGATCGCGCTGACCTACGACCGGCTTCGGCAATCCACCCTCAACATGCTCGAAGCCGAGCGTCTGCGAGCCGATATCGCCTATGCCCAGCAGCTCGACGGCGAAACGCGCTTCCGCACGCGCCTCGAGGCCCTCGTCGAAGAGCGCAGCCAGGAGCTCCTCGAATCACGCGAGCGGCTGCGACGCGCCGATCGCCTCGCCTCGATCGGTACCCTGGCGGCCGGAGTCGCCCACCAGATCAACAATCCCGTCGGTTCGATCCTGATGAGTGCGCAGTTCGCGCTGGGGGAAGGCGACGCCGAAGACCGCGAGCGGATCTATCGCGAGGCTCTCGAAAGCAACGCCGAGCACGCCCAGCGCTGCGGTCGCATCGTGCACAACCTGCTCGCCTTCGCGCGCAACGCTCCAACCGAGAAGCTGCGCATCGATCTGAACGAACTCGTCCGCACCAGCCTCGAGTCGGTGCCGCTCCCGACCGCGGGTTTCGATCTGCGCATCTCCCCGCGCTCCCTGCCCATCATGGCGAGCAACATCGAGGTCGAGCAGGTGATCGTAAACCTCGTGCGCAACGCCCTCGAGTCGGGGCAGCCCGCCGACGAGCGGATCGTGATCGAGACCGATGCGCGCGCGGATTACGCGGTGATCCACGTCACCGATCAGGGTCGCGGCATCGAGCCCGACGATCGCGAACGCATCTTCGACCCCTTCTTCACCACCCGCATTCGCGAGGGCGGCACGGGGCTCGGTCTCAGCATGGTGCACACGATCGTCGAGGACCACGGCGGCCGGATCAACGTGCTGAGCAAGCCCGGAGCGGGGACGCAGTTCAGCGTCTCGTTCCCCCTCGCCGCAGAACCGGCTGTGGACTCGCCCAGGGTCGTCCCCGTTTCCGCGCCCGCGTAGTTCGCCGGGCTGCGCGGGGAAAGTGCCCCGACACCGCCCTCAAGGGTTCTCCCCTGATTGCCGATGCAGTCATCAGCAACGTGCAACTGCGGGAGGAGAACCATGCGCGTCGTTCGAGGTTTCGTTTTTGCGCCGGTCGTGGTGTCCCTGATGCTGACGGCCTGCATCGGTGATCCCTGGCGATCGGTCAACAAGAAGAACACGTTGGCGGACTATCGCCGCTACGTGCAGAAGTATCCCGACTCGCGCAACCGCGTGAAGGCCGAGGAGCACATCGCGATCCTCGAACTCGAGCGCGATCCGACCCTCGACGGCTACGCGGCCTTCATGGCCGACTATCCGGACAGCACGCTCGGTGGCAACGTGCGCGAGATCCTGGAACCGCGCGCCTTCGAACGTGCGCGCTTCGCCGGAACCCCCGCGGCCTACACCGAATTCATGGCCCTCTATCCCGACGGACCGTTCGGCAATCGCGCGCTCGGCAACATGGTCTTCCTCGAGGCCGGTGGATTCGCGAGCAGCATCGAAGGGCTCGCAGACTTCGCAGCCGCGCACCCGGAGAGTGACTACGCCGCCGAAGCGAAGAAGAGCCTCGAAGCCATCGAAGCCCGCAAGCGGGGTGCATTCGATCGCGTTGGCCTCGTGGTGCGCGTCTCTCCAGAGACCCCCGAACCCTCGCGCGTGATCTCCGCCTTCACCGACCGCGCCCAGCGTCAGTTCAAGGCTTCCGGTCAGAAGCTCGTGGTGGTGCCCGAGCTGCAGACCCGCAAGACCACGGCCTCACTCCCCAAGGCACGCCTGGTCATCGAGCACAAGGAAGCCCCGGCCAAGGCGAAGATCACCAAGGGGCGAATGGCGCGACCCGGTATGCACGCCACGACCCGCGTGAGCCTCTACGCCGAAGCCGGCGGCGAACCCATCTGGCAGCGCGTCTTCCGCCTGCGTCTCGATACCGATCAGCACTTCTCGGGCACGTCGATGCTCTTCAACCCGGGGGCCCGCGGCTATTGGGAGGGCTTCTTCGTTCCGGTCGCGAGCTGGCAGAACCAGGCGGCGGTGCGCAAACCCTTCAAGGCCGAGAAGCAGATCGTGGCCGTCGATTCGGTGGGGGATCGCACGGCGGTGCTCTTCGCCGACGGTGAGTTCCAGTTGCTCGAACTCGCCGATGCCGAAGCCGCCTTCCCACTGGCCAAGTACAAGCGCCCCAAGGACTTCACGCGCTGGAGCGGCGTGAAGATCCTCGGACGCCGGGTGCTCATCTACGGCGAGGACGGTCTCGAGATGGTGGGCTTCTCGAACGATGGCGTGAAGAAGGTCGCGGCGCTCGAACGCCAGTCGATCGGCTCGGTCGTGGCTGCGGTTCCCCACGAAGGACAACTGATCCTCGGCGGAAGTCGCGGGCTGCTCATGACCGACAAGAACGCGCGCAACACGCGCCGCCTGCTGCGGCGCCCGGTCAAGGGCCTCGATCGCGTGGGCAATCTGCTCGTCTTCACCGATGGTGCCTCGGTCTACGCCTCCACCCTCGAACTGCTCGGACAGCAGCGCGTGCACCAGGAGGTCGAGCTCGGCTACGAGTTCGGCCCGATGGGTGTCGTGGGCTTCGACCGCAAGGCCCTGGTGATCGGCAAGAGCGGTGTCGCGGTGATCGACTTCGCGAACCGAGACAAGCCGAAGCTCATCTCGAAGCTCTCGACGAAGAAGGTGGGGCGCGTGGCCGATGCGGCGGCGATGGGCAACCGCGTGTTCCTCGTTGGCGATCGCGGTCTGCAGCTGCTCGATCCGAGCGGCAAGCGGGTCGTCGAAGCCATCGACATCGAACCGCGCGAGCACGTGGCGCGCATGGGGCGCTACCTCGTCGCGACCGGCGAACCCGGTCTGCAGGTGGTCGACAGTTCGCCCCTCACCCACGTTCGGGCGAAGCGATCCTCGACGGGAGCGGCGTCGCCCACTCGCTAGCGCTCGATCACAAGTTCCGGGTTCACGCCGTCGGCGACGAAGTACACCACGGGTCCGCGTGAGTAGAGCGGCATCCGATGGGCGAGGTATGCCGCGTCGCCATTGGCGTCGACCCAGAACGAGATCTTCGGCGCGAAGGGTTGGGCGGCCCAGCTGAGGAGCCCCTTGCCATCCGGGCCGTAGCGGATCTCGCGCACTACGCGTCCCGCGACCTCGCTCTCGTTCTCCGGCTTCACGACCTCGCCGGTGAAGCCCATCACCCGGGCTCCGCCTAGGCAGAAGAAGGCCTGGGTATCGACGCTGCGTCGCTGTCCGAGACCGATCGACCGGAACAGGAGGTTCAGCGGCACGTTCACCACGCGATCCGGGCTGGGCAGTTCGATCTCGCTCACGCGACCCGATGCGCCGGCGGGCGGGGTGCAGCGCGCGAGACCGGCATCGTGGTCGATCTCGAGGATCACCAGCGGGTTGCCGTCGGGATCGTGGGACTGCGAACGCTCGCTCGAGATGCGGAGCATGCGCTGGCCCTCCACCTCGACGGGGACCAGGATCGCGTCGAGTTCGATCCGCGCCCCCTCCTCGTATCCCCCGTGGAGGCGCACCGCGACACGACCGTCTTCGAGCTCCTCCACCAGGACCGCTCCGTCGCCGACGCGCTGTCCCCGCTCGTCGTAGGTCGAGGCGGGAATCACCCCGAACGCCTCGGGCGGCGGGTAGGGAAGCAGCACGGCCGAGCCGGCGATCGCCACTCGCGGGCCGAGCAGGGCGACCAGCACAGCGCAGGCCGTCAGCACGGCCGTGCGTCGCAGGTGGTGGGGTTTCGACAATAGATAGAAGGAAGCAATGCGCTTCCGAGGGAGCCCGAGGGTTGGCATGGCGGCGAACACTACCCCAGTCGGGGGTCCCGAAGGCCCGCCCCGCGGCAGGCCTCGAACCCCCCAAAACCAAGAAGAATCGAGAAGTTGGGAGTGAGACGAAGCGACCCCCGAAAAGTTTCGATCCCTTGGGGGAAGCTCTTGACGTAGGCGCGGCCGTCCGGGATACCTACCGCTCTCGAAAGGCAGGGTACCAATGTCAAGGATCAGATCGGGTGACCTCGTGCAGGTCATCAGCGGTGCCGATCGCGGCAAACAGGGTGTCGTGATCGCGGTCGACCGCGAAAAGTCTCGTGTGCGGGTCGAGGGCGTGAAGATGCAGAAGCATCACATGAAGCCCGGCCGGCGTGGCGCCCAGCAGGGCGGCATCATCGAACAGGAAGGCTACATCTCGGCCTCGAACGTGATGGTGGTGAACTCGGCCGACGGCAAACCGTCGCGCATTCGCATCGAAGAGCAGGACGGCAAGCGCGTTCGCGTGTTCGCCCGGGGCGGTCAGACGTTGCCCGAAGCCGCGGGCAGCTGATCGCGGCAATTTTCGCTCGGCGCTCGCTCGAGGAACCGGAACCCCGGACGACTCAGCCAGCCCATTCCCTCGCCGAGCCCCTCATTCGAAAGGTTCAACATGGCCAAGAGCAAGCGCGAAAAGATCAAGCTCGAGTCGACGGCGGGTACGGGGCACTTCTACACGACCTCGAAGAACCGCACCAATACGCCGAACAAGCTCGAGTTCAAGAAGTACGACCCCGTCGTTCGCAAGCACGTCATCTACAAAGAGACTAAGCTGAAGTAGAGTCGCGCGGGCGGCCAGAATCAAAGAGCCAAGCAAAGAGCCAAGGAAAGCCAAAGGACAGGGAGAAGATCGATGGCGTGGGTGATCACCAGCTTGTGCAGGGACAAGGTCGACATGGCGTGCGTCGAAGTCTGTCCGGTCGACTGCATCGTGCAGTACAAGGGTGACGACCCCAAGTATCCCAACCAGCTCTACATCGATCCAGAAGAGTGCATCAACTGCGGCGTCTGCGAACCGGAATGCCCGTGGGAAGCGATCTTCGAAGACGAG
Source organism: Myxococcota bacterium (assembly GCA_028278345.1). Lineage (GTDB taxonomy): Bacteria > Myxococcota_A > UBA9160 > UBA9160 > UBA4427 > DUBZ01. The sequence goes on from JANQEL010000189.1 coordinate 10,847, forward strand.
CAGGTGCCTGAAGTCTTCAGCGCCGACACCGAGCTCAACGCCAGCATCACCGAGGTGCGCGACCAGTTCGATGTTCCCGAGCGCGACGAGGTGGATCCGCCGACCCCGGAAGAGGTCGAGGAAAACCGCAAGAAGTGGGGCTATAGCGCCTAGCTAGCGCCCCCTTCGGTTCGTCCTGCGCGCGATCAGCGGCCGGCTTCGTCGAAGGCGTTCGCGAGCACCTCGATCGGTGCCTCTCTGCCCGTCCACGTCTCGAATTGGGCGGCCGCCTGGTAGACGAGCATCCACTTGCCGCCCAGTGGCCGAGCCCCGCGGTTGGCGGCGTCCCGCAGCAGTCGCGTGACTTCGGGGTCGTAGACCGCGTCCATCACGACGCTCCCCGGGCGCAGCATCTCCGCGGGAACCGGCGAGACATCCTCGCGTAGTCCGACACTGGTCGTGTTGACAAGGATGTCGTGATCGAGATCTGCGAGGGCGGAGATCTCCGCGGCGCCACTGGCGCCGAGTTCCTTCGCGAGCCGTTCGGCTCGCTCGACGGTGCGATTCAGCACGTGGACTTCGGCCCCGCGCTCGAGCAGGCCGAAGACCACCGCCCGCGCAGCCCCGCCCGCCCCGAGTACCACGGCGCGCTTGCCCGCGATCTCCGTCTCGCGTTCGAGAGCGCGATTCGAACCCAGCCAGTCGGTGTTGCTCCCGACGAGCCGACCATCGCGCCGGGTCACTGTGTTGACTGCGCCGATGCGCCGGGCGTGCTCGTCGACATCGTCGACGAGGTCCATCACCGCCTCTTTGTGCGGAATCGAAACAGCGATCTGTTCGAGGCCCAGAGCGCGCACCCCCGCGATCGCGTCGGCCAGGTCTTCCGGCGGCACGTCGAAGGCCAGGTAGGAGGCGTCGATCTCCAACGCTGCAAAGGCGGCGTTGTGCATTGCGGGCGAGCGCGTATGGCCCGCCGGATGAAGCACGATTCCGCACAGTCGCGTGGCCGCAGTGGGCAAGGGTTCGACCTCCAGCAGGCCCAGACAGTAACGACCTCCACCCGGGTGCGCCGGAACCTGCTGCGCGGCGCGCCGGGTTGCGGTATCCACCCACGCTTTCCACGATCCATTCAAACGGGAGGAGGACCGATGGCGGCGCGAAAGAAAGCGGCGGGTCGAAAGACTCGAAGCAAGAAGAACCCGGCTTCGAAGAAGGGCACGAAGAAGGCGGCGAACAAGAAGCCGCGCGTCGCGGTCCTGATGGGCAGCAAGAACGATTGGGAGTCGATGCGCGCGGCCGTCGACGTGCTCGAGGGCATGGGGGTCGGTTGTGACGCCCGTGTGATCTCGGCGCATCGCACGCCGGATCGCCATCACGCCTACGTCACCGGTGCCGAGGCGAAGGGCATCGAGTTGTTCATCTGCGGTGCCGGTTTCGCCGCACACCTCGCCGGCGTGACAGCGGCCATCACCCCGCTCCCGGTGCTCGGTGTTCCCCTCGACAGCTCGGCCCTCGACGGCCTCGATGCGCTCCTGGCTACCGTCCAGATGCCCGGCGGCATCCCCGTCGCGACCTTCGGGATCGGGAAGAGCGGCGCCAAGAACGCCGGTCTGTTCGCTGCGGCCATGTTGGCGGGCTCCGACCCGAAGGTCCGCAAGGCTCTCGATGCCTATCGCAAGAAGCAGACGGCGGGCGTGCCGGACAGGCCGTTCTAGTTCCACTTCCGAGTGTCGCCCCCGATTGGGCGAGCCGGAGCCGTTCTCGTCATTGATCGCTTTTCCCGCAGTCCGATGAACGAATGAACGGTGCGCGTGCGCGATCGCCCGGGCGGGCGATCGTCGCGGCCGCCGTGCGTCGGGGCACGGATGACGGGTTCGATCGAGCGGACATCCCGCATGGGCATCGGCCTTGCGATCGCGATCTTCGTAGCGGTCGTGGGCTACGCCTACTGGAAGATGACCGTCCTCGAGCGCGAACTCGTTCGTTCGAACGCCATCGAGCATGCCTCGCGCTTCTCCGAGGCGATCAGCGAATTTCGCACCCTCTATACCTCCGAGGTGGTGGCCAACGTCAGCACGAGTGGCGTTCAGGTGACGCACGACTACCGCGAGCACCCGGGCTCGATTCCCCTTCCCGCGACCCTCAGCATGCTGCTCGGCAACCGGTTGGCATCCCTCGGCGGGGGAGATACCCGCCTCTACAGCGACCATCCCTTTCCCTGGCGAAGCGCGGAGCGCGGAGGGCTCTCGCAGCTCGATCGCGAAACGATCGAAACGTTGCGTCGCGATCCGACACGACCGGTGGTTCGCTTCGATAGCCACGCGGATACACCCGAGATCCACTACGCGACCGCCGACCTGATGCGCGAGTCGTGCGTCAATTGCCACAACTCGCATCCCGACTCTCCCAAAACCGATTGGCAGGTCGGCGACGTGCGCGGCGTCGTGGAGGTGACGATTCCCCTTTCGAGTGTGATCTCGCGCACCCGGCAGAGTTTCGCCTCGGTCTGGTGGCTGGTGGGCGGGGCGGCCCTCGTGCTCCTGGCGGTGCTCTCCTATCTCGGGGGGCTGATCGTCGATCGCTCGCGTGCGTTGGTGGCGCGCGAATCGGAACTGGACGACGAGGTCCAGCGGCGCACCGTTGCCGAAGTGGCCCTCGAACGCAGCGAAGTGCGCAAGAGTTTCATCCTCGACTCGGCCGACGAAGCGATCGTAGCCATGGATGCCCAGGGCACGATCACCGAGTTCAATTCGGCGGCCACGCGCATCTTCGGGCTGCTGCCCGAGCAGGCGACTGGAAACACCTTCTCTGCGCTCATCGCCGAGCCGGGGGAGGGAGAGTCGGCACCGGAACCCCTTTCGCGTTTCTCTTCGAGTGGAGACGCGCGCTCGCTTGCGGGGCGATTCGAGGCGCGGGCGCGGCACGCCGATGGCACCGACTTCCCCGTCCAGATCTCGATCAGTGAAGCCGAGCGCGACGGCGTGCTCTCCGTAATCGCGTGCCTGCACGACATCAGCGAGCAGATGAAGCGCGAAGAGAGGCTCCAGACCGCGTTGAACGAAGCCGAGGAGAGCCGGGAGGCTCTCGAAGCGTTCAACCACTTCTCGGTCGATCGCGAACTGCGCATGGTCGATTTGAAGCGGGAGATCAACTCGCTGCTCGAGGATGGCGGCGAGCCGCCCCGCTACGACGTCAGCGAAGACGCGGAAGCCGACGAAGAGAGGGGTGTTTCCGGTGGCTTCTGACGCACCGGATCTTCTCTGGATCCTCCTCCTGGCGGCGCTGATCTGGCTGATCGCGAGGGTCTACAACCGCGTCATCGCTTCGATGCAGCGAACCATCCGGCGCGCGGATTCGATCGTTCGAAACCTCGGCGAAGGAATCCTGACGATCGATCGCGAGGGCACGGTGGTGAGTTGCAACCCCGGTGCCGAGCGTCTCTTCGGTCGCACCGCTGGCGAAGTCGTCGGCCAACCCATCTCTGCACTGCTGGATGCGGGCAACGAATCCGATCTCGAGACGGAGGAGATCTTCGCGCGCTGGACGGAGCGCGCGGGGCCGCGCTCGATGCGGGGACGCATGGCCGATGGTCGGACCTTCGAGGCCGAGGTCAGTCTCGGCGATCGCGACGACGATGGGGTCGATACCGCGATCGTGCGCGACGTCTCGGAGCTACTCCGCGCAGAAACCGCGCGCAGCGAGTATCTGCAGCGCATCGAGATGGATCGCGAGCGCCTCCAGATGTCAGAGGCCATCCTCGAAGAGAAGGTCAACGAACTGCGCCGCACGCGCATGGCCACCCTCAATCTACTGCGCGACCACGAGGTGGTTCGCGAGCAGGTGGAAGCGAGCGAGGCGCGTCAACGCGCCATTCTCGGCACGATGCACGACGGTCACGTCCTGATCGACGAGGAAGGGGTGATCCACGCCTTCAACGAAGCGGCCTCTAGCATCTTCGGATACTCCGAAGGAGACGTGGTCGCGGGGCCGATCTCACAATTGTCCGCACAGGACGAACCGGGGCCGGGGGCCAATCCGTTCGAGCGGTACTTCAACCCGGCCTCGGGCGTCACCATGAGTGCGATTCGCGAGGTGCGTGGGCGCCGCCGTGACGGTGAGCACTTCCCGATGGATCTCTCGATCAGTCGTTTCGAGGTCGGCGAAAAGACCTGGTTCAGCGGAATCGTGCGCGACATCAGCGAGCGCAAGGAGGCGGAAGGTCGGTTGCGCGATGCGCGGCGAGAGGCTGAAGCGGCGCTGGTCGCGAAGAGCGAGTTCCTCGCCACGATGAGTCACGAGATCCGTACCCCGATGAACGGTGTGATCGGCTTGACCGAGGTCCTGCTCGACAGCGACCTCGACGCCGAGCAGCGGGATCACGCGATGATGCTGCGCACCTCGGGGCGGGCCCTGCTCGCGATCATCGACGACATCCTCGACTTCTCGAAACTCGAAGCGGGGCGCATCACGATCGTTCCCGTGGGTTTCGATCTCCACTCGACGATCGACAGCGTCGTGCGTCTCCTCGAGTTCTCCGCCGAGAACAAGGGCCTCCACCTGCGTGGTGAGATCGCGAGCGACGTTCCGGGTGAGCTGGTCGGCGACGAAGGGCGCATCCGGCAGGTCGTGTTGAACCTGGTCGGTAACGCGGTGAAGTTTACCTCCCAGGGCTCGGTCGAGTTGCGGGTGCGCTGCGTCGAATCCAGCGAGCGCGATGTTCGGGTTCGCTTCGAAGTGATCGACGAGGGGATCGGCATCGCCCCCGATCGCCTCGATCACATCTTCGACATGTTCACCCAGGCCGATGCATCCACGACGCGAATGTATGGAGGCACCGGCCTCGGCCTGGCCGTGTGCCGGCAGTTGGTCGATCTGATGGGTGGGGAGATTGGCGTCGAGAGTGTCGTGGGCGAGGGATCTCGCTTCTGGTTCGAGCTCTCGCTGCCGCGTGATCTCGATCGGGAGAGCCGCCCGCCGCAAGACGCTGTGACGGATCCGGTGTCGAGCGATACCGAAGCCGTCCAGATCGAGGCCCACGTCTTGATCGCCGAAGACAATCCCGTCAACCAGATGGTGGCGCAGCGAACCCTCGAAAAGCTCGGCTGTCGCGTGAGCGTGGCGGGCGACGGGCAGGAAGCCGTCGATATGGTCGAGGGCGAGACCTTCGATCTCGTCCTGATGGATTGCCAGATGCCGCGCCTCGACGGCTACGACGCAACGCGGGCGATTCGCGTGGCGGGCATTGCGATCCCGATCGTGGCGATGACGGCGAACGCCATGGCGGGGGATCGCGAGAAGTGCCTCGCCTCCGGCATGGACGAGTACCTCAGCAAACCGATGGATCGCGACGCGCTCGTGCGCATCCTGCAGCAGCAGCTCGCGCGGGCGCGCGGCGAGTCCGACTAGGCTCGCCCGCCGAGTTCGCGCATTCGTGCGACCGCGGCCTTGAGGTCCTCCCAGACCAGGCGTCGGTTCTCCGGCGTGTACTGGCGGAGGATGAAGGCCGGATGCAGGGTCGGCATCAGTGGGATTCCCTGATACTCGTGCCAGGTGCCTCGCACGCGGGTAATCGGCACGTCGCGCCCGAGGAGCAGACTCGCCGCGGGTTTGCCCAGGGTGACGATCACCTTGGGTTTCACCGCCGCGATCTGGCCGTCGAGGAAGGGTCGACAGGCCGCCACCTCGTCTGGCTTCGGGTTGCGATTGCCGGGGGGGCGACACTTCACGATGTTGCAGATGTAGACATCGGGGCGCGGGATCTCGATCCCCTTCTCGATCATCTGGGTCAGCAACTCGCCAGCGCGGCCCACGAAGGGGAGCCCCTGCTTGTCTTCCTGCTCGCCCGGGCCTTCGCCGACGAACATGAGATCGGCGTCGGGGTTGCCGCTACCGAAGACGATCGTCTGGCGCCGGGCGCAGAGTTCGCAGCGCGTGCAGTCGCCGAGGGTCTCGCGCACGGTGTCGAGGGTGGGGGAGGGTCCCCAATCGGGTCCATCGCGCAGCAGCGACAGATCCGCGCGGGCCGGGGCTTCGCGGTGCACCGGCGCCTTTGGCTCCGCGGGTTCGGGGGGCGACGGCGCGGCGGGTTTCGCCATCGCGGGCTCGATCACGGGGATCTTCAGATCGTCGAGGCCCTCTTCGGCGAGTTCGACCAACCATTCGCGCGTTCCCGCGACGATGTCGCGCAGCTCCGCGCGCGGGTCGGACTGCGAATCGCCTCCGGCCGAACTCACGATCCACCCCCGTGCAGCGAGCGGAAGAGGCGTGCCACTTCGCTTTCGACGCTCTCGTGCGTGTGCCTCCGCATGGCGGTGGGCTTGCCGTGAATGGGTTTCCCGGTGCCGGCTTCGATGGTGCCGTGACGCTGGCGTTCGATCTTCTCCTCGACGCGGAACTCGAAGCCGGGGTCGTTGGCGTCGTCGTGGCACGAGCCGCAGATCTTCAGGATCGCGCAGGAGTCGCACTTGTCTCCGAGACTCACGATCGTGCCGAGTTTCTTGGCGTCCTTGGCGATGTGGTTGCTGCCGGGGCCGTGACACGATTCGCAGCCCACCGATGCGAGATCACCGTGGGAGGCATCGCTTCCCTTGCCGTCTTCGGGGAAACCGCCGCTGCGCCCCATGCCGGTGGTATGACAGACCAGGCAGGCGGCATCGTCGGCCTTGTCTTTCGCGGTCAGGGTCGACACGGCCTGGCTGTGCGGAGACGAAGCCCAGCTTTCGTACTCACTCGGATGGCAACCCTGACATGCCTTCGATCCCACGTAGTCGGCGTTCTTCGGCAGCACGTCGCGGGGCCCGCGATCGGGGGAGATCAACTGGCCGCGCGCTTCGTTGCTGAGGCTGGCGATGCGCGTGTGCGAGATGCGGGGCTGGAAGCTCTCGAATTCGAAGGCGAGGGAGTGCGTGGGGTTGTGGCAGGTGCGGCAGATGCTCTCGTACTGCGCGACGCCGTCCTTCTTCGGGACGAAGTCGGGTGAGAGGTGCGGTCCTCCGCGGCCATGACACGATTCGCAGCCGACGTTCTCGAGGTGGGCAGGGGCCTGTTCGATCGAATAGCCCCCGGGTTCACCGAAGCCGACGACGTGGCAGTTCACGCACTCGCCGTTGCGCGACACGTTGTGCTTCACGATCGTGCTGAAGGCCGTCGCGTGGTTGGTGTAGACGTGGGTCTGGGCTTCGAGTTCGTGACACACGGAGCAGACGTCGCTGCCCGTGTAGCCCCGCGGATTCAGCAGCATGGGGATTCGCGTGCCGGTGATCTTCGCGAGCATCATGCGATTGAGCGCGGGGTCGCGATCCTCGCGCCAGCCCTGGGTGCGGTGCACGATCGTGCCCTCGTCGTTCACCAGGAAGACGTCGGGGAAACCCGCGAAGACGCCGTAGCTCTCCATCAGCTTCGCATCCGGATCGAGGAGCACGCGAAGATCTTCGAAATCCTCGAGCCCGAGTTCCCGGAGCATCGCGCGAACGGCGGAGGGCCGGTTCTGGGCCGAGATCGCGATCACTTCGGGGCGCTTCTCTTCCGGCAGCTTCGCGACCTGCGCCTTGAAGAACTGCAGGGCCTTGTGGCAGTGCGGGCAGGTGTGGAGGAAGAAGACCACCACCGCCGGCTTGCCCTCGACCGTCGCGAAATCGAAGGGATCGCTGTGATCGAGCTGACGCGTCACGAAGCTGGGCGCGCTGGGTCGTGGGTCGAGGCTTCCGTCGGCGTCCGCGGTGCGGGCGGGCAGGCGCAGCTTCTCGCGCAACTGGTCTTCGACCACGGCGGCCGGGTCGGGAACGTTGGGATTGAAGTAGCTGATGCCGAAGTCGAAGTAGCCCTCGTCGTCGAAACCGAAGAGGCCCACTGGGCTGCGTACGCCGAGCTGTTGCGCGATCCGCGCGTTCGAGTCGTCGAAGATCGGGAAGTCGAAGCCCTTTTCCTTCGCGAAGCTCCTCGCCTTCAGGGTGGACGAACCCACCGCGATCCCCACGATGTGGAAGTTGTGCTTGCCCCGCAGCGCGCTCGTGGCGGCGACGGCGTCCCCCACGAACTGCGCTTCCTTCACTTCCGGGTTGAAGAAGAAGAGGGTGAGCCGCTTTCCGATGAAGTCGGAGATCGTGAGGCGTTCGCCCTCGAGGCCGACACCGCGAAAGCCCTGCAGTGGGCGCTCACCCGGGTGTCGCTTGGCGACGACCTGCACGGCGGGCGCTTCGGCGTTGGCCACGGACGAGAAGAGGAGGGCGGCTCCTGCGAGGGAAGTCAGGAAGAGCCGAAGGGCGGATTTCGAATGCATCCGCGGGAGAATAAGGATCGGCCCAAACGCGGGCAAGAAGCGCCCCGAGCGGGAGCTACTTCGCCTCTTTCTGCTTCTTGCGGACTTCTTCGAGCATTTCCTTGAACCCCGCGTTGCCGGGTTCGAAGGTCAGCGCCATCTGCAGGTTCTGGATGGCGCTGGCGAAGTTCTGGCTGCGCAGATCTTCTTCGGCCTTCAACAGGAACTGCTTGCCCTGGGGCGTGGTGCCCGTGCGTCGCGCCGATTCGGTCTTGGCGTGGGAGGCGACGGCTTCCGCGAGCTGGATGCGCATCCCGCCACCCTGCCCGAGTTGGTCGTCGTAGGCCTTGCGCTTGCGCGGGTCGCGCAGCACGCAGTACGCCTCGGTCAGGACTTTCGAGATCTGGTGACAGCTCTCGCGTGCCTTCTCGGGCAGGTCGCGGTTGGCGTCGGGATGGTACGAGCGCGAAAGCGTGTAGTAGGCCTTCTTGAGCGCACCCTGGGTGACTCCCGGTTCGACCTGCAATAGCTGGTAGTAGCTGAGTTCACCCGCGATCTTCGCCAGCGCGTCGATCTCGAGTTCCGAAAGATCCGACAAGCGTGCCTACTCCTGCTGCGTGTCTTCGGGATCACCCGAGAGGTTCACGTCCTCCGAGCGGTCGAAGAGATCGTCCTTTGTGCTCGATTCGGTCGGGGGCTCGGTGGGTGCAGTTACCGCATTGGGATCTTCATCGGAGCCGGGGGCCGTCATCGGAGGCCCTTCGACTGCCACCGTCTTCAATTCGACCCGGCCGATCGCGGGCGTGTCCGCGTCCTCTCCCATCAGGTCGTCGAGGGGAACTTCGTCGTCGAGGGGCAGGGCCTCGCCGCTCATGTTCGAAACCTCGTTCATGCTGATGGCGTTCGGGTCGTCGTCGATCTCGCTGCGCATCTCGTTGAGCTCTTCTTCGGAGAGACCTTCGAGTTCGTCGAGTTCGTCGTCGGCCACGAGCTCGAGGGAGTCGCTGCTGTCGCCGGGGTCGACGTCGAGCAGGTCGTCGTCCGCGTCGGCGGACGTCGCGGTCTTCACGCTCGAGGCGCGGTCGCGCGACAGGATCTCCTTCATCTCATCGTCGCTCAGGCCGGACGAAAGCGTGATCTCGGTCGAGGCCTGCTGGCCGCTCACGGGATCGCGGGCGATCACGTTCACGATGCCGTCGGCGTTGATCTCGAAGCGCACCTCGATCGAGGTCTCGCTGCGAAGGCCCGGGGTAAAGCCCGAGAACTCGAACTGGCCGAGCAGCTCGTTCTCGTCGGCCTGCCGCGAATCGCCCTGGTAGACCTTGAGGGTCACCGACTCCTGGTGGTCCTTGAAGGGGCTGAAGTTGCGGCTCTGTTCGATCGGCACCGGGGTGTTGCGCTCGATGATCGGTTCGGCGAGACCGCCGGCGACACCGATGCGCAGGTCGAGGGGGGTCACGTCGAGCAGGAAGGCATCCTGGTCGGAGTTCACCAGCGAGGCCGCGTGGATCGCGGCGCCCATCGCCACCACCTCATCGGGGTCGACGTCGGCCTTGGGTTCCTGTTGGAAGTACTGCGAGACGGCTTCGCGGATGATCGGCAGCCGCGTCGGGCCACCGACCAGGATGATGCCGTCGAGATCGCGCACCGTGAGGTTCGCTTGCTGCAGCGCCTCGTCGCACACCTTGAAGGTGCGCATCACGAGATCCTGCACGAGCTCGCCGAACTGGCTGCGCGTGATCGTGTGTTCGAGGGAGCGCGTCTCGCCGTCTTCGCCGACGAGTACGTCGGGGATCCGGATCTCGACTTCCTCGTCGACCGAGAGCCCCTTCTTCGCGGCTTCCGCGGCCACCTTCAGCTTCTCGAAGGCGAAGGGATCGTTGCGCGGGTTGATGCCTTCCTTGGCGACGAAACCATCGGCCAACATGTCGAGGATGCGGTCGTCGAAGTCGTCGCCACCGAGGAAGGTGTCGCCGCACGTCGAGAGCACCTCGAAGATGTCCTTGCCGATCTCGAGGATCGAGATATCGAAGGTACCGCCACCGAGATCGTAGACGGCGACCTTTTGTTCGAGGCCCTTGCCGAAGCCATAGGCCAGGGCCGCCGCGGTCGGCTCGTTGAGGATGCGCAGCACCTCGAGGCCTGCGATCTGCCCGGCGTCCTTGGTGGCCTGACGCTGATTGTCGTTGAAGTAGGCGGGCACGGTGATCACCGCCTTCGTGACTTCTTCGTTGATGCGCGCCTCGGCGATCTGCTTCATCTCGCGCAGCACCATCGCGGAGATCTCGGGCAGCGAGAACTCTTCCTCGCGCACCTTGATGCGCACGCCGTGGTTTGGCCCTTCCATGATCTCGTACGCGCAGATCGCCTGGGCCTTGCGCACTTCTTCACTGAAGTGATAGCGGCCGATCAGGCGCTTGGCGGACGAGACCGTGTGCGCAGGATCGTGGATGATGTTCGCCTTGGCGGCGTTGCCCACGGTGATCGAACCGTCTTCGTGAAAGGCTACGACGCTCGCCGTCGTGTTCTCGCCGAAGGCGTTCGAAAGCACCTCCACGGTCGAGCTGTCTCGCATGAGCGAGACGCAGGAGTTACTGGTGCCGAGATCGATGCCGATTGCCTGGTTTGCCACGGGCGGCTCCCGAATGTTTCGCGCATTTGCCAACGTTCGCGTGCGACTGGAATCGCGCGCGGACCCCGCTGCCGGTCGATTCACACAACCGATCGGGCCACCCCATGGGGGTGCGGGAAATCCATCGGGATATCGGCCGAACGCCGGGCTTTCTGAACGCCGTCCGCACCCCGGCGGTCGGCCGAGGCCGGGGTCTTCTTGCTAGAGTGCCCGCCAGGTCGCCCTCAGACGGCCCTGGATAAGGAAGAAAGAAAGGAAGCGAGAAGAGCCCCATGTCCGGTCATTCCAAATGGTCGACGATCAAGCGCAAGAAGGGCGCCCTCGACGCCAAGCGCGGCAAGATCTTCACCAAGCTGATTCGCGAGCTTTCCACCGCCGCCTCGATTGGCGGCGGCGACCCCGACTCCAACCCGCGCCTGCGTCTCGTCATCGACAAGGCCAAGCAGGCCAACATGCCCAAGGACAACATCAAGCGGGCCATCGACAAGGGCGTCGGCGGCGGCGACCAGGCCGCCTACGAGGAGTTCGTCTACGAGGGCTACGGCCCCGGCGGCGTCGCGGTGCTGATCGAGACCCTCTCCGACAACAAGAACCGCACCGTCGGCGAGGTGCGCCACGTGCTCTCGAAGCGCGGTGGCAACCTCGGGGCGTCGGGCTGCGTCGCCTACCTCTTCGAGAAGAAGGGGGTGATGAATTTCGACTCCGAGGGCATCGACGGCGACGCCCTGATGGAGGCTGCCATGGAGGCCGGTGCCGAGGATCTCTCCGACGAGGGCGATGGGGTCGAGGTGGTGACCCTCCCCGGCGAACTCTCGGCGGTGCAGGAGACCCTCGCGGGCGCGGGCTTCACCCCCGCCAGCTCCGAGGTCAGCATGGTCCCCAGCACCTCGGTGAAGCTCGAAGGCAAGGACGCCGAGTCGATGCTCGCGCTGATGGAGGCCCTCGAAGACCTCGACGACGTGCAGAACGTCTACGCCAATTTCGACATCTCCGAGGAGGAGATGGCGCGCCTGGCCTGACATTCGGGGTACAGTCGCGGTAGCGAGCGCAACGACATCGGGGGGTGGGGGCGCGATGAGGTTCCTGGGCATCGATCCGGGCTCGGCAGCCACGGGCTATGGGGTGGTGGAGCTCGTGGGCCGCGCGAGCGGCGCGAGCCGCGCCAATCCCGAAAGCGCTGCGGGGGGCCGCGACACGCGCCGCCGCCTCGTCCACATCGCCCACGGCGTGCTGCGAAGCGATCGCAACCTCGATGTCGCCGCGCGCCTCAGCGCACTGCACGGCGAACTCCAGCGCGTGATCAGCGAGGCGCAGCCCGATGTCTGCGTGATCGAGCGCATCTTCGTCGCCGCCAACGCGCGCAGTGCCCTCGTGCTCGGTCAGGCGCGCGGCGTCGCGCTCGCGGCCCTCGGCGACTCCGGTCGCCCGGTGCACGAGATCTCGGCCCGCGAGGTCAAGAAGGCGCTCGTGGGCACCGGCGGTGCCACCAAATCCCAGGTGCAGGCCATGGTGAAGCGCCTGCTCGAACTGCCCAAGGAGCCCCCCGCCGACGCGAGTGATGCCCTGGCGATCGCGATCAGCCAGGCCCACGCGGGCCCGCTCGCGAGTCTCGGCGTGCGCAGCGGTCGTAGCCGCCGGCGGACGAGCATGCGGGCGCACTTCTCTACGAGGAACCTCACTTGATCTCCTGGCTCGAAGGCACCCTGCGCGAGAAGCGCCCCGATCGCGTGATCGTCGACGTGAACGGCGTGGGCTACGAGCTCTTGATCTCGCTCACCACCTTTGGCGCGTTGCCTGACGTGGGGAAGACGATCGCGATCCACGCGCGCACGGTCGCGCGCGAAGACGCGCTGCTGCTCTACGGCTTTGCGACCCTCGAAGAGCGCGAAGTCTTCGAGTTGCTCCTCAAGGCCAATCGCATTGGCCCCCGCCTCGCCCAGACGATCCTCTCGGGCATCGAACCCGAACGCGTCGTCGCGGGGCTGCGCGACGGCGACGCCAAACTCCTCGCGACCGCACCGGGTGTCGGAAAGAAGATGGCCGAGCGCATGATCGTCGAGCTGCAGGAGCGCGCGGCCGAGCTGACCGAGATCGCCTACGTGCCCGCCGGCGCGCCGGCCCACGTCGAACCCGGCGATGCGAACGACCTCGAAACCCGCGACCAGGCGCTTTCCGCCTTGCTGAATCTCGGGTATCCCCGCAATCAGGCCGAACGCGTCGTCGACGCCGCGGCCGGCGATGCAGGGGAGGGCGCCTCCCTCGAAGAACTCATCCGCCACGCACTGCGGAGGCTTGCAAGGTGAGCGAACTCGGTGGAACAGAAGGCCGCGAGGAGCGAGTGCTGGTGACCGCGGTGGGCCTCGAAGGCGAGAGCAGCCTCGAAGAGAGCCTGCGCCCGCAGACCCTCGAAGAGATGGTCGGGCAGACGCGTCTGCGCGAGAACCTGCAGGTCTTCGTGCAGGCTGCGCGCGAACGCGGGGAAGCCCTCGATCACGTGCTCTTCTACGGACCACCGGGCCTCGGCAAGACTTCGTTGGCCCGCATCGTTGCCAACGAACTCGGCGCCCAGTTTCGCGCCACCAGCGGGCCGGCCATCGAGCGCCCAGGGGATCTCGCCGCCCTGCTTTCGAATCTCGAGGCCGGCGATGTTCTCTTCATCGATGAGATCCATCGCCTGACGTCGACGGTCGAGGAGATCCTCTACCCCGCGATGGAGGATTTCCAACTCGACATCCTGATCGGCGAGGGGCCGAGTGCGCGCTCGATTCGCCTCGAACTGCCGCGCTTCACCCTGGTGGGGGCGACCACGCGCGCGGGGCTTCTCACTTCACCGCTGCGCGATCGCTTCGGCTGGAGCGCCCGCCTCGAGTACTACCCCGTCGACGACCTGCAGCAGATCGTGTTGCGCTCGAGTCGCGTGCTCGAGATGAGGATCGGTGACGCCGCGGCGGCCGAGATCGCAGGGCGCTCGCGGGGCACGCCGCGCATTGCGAACCGCCTGCTGCGGCGGGTGCGCGACTTCGCCCAGGTCGACCAGGGGCGCGATGCCGAGGTCGACGGTCTGCGCACCCGCGACGCCCTCGAACGTCTCGACGTCGACGAAGAAGGCTTCGATCGCCTCGACCGAAGCTTCCTGATGACCTTGATCGAGAAGTTCGACGGAGGCCCGGTCGGCCTCGAGACCCTCGCCGCGGCGGTTGGCGAAGACAAGGGCACCCTCGAAGACGTGGTCGAGCCCTTCCTGATCCACCGCGGCTTCCTCGACCGCACACCGCGCGGTCGCGTCGCGACCCGGGCCGCCCGCCAGCATTTCGGCTTCTCCGCCGAGGCCCTGCCGGGGGGCGTCGAGCGCGATGGCCAGGGGCGCCTCATCTAGCGCCTCATCCAACGCCTCATCTCTCGAGGTCGAACGATCGTTCGCCGTCGGCCCGCAGGTCGTGCGCAGTTCCCGGTTTTGTATCCGGTAGCCGGCACGGCGCCGCAACGCCTTTGTGCGAACATGGGGCTCACCATGGTCTCGCCCCGATCCTGGATGAAGCCCCCGCACCACGACGACCCCGACATGCAGTTGCGGGCGACGGTGATCCACCAGCTGCTCGCCACCGTGTTGGTTACCGTCCTTCCACTCACGATCCTGATTCCGATCGTGGAGGACGACTACACCTACTCGCTCCCCCTCTATCTCGTGGCGCTCGCGGCGGCGGCGGCTTCCTTCGTGGCCCTCCATTCCGGCTACATCCGCATGGCGGGTGCCATCGTGACGATCGCGGGCTGGGTCGTCACCCTGTGGGCGAGCTTTGCGAGCGGCGGTCTCGGCAGTCCCCAGCTCTCGATGGCCGTGCTCGTGTTGATGCTGGCGGGGTTCCTCTGGAGCGGCGCGGCGGCCATCGGCATGGCGTTCGTCATCGCGGGCTCGTTGGCCGGTCTCGAATTCCTTCGCGACGCGGGTTTCTTTCCGCAGCCGTTCATCGAAGCCTCTCGTTTCACGGTGTGGGCTGCGCTGAGCAGCGTGCTCGCCCTCTCCGCCGTCATGCTCCAGATCTTCGTGCGCGCCATGCGGTCGGCGCGAGACGAGGCGGCGAGCAAGACGCGGCTGCTGCAGGAAGAGATGGAGCGTCGGGCCGAGACCGAGGCCTCCCTGCATCGCGCCCAGAAGCTCGAGGCCCTCGGCCGGCTGACGGGTGGCATCGCCCATGACTTCAACAACATCCTGACCGTGCTGGTCGCCGAGAGTGAGATGCTCGTCGAGAGCACGGCGCCGGGGCGCCCACTCACCGAAGACGAGTGCATGCAGATCGCCGAGATGCGCGCCTCGGCGGATCGCGCATCCGATCTCACGAGTCAGCTTCTCGCCTTCTCGCGGCGCCAGATGGGCATCCCCGAAGTCGTCTCCCCCGACGCGACGATCGAACGCATCGCGCCGATGCTCACGCGGTTGATCCGTGAAGACGTGAAACTCGATGTCACGACCGATGCACCCGACGCACGCATTCGCATCGACCCCTCCCAGCTCGATCAGGTGGTGATGAACCTGGTGCTGAATTCGAGCGATGCGATGCCGAGGGGCGGTTCGCTCGGGATCAGCACCGAACCGGTGGACGTCACCGTGGAAATGGCGAGCCTCGAGCCGGGCGCGCGGCCGGGGCCGCACGTGCTGATTCGCGTGCGCGACACGGGAGAGGGCATCGAGCCTGCCGATCTCGAACGCATCTTCGATCCCTTCTTCACGACGAAGGGCGTGGGGCGCGGTACCGGGCTCGGGCTCGCGACCGCCCACGGCATCGTGAGCCAGGCCGGCGGGCACATCCGGGTCGACTCGGCGAGCGATTCGGGAACCACCTTCGAGATCTACCTCCCCGAGGTCGACCCGAGCCTCGACCAGGCGCGCCCCGGGGTGATCCAGAGCGACGCCGAGCCGGTCACGGGCAACATCCTGCTGTGCGAGGACGACTCGGGGGTTCGTCGCGCGATCTGTCGCACGCTGATCACGGCCGGCCATACCGTGCACGATGTCGAGAGCGCTGAAGAGGCCCTCGACTGGCTCCAGACGGCTTCGAACGACGTCGATCTGCTGATTTCCGACGTGATCCTGCCCGGCATGAACGGGGCCGAGTTGGCGAGTGCCGCCGTAGGGGTACGTCCCTCCCTGCGCGTCCTGCTGATCTCCGGCTACACGGCCAACGTGCTCAAGGAATCGGGCGTGCCCCCCGAGGTGGAGCTCCTCGAGAAGCCCTTTGGGCACGATACGTTGCTCAAACGGGTTGCCGCCCAATTGAAGGCCTGAAGGCCGCGGCGACCCCGCCGCTGCGCATTCCAGATTGAAACGCGTTCGAGCGCGACGCGAGGCTTCCGGTCGTGTGCGACCTGTACCCGCTCTGCGCCCCGGGGCCCTCGATCCGCTCAAATCGCCGCGCGGGTCCTCCGATAGAAGTGGTGTTGTGGTGTGAATCGCAACGGGAAATCTCCGTCGCAGGGGTCGCGGCTTCGAGCGCCCGCCCGTGCTTACGAGAAGGCTGCAGGCGCTTTGCGGATCGTGACCAGAATCGTCCTCGTGCTGTTCAGTCTGCCGTTCCTGATCACGGGAACGGCCGGCTTGCTGTGGGCATACATGCCGCAGTCGTCGCTCTCCTTGCGCCTTTCGGATGCGACCTTCGAGTTGATCGCTTCGATGATCGAAGCGCAGTTTCCCGACCCCTTCGACATCCTGCATCCCGACACCATCGAAGACGGCCTGTCGGGCGGGCTCCGCTTCATCATCGCGCCGATCGGTCTCCTGATGATCCTCTTCGCATCGATTCCGCGCCGCGATCACGAAGAGGCCGTAGCCGAGGAGGGCGGTGAGGAGAAGAACGCCGACAGCGGACTTCCCGAAGTCGACAAGGCGACGGCGAAAAAGACGGCGAAGCGCGCCGCGGCGCTCGCGAAGAAGGGCGAGTACGCCGACGCAGCCGAACTGTGTTTCTCCGTCGACCTGATGGACCAGGCCGCGGACTACTTCATGAAGGGCGAACTCTTCGAGCGCGCCGCCGAGATCCGCCACGACCAGAACCGCTTCGCCGAATCCGCCGAGCTCTACCTGAAGGCGGGCAACCCGAGTTCGGCGGCGACCATCTACGCGCAGCAGAAGGACTGGCAGAAATCCGCCGAGTGCCATCTCGAGGCGGGCAACAAGAGCCAGGCCGCCGAGATGTTCGAGAAGGCGGAAGACTACAAGCAGGCGGCCGACTGCTTCCGCGAAGTCGACTTCCAGCGCCACGCGGCCCAGTGCTACGTGAAGGCCAAGGCCTGGATGTCGGCGGCCGAATGCCTCGAAGAGGTCTTTGGCGAAGAAGGCGCGAAGATGAACCACGGCGACCCGACGGCCGTGGCCGACTTCAAGAAGCTCGTGGGGCAGGCGGGCAAGCTCTACATGCGCGCGAAGGAACCCGAACGCGCCCTCGACGTGCTCGAAAAGGGCGGTCTCAACAAGGAAGCCGGCGAGATCGCCCTGAAGCTCAGCGAGTACGCGCGCGCGGCCAAGCTCTTCCGCGACGCGGGCGAGCTACCCCGCGCGGCCGAAGCCCTGCGCGAACTGGGTGAGAGCGAAGCGGCCGCACGCATGCTCGGCGAACACCACCGCGACCTCGGCGAGATCAAGGAAGCCGCCCAGTTCCTGGAAGAGGCCGGCGACTTCCTCGAGGCCGGCGACTACTACCGCCAGCTCGAAGACTACGAACACGCGGGCCAGTGCTACAAGCAGCAGGGTGGATATCCCCAGGCGGCCGAGATGTTCCGCATGGCGGGCGATCGCGGCCAGGCGGCCGAGTGTTTCGAACTGGCGGAGAAGTTCACCGAAGCGGCCGAGTGCTGGGCGCTGGCGGGCAACGCCGAAAGGGAAGCCGAGTGTCTGGCGAAGGCGGGCGATCACCTCGCCGCCGGCGAGGTCTATCACCGCGAAGGGGCCGACGATCAGGCGATCTCGGTGCTGCAGCGCGTGCAACCCGAACACGAGAGCTTCGGACGCGCGTCGGCGCTGCTCGGCGACATCTTCAGCAGCCGGGGCCAGACGTCGCTGGCGATCAAGAAACTCGAAGACGCGATCGACGGGCAGGCGCTCTCGCGCGAGAACCTCGCCGTCTTCTACACGCTGGCCTCGCTCCACGCGGAAAACCAGCAACCCGCGAAGGCGGTCGAGATCTTCGAGAAGATCCTCGCCTTCGACTATCACTACCGCGACGTCGAACAGAAGCTCGTCGAAGCCCGCGAGCTCCTGAAGGAGATCGGCGCCTACGAGTCGCAAGCGGGCGCCGCCGCGGGCGCGACCGGCCAGCCCGGTCGCTACCAGATCGTCGGCGAACTCGGCCGCGGCGGGATGGGGATCGTCTACAAGGCGAAGGACACTTCCCTCGACCGGATCGTGGCCTACAAGGTGCTCCCCGAATCCCTGCGCGAGAACCCCCAGGCCCTCAAGAACTTCATGCGCGAGGCCAAGGCGGCAGCCCAGCTCAATCATCCCGGCATCGTCACCGTCTACGACACCGGAGAGCAGGATGGCCGCTACTACATCGCGATGGAATACGTCGACGGCACGACCTTGAAGGAGATCGTGCGCCGGCGAGGAGTGATCTCACCGGCGGGCATCCTCCACGTGCTCGTGCAGGTCTGTGAGGCGCTGGCCTACGCGCACGAAAACCGCGTCGTGCATCGCGATATCAAGAGCGCGAACACGATGTGGACGCGGGACAAGAAGGCCAAGATCATGGACTTCGGTCTCGCCAAGGTGGTCGAAGAGGTGCGCAACCACACGACGGTGGTCTCGGGTACGCCCTACTACATGAGCCCCGAGCAGACCCTGGGCCGCAACATCGATCACCGCACCGACATCTACTCCCTCGGTGTCACGATCTTCGAGATGGCCACCGGCACCGTTCCCTTCAAGGAAGGCAACATCCCCTACCACCACGTCCACACGCCACCGCCCGACGTTCGCGACCTGCGACCGGAGCTGCCGGCGGGCCTGGCCGCGGTGGTGAACAAGTGCATGCAGAAGGACCCGGCCGCGCGTTACCAGTCGGCACGCGAGATCCTCGCCGAAGTGCGTGCGACCCTCGGCCAGTCGGCGAGTCGCTCGAAGAAGGGTGAATAGCGGAGCGTGTCGCCGCGAAGCGCCGCTACTCTCCTGCACGGAGAGGGCAGCGTGATCCAGCAGCGCACACTCGCCGCGAAGTTCGGCTGCACGGGCTTGGGGATCCATACGGGATCACCCGTGCACATGAGCGTCCATCCCGCTCGAGTCGATACGGGGCTTCGCTTCGTGCGCACGGACGGCGTCGCGCGGCACGAAACCCTGGCCCACGCCGATTCGGTGACGGCGACCTCGCTCGCGACGACCCTCGGTGACGGTCCCGGCAGCATCGCCACGGTCGAACACCTGCTCGCCACGCTCTACGCCTTTGGAGTGACGAACGCCCGGGTCGAGGTCGATGGCCCGGAGCTTCCCGTGATGGACGGGAGTGCGGGCCCCTTCGTGCACCTGCTGCGGGAGGTCGGCGTCGTCGAGCAGGTCGCCGCCCAACCCGTGCTGCAGGTGAAGCGGAAGATCGAGATCCGCGACGGCCAGCGCGTGATTCGCGTCGAGCCCGCACCGAAGCTCGCCCTCGAAGTCGCAATCGACTTCGGTCACGCCGCGATCGGCCTGCAGCGCCTGAAGGTCGACCGCCTCGAAGCCGCCTACTTCGAAAACGAGATCGCTCGCGCCAGGACCTTCGGCTTCCTGAAGGAAGTCGAAGCCATGCGCGCTGCGGGTTTCGCACGGGGCGGATCGCTTGCGAACGCCGTGGTACTCGACGAGGCGAAGGTCATGAACCCCGGCGGCCTGCGATACCCCGACGAGTTCGTGCGCCACAAGACCCTCGATCTCATCGGAGACCTGGCGCTGCTGGGCTTTCCACTGCTCGCGCGTGTAAGCGTCGAGCGCGGCGGCCACGCCCTGCATCACCGCCTGGTTCGCGCGCTGCTTCGCGAGCGTGACGCCTGGCTCCTGCGCGACGACATCTCGGGGCGCGGCCGCGCGCGCCTGGAGTCACCGGTTCAGCTGACCAACGCCTGAGGGGCCGATGGTCGAGCTCGCCTAGTGCTCGATGTCCTCGAGTTCGCGACCCAGCAGTTCGGTGCCCTGTCCGCTGGTGAAGGCCACGCCGAAGCCGGGCGCACCATCGCCGCCCTGGTCGTTGCGCCAGCACACGCGCCCCTCGATCTCATGCAGCACCTCCCCTTCCGGCAGCCGGAAGCGGAACTTCACGCTGCTCTCGAGAGGCAGCGGGCACTCGGTTTCCACGAACAGGCCCCCCGCCGAGATCGACGTCGCGTAGTCGCACTGCAGGCCGTTCTCGCTCTGGTAATCGACCAGGATGCGCAGGCCCTGGCGGCGAAAGCGTCGGTGGTTGTCGGTGCTCGGGTTCGGCATGCGGGGAAACTCCGGTGCTGCTTCGGTGGTCGGAAACCGGCTACTGCGGACTCAGCTTGTTGCAGAGGGTCTGCGCCACGTGAGCGAGCAGCCCGCTGGCGAGATCGTCGTGGCGCACCCGATCGCGAATGTCGACATCGGGCGCGAGACCTTCTGCATCGGCATCCCGGGGGTCGGCTGAAAGCGCAAGCAACGCACTTCGCAGATCTCCGTTCTGCCGGTCGAGGGCGATCGAGGCGGCCACACCGCGCAGCGAGGCGCGCCAGGCGTCCCAATCGAGATTCTCGAGATCCAGGGGCGTCGTGCCTTCGAGCCCCTTGCGCAGCTTTCGCCGCGCCCAACGCCCGATTGCGCCCTCGAGTTGCTGGGCCACGAGGGTGTCGACGCCGTCGGCCTTGGTATCCCAGGCGAGCGCGCCGAGTTGTCGCACGGCCTGGGTGAGCGCTTCCAGCGGCACGCGATTGATCGAGGCAAAGGAGAGTTCGGCCTCGATGCTCTCGAGGGTTGTGAGAAACGCGGCTTCTCCCTGCGGCATGTTCGAGCGATCGGGGCTCGCGGTCGGGTCCTGCTGTGCGGCCAGGGCGTCGCACAGTTCGTCGGCGGTGGCGAGGATCAGGCGGCGCACGCGTTCGTCGTGACCGTCTGCGAGTTGGGGCGAACCGGCGGTGGGCAGGGCCAGCCGTTCGGGTGCGGCTTCGAGTTCTTCGGGCGTCGCGGTGCCAAGGGCGCGCAGGATGGTCTGGGCTTCGGCGCAGGCCGCCCGGTCGCTGCGACCCTCGGCGATCTTGGCCAGGGCGCGGATCGAGTTGTCGCGCGCCGGGTCTTCGCGCAAGAGCGTCGCGTGCTGGCGCACGGCTTCGTCCCAGCGTTCGGGCAGGTAGGAGAGCAGGTTCGCGAGCGGTTCTACGGCGCGAATGAAATCGGGATCGAGTTCGACCGCGCGCTCGTAACAGCGAATGGCTTCTTCGACGTCTTCGAGCGGACCCGCGAGAAGTTGGCCGCGTTCGTAGGCGACCTGGGCCAGGGTGGGTTCGCTCGGCTGCGGGTGTGCGGAAAGGAACGACTCGAGGGCTTCGGACGCCTGTTGCCAATCGCCGCGGTTGCGCAGCAGGCGGGCCTGGCCGAGCACGGCCTCGGCCAGGGTGGCGTCGTTCTCCACGGCCTGTGCGTAGGCGGTGATCGCGTCGCCGAACTCGCCGCCGCGTTCGAGGGTGGTGGCGCGAACGAAGGCGAGGGTCGAGATGCTCTCGCGATCGGCTTCGTCGATCACCGCGAGGCCCGAAGTGGCGGCTTCGAGGGCCGCGTCGTGCTCATCGCCTTCCTGCAGCAGTGCCGCAAGCAGTGTCCACGCCGACGCGTTGGCGGGATTGGCTTCGCTTGCCTTGCGCAGGCGCTCGATCGCGGCTTCGCCGCGCTCCGCGTCGCGGTCGATGTGCGCGGCGCGCACCAGGGCGTCGGAACGCTCCGCGTCGTCGGTCTGCACTTCGATCCAACGCTCGAGGGCGCGAAGGGCGTGGCTCTTGTCGTCTTCGGCTTCGCGAATCCGCACGACGCCGGCGTGAGCGATGTCGAGGGTCGGGTCGGCCTCGAGGGCGGCGTCGAAGACACCGAGGGCGCGCTCGAATTCTTCCTCGGCTTCGTAGGCCTCTGCGATGATCGCCAGCTCGCGCGCGTGGACGTTCGATTCGCGCTCGCCGGTGCCGCCGATGGCGTGGTGCGCTTCGAGGGCTTCGCGCGCTCGTGCGAGATCGCGACTCTCGTAGAAGAGATCGCCGAGGCTCGCGAGGGCTTCGCCGTGGTGGGCATCGAGTTCGCGCACTGCGCTCCACAGGCGCGTCGCGGCTTCCCGCTCTTCGAGGGCCATGGCGGCACGCGCGCCGGCGGCCGCTGCTTCGAGCAACAGCCCTTGCGGCAGTGATCCCTCGCCCGCACACAGATCGAGGGCGCGTCCCGCGGCGCCCTGGCCCTCGTTGTGGGCATCGATGATTTCGCACGCGATCGCGAGGCGGGCGTGGGCTTCGGCGCATGAGGCGTCGTGATCGAGGGCCCGGCGCAAGAGCTCGGCTGAGCGTTCGGGATCGTCATCGCAGACGAGTCGCGTCGCCGCGAGCAGATGCTCGACCGCCTGCTTGGCGTCGCAGCGTTCGGCCGCGGCGGCGTAGTGATCGGCCGCGCGTGCGGGGTCGCCCTGCTGTTCGCGGAGCCTCGCGGCGCGTTCGTAGGCGGCGGCGCGATCCGGGTCGGCCTCGATCGCCAACTCGGCGCGTTCGGTGGCTGCATCGGGACGTTCGAGCTTCTCGAAGACCTCGGAGAGCTCGAGCAGATCCGAACAACCCGCCTGGGAGTTCGGCGCGTCGCACCAGCGTGCGAAGACTTCGCTGAAGGGCGTCCAGTCTTCGGCTTCTCGATACAGGTCGGCCCATTCGCGCGTGCGCTCCTGGGAGAGTTCGCGGATCGCATCGGCCGAAGCGAAGGCTTCGATCGCACGGCTTCGATCGCCCGTGCGGTCGCGCGCGATCTCGGCGACGCGCAGCCAGATCTCGTGGCGGCGATCGTCGTTTCCCTCGCCGAGTCGATCGACTTCCTGTTCGTAGCGCGCGATGGCTTCGATCCAATCCTCGCCCGCTTCGGCGATCTCTTGGAGCGCGTGAATGCTCTCGCGGTCTTCGGGGATTCGCTCGAGCAACGCGCGATAGGCGGCCGCTGCGCGCGCGGGTCCTTCCTCGTCGTCGAGGCGCTCGCGCGAGATCTGACCGAGTTCGCGCAACAAGCGACAGGCCTCGGCCTCTTCAGGTGCGTCTTCGAGGCCCAGCTCGCGATCGATGCTCTCCGCGACCCCCGGCCAATCGCCCAGGGCTTCGGCGGTGGCGCGCAACCCGTGGATGGCTTCGAGGCTCTGGTCGTCGCGTTCGAGCACCTCGCGATAGGCCGCGCGTGCAGCGCTCGGCAGATAGAGGTGTTCGTGTTCGAGGCGTGCGCGTTCGAGCCAATCGTCGGCCGAGCCACCGAGGCGCTCGAGTCGCGTGACCAGGCGCCGCTCGAGTTCGACGTGATTCTGTTCGGCGCGCAGATGACCGAGCAGTGCGGTTTCCGCGCGATCGATCTGGGCGTCGGTGAGCGGTTCGCCGGGCCAGTCGTCGATCAGTGAAAGCAGGTGACCCAGGGCACGACCCGGTCGCGCGAGTTCGTGGTCGTAGCGTTCGGCGAGGTCGAAGTGGAGTTCGATGCGACGCGCCTCTTGGTCGCGATCCGCGCGGGCGGCCAACCAGGCCAGTTCGCTTTCGGCTGCGCGCGCCCAACCGTCGAGGCGACCACACGCATGCAGGCCATCCTGCAGGCGGCGCAACAGGTCGAGGTAGTCGTCGTCTCCCTGGTCTCCGAGCGCGAGGCTGTGGAGCAGGTGACGCACTGCGGTGTGGGGCTGGCCGAGATGTTCCTGCCACAGGCGCGCGGCGCCGCGGTGCAGGATGGGAAGCAGGTTCTCCGATGTTCCGGCGTTCGAGATGCGTTCCTCGATGATCTGCGCACGCTCGGCGTGGCGTCCGAGCGCATCGTAGAGGCGATCGAGATCGGCGAGGACGTTCGCATCGCTCGCGTCGATCGCATACGCGGCTTCGAGGGCGAGGGCGGCGCGACCGGGGGCCGCGAGGTCGCGCTCCAGAACGCCGGCCATGTCGCAGTGGAGTGCGTGCCGGGTCGCGTCGTCGGGGTCGAGTTCGAGCTGGGCTTCGAGGGTGCGGAGTAGCGCTTCGGGGCGACCCGCCTGGCGGTGGACGTCGGCGATGCGCCGCAGGGTGTCGGCATCGTCGGGACGTTCGGCGTGCAGACGTTCGAGCCACGAGAGCGCGGCGTCCGCGGAGATTTCGTTGCGCGCAATCTCCGCCGCGCGTTCGTAGATGGCACAGCGCTCTTCGCCGCGCTGCTGCTGCGCTTCGAGGAAGAGGCAGTCGAGCAGTTCCTGATGACGACCGAGGGAAGCGAGGATCTCGATCAGGCGTTCGCGGACACTGCTGCGGGTCGGGTCGAGGCTGAGGGCTTCGCGGAAGTGGGTGAGTGCCGCCTGCACGTCGTCCAGCGGTCCGGCTTCGAGATCGCCGAGCTGCTCGAGCATGGCCGCGCGATCGTGCGGCGCGGTCGCGCGTTCGAGCCCGTGGTCGAGCAGGCTTCGCGTGCGTTCCCAGTCTTCCAGCCGACGCGCGATCGCGAGGCAATGCAGGTAGGCCTCGGGGTGGCGCGCGTCTTCTGCGAGGATCGAATCGAAGGCAGCGAGAGCGTCGCGCTCGCGATCGAGTCGCGTCTCGAGCAGCGTCGCGAGCTCGAGGCGAAGGGGAAGCGCGGCGCGTTCCGACGTGCGGGCCAGTTCCCGTTCGAGGCAGGTGGCGAGCTCTTCGGCGTGATCGAGTTCGCGGTGCAGTTCGAGCAGGGCCTTCTGGGCCGCACGATCTTCCGGCCGGTCATCGCAGACCTGCTGGTAGGCGGTGACGGCCTCTTCGGAGTCGCCGGTGCGGCGCAGATGATCCGCGAGTTCGAGGTTCCAGCTCGCCCGTTCTTCAGCGACCTCGCAGGCTGCGGCCGTGCGTCGGCAGAGATCGATCAACGCGTTGCTGCGAGACAGGCGGTGATAGAGGTCGGCGAGTGGTCGCGCCACTTCTCCGCGCGGACCCACTTCGTCGATCGCCGGTGCGAGGGTTTCCGCCGCCGCTTCGTCGTCTTCGAGGCGCTCGGTTTGCAGGCCCGAGATGCGCAAGCGAAGCGAGAGCACGTTCGAGGTGCGCGCCGGATCGTCCGCGGGTTGTTCGAGCGCCGATTCGAGGCGGGCGGTCAGCAGCCGCACGATGTCGGCGGGGCGATCTTCGCGCTCGTAGTAGGCGATCAAGTACTCGCTGGCTTCGGGGTGACCGGGTTCGAGTTCGAGCAGGCGTTCGTAGTGCCCGCTGCAGCTCTCGTCGCGACCCGGAAGATCGCACGCCAGTCGCGCCGCCAAGGCGTGCAGCATGGTTTCGCGTTCGCGATCGACGTCGAGGTCGAGTTCGCGCTCGATCACCCGCAGCTGGTCCTCGGTGCGTCCCTGTTCGGAGTAGAGCAGGGAGAGGGTGTGCCAGATGGTTTCGCGCTCCGGCGCCAACTCGCCCGCGGCTTCGAGATGGGCGATGCAGCCGTTGCGATCGTTCAGGCGATCGCGACACAGATGGGCGAGCTCTTCGTGGAGTGCGAGGC
The DNA here is from genome assembly GCA_028278345.1 of Myxococcota bacterium. GTDB lineage: Bacteria > Myxococcota_A > UBA9160 > UBA9160 > UBA4427 > DUBZ01. The sequence goes on from JANQEL010000189.1 coordinate 36,377, forward strand.
GGGTCTCGTCGTCGGCGTCGCCCAGGCGCGAAGCGAGACGTTCGCGCAGCGCATCCCACTCGCCGCTGCGTTCGTAGAGTTGTTCGAGGCGATCGCCTGCGCGTGCGGCGATCTCGCCGAGTTCGCTGTTCGACGCAAGTTCGCTGAGCAGCTCCCCCGCTTCGTCGAAGGCACCGAGGGATTCCTCGAGCAGGCTCGCGCGCTCGAATTCGATCTCGGCGCGTTCCCGGGGGCTGCTCGCGCGCACGGCGAGTTCGCGCAGCAGTTCGACGAGACCGTCGGCGTCGTTGCCGAGGCGCAGTGCGCGCTCGAGGCCTTCGAGGGCTTCGGGGTCGTCTTCGTCGCGACTGCGAAGCATCTGGAAGAGCTCCGCCGCGCGATCGAACTGGCCGAGGTCGTCGAGGTAGAGGCGCGCGCGTTTGAGATCCAGTTCGCGGGCTTCCGCGCATTCATCCTCGAGATCGCGCCGACGTTCGAGCCAGCGCTGGGCGAGTTCTTCGAAGCGCCCGGCGCGCTGCAGGAGTTCTTCGAGTTGTTCGACGACGCCGTCCGGGCGGATGTCCTGCCGCACCTTGACGAGGCGCCAGAGTACGACGATCGCTCCGTCCACATCCGCCAGACGATCGACGAGCATGGTGGCGAGGCGCTGCAACTCCGGAATCTGTTCGTCTTCGGGGAGTGCGTCGGCAAGGCGACGAATCGTTCGCGCACCCGCTTCGAGATCGCCGGTGCTCTCGTAGAGGGCCTCGACGGCACGCAGGGATTCGACGTGTCCGGGCTCGCGATCGATGGATGCCTCCCACCAGCGAATCGCATCGGCCTCGCGGCCCTGGCTCTGATGCGTGGCGGCGAGCTTGCGTCGGTTGGCGGCCTGACTCTCTCCGGTGAGCAGCGGGTCGAGACGCTCGAGGGGCTCGACGATGTCATCCTCGCGACCGAGCGCCTCGCGCAGGCGCACGACTTCTTCGATGACACCGCGTTCACTCGGTACCAGCTGCCACAGGCGCTCGACCCAGTGCAGGGCCTCTTCGCTGCGATCGCGCTCTTCGAGCAGCGGAACCATCTTGTCGACGAGTTCGGCGAGCCGATCTCGGTCGCTCGTCACCTCGGCTTCGCGCAGACATACGCGCAGCAGCGCTTCGGGCTCGCCCGTCGCGTGCACGATGCGCGTGACGCCGTTCAGCGCGGGTTCGCAATCGGGATCGAACTCGATGGCCGCTTCGTAGGCCTCGATCGCGCCATCGCGATCGTCGAAGTGGTTCTCGAGTACGTCTCCCAATGCCGCGTAGAAGTGCGCGCGCTTCGCCGGGGCGCCCTGGCTCGTGGCGGTCTCGAGCATGCTGCGCAGGGCACTCCAATCCTCGCGCTTTCGATAGAGCGCTTCGAGGTGAGCGGCGACGCCCTGAAGTCGCGGATCGATCTCGAAAGCACGCGCGAAGTTCGTCGTCGCCGTGTCCGCATCATCGAGGTCTTCGAGGTGGATGCGGCCGATCTCCGCGCGCAGTTCGGCTTCGGCCTGGGGTTCGACGTTCGCCATCGTCGCCCGCTGCTCGAGGATCTCGACGAGTTCCTCGGTGCGACCGAGGCGCGCCAGTCCATCGCTCAGGGTCTCGGCGACCAATGCGTCGTCGGGCGCCTTCTCGCGGGCACGCAGCAGAAGCTCGACGGCCTTCTCTTCCTGGCCGGCCTCGGAATGCAGGTCGGCGGCTTCGAGTAGCGTGCTGGTCGGGGTCTTGTCGCCGCGCAGCTGGATCACGCGCGAGAGCGTTCGCGAGAGCGAGTCGCCATTGCCGGTTCGGCGCTCGAGTTCGGCGATGGCTTCGAAGACCGTGACGTCGTCGTCCACCATCTCGAGAGCGCGGTCGAACCACATGCGCGCCGACTGGATGTCGTCGAGGCGTTCGAGGGCGATCATGCCGGCTTCGACGGAGATCGCGGCGCGCCTTCGAGCGCCCGAGGCGATGTCGAAGCGACGGTCGTTCAGGTGTGTCACCAGATGCCAGTCCTCGCGAGCGGCGGCGATGACGAGCAGTGCTTCGATGGCAGCTGCACAGCGCGGATCGTCTTCGAGGGCCTGTTCGAAGCACGTCACCGCGCGATCGGCCTGATCGAGTTGGCCCCGTAGAATCGTGCCGAGGGCCACCATCACCGGCGAGCGATCGGGGCCCCGCATCCGTCCCGTGAGTCGTTCCAACGCGGCGGCCGCGCGCTCGTGGTGACCCAATCCGGTGTAGACGTTGGCGAGGCCCTTGAGGGCTTCGACGTGATCCGGCACGCGTTCCAACGCAGCCTGGAACTGCGTGAGCGCTTCGGTCGGGTCGTTCAGCTTGCCCGCCCACACCTTGCCGAGTTCGGCGTGGAAGTTGGCCTGCTCGTGGGGCTCCATCGGGAGGGCGCCTTCCATCTCGGCGATCTGCAGCACCATGTCCCACTGTTCGCGGCGCGTGTATATCGCGCGAAGCTGTCGCAGGGCGGGGCGATAGCTGGGGTCGATCTTGGCGACCTTCCAGTAGTTCTCGATCGCCCGATCGATCGCGAGGCAGCGCTCTTCGCAGAGCTGCGCGAGGCGAAAGAGAATCGGGACCGCGCGGCTCTTGTCCTCCTGGAACTCGGGGGCGGTGAGCCTGCGCTCGTAGAGCGTCGCGAGGTCGTTCCAACGCCCCGCCATGAAGTAGTGCTCTTCGAGGGTGGCGAACGCCTGCGCGTTCGAGGGATCGTTTTCGAAGATCGCCTTGCTTTCTTCCGCGTTACCCGTCACGCCGCGCACATCTCCCTGGGACTGGCCGGATCGACCCCTTTTGCGCGGTCGATCTCAAGGGTTGCCCGGAGGCCGTATCGACGCGGGAGGCGGCCGTCTTGATCGGCAATTGCCGGTTGCTGAAATCCCGGTCTGATGGTTTTTCGGGAGGCGTTCGGATGGGTGGAAAACAACGCGGATCGAGGACGAGATTCACCGAAATCCGCGGCTTACGTGGGAAACCCCTTCGTGGTAAACCTCGCCCGCGCAGGGTCCCCGACGCGGGCCCGCACGAGGAAGAGACGCTTGCCCCGACCCCCTACCGCCCCCGCCGACGGCGCCCGAACGGGCGACCCGATTCGCGCCCGGGCCCAGGTCGTCTCCAACGTCGCGGAAGGCGCGGCGAACCACCGGATCGAGCTGCGGGTCGACAGCTGGCCCGCCTGGCAGCCGGGCCAGTTCGTCATGCTCGCTCCCGGTGCGGAGAGCGCGGCGCCCCGGCACGACCCCCTGCTGCCCCGGCCGATGGCGATCTACTCGACCGAAACCAAAGGAGAATTCGACCAGGTCACGATTCTCTACAAGGTCGAGGGACGCGGCACGACGCTGCTGGCGGCGGCCCAGCCGGGTGAACACGTTCGCATGGTGGGCCCCCTCGGTCAGGGCTTCGAGCTCCAGCCGGAGGGGCATCGCGCGATCCTGGTCGGCGGCGGCACCGGCACCGCCTCCCTTTATGCCCTGGCGCGCGAGGCCCTCGCGCGCGGACCCGTCAGCGTGATCCTCGGTGCGCGACGGGCCGATCTCGTGATGGCCGAGCGCGATTTCGAAAAGCTCGGCGTCGACCTCGTGATCGCCACCGAAGACGGCAGCCGCGGAACGAAGGGTCTCGTTACCGACGTGCTGGGTCCGCGCCTCGCCGACAGCGATGAAGCGAAGATCGTCTACGCCTGTGGACCGACCCCGATGATGCGGGCCTGCCACGCGCTCACCGCCGAAGCCGGCGTGCCCTGTCGCGTGGCCCTCGAAAACCGCATGGCCTGTGGCTTCGGGGCCTGCCTCGGTTGTGCGGTGCCGATGGCCGAAGGCGGCTTCACCCTGGTGTGCAATCGCGGCCCGGTCTACGACGCCGACACCCTCGCCTGGGAGGGCATCCCGTGAGCGCGGCCGCCGTCGACACGCGCACGAACCTCGCCGGAATCGAGCTGCGAAATCCAGTGCTTACGGCTTCGGGGACCTTCGGCTACGGCACCGAGTTCAAGGCCTTCATGGACCTGCGCCGCATCGGCGGTTTCGTGGCCAAGAGCCTGACCCTCGAGCCCCGCTTCGGCAATCCGCCCCCCCGCATCGCCGAGGTGCGGGCGGGCATGCTGAACGCCATCAGTCTCGAAAACGTGGGCGTCGAGGCCTTCATCACGGAAAAGCTGCCCGAGATTCCGGAGGGTGTGCCCGTCATCGCGAGCCTGTTCGGAACCGAGATCCCGGCCTATGCCGACGTGGCGAAGCGCCTGACCGGCGTGCCCAAGGTGGCGGGTCTCGAGGTCAACGCTTCGTGTCCCCACGTGAAGGCCGGGGGGATCGAGTTCGGCCAGAACCCGCTCGTGCTGGCCGAATTGGTCCGCACCGTGCGGGCGGCCACCGATGCACCACTGCTGGTGAAGCTCTCGCCGAACGTCACGAGCATCGCCGAGATGGCGAAGGTATGTGAGGCGGAAGGGGCCGATGGCATCAGCCTGATCAACGCGGTTCAGGCGATGGATGTCGATGTGCGAACCCGCCGTCCGCTCTTGAAGAACATCCTCGGCGGGTTTTCCGGGCCGGCGATCCTGCCCTTGGCTTTGAGAATGGTCTACCAGGCGGCCCAGGCGGTGAAGCTCCCGGTCTGCGGAATCGGCGGGATCACCGACGCCGAAGACGCCATCAAGTTCCTGCTCTGCGGGGCGACCGCGATCCAGGTGGGGACGGCGAACTACACCAATCCGATGGCTGCGGCCGAAATCGCCGACGGCATCGAGGCGTATGCGCGGGAGCACGGCTACGCCACCACGGCAGAGCTCACAGGCGCATTGGAAACCGCCTGAGAGGCCCCTCTTCGATTGCCACGCGGTGGACTTTCCATTAAGCTCCGCGGGCTTACGAGGCTTCCGGTCATGCGCGCTGCGTTTGGCGCAACCGGCGACCCCGTGAGTGAGCAAGTGCGAGTGTCGAGCAAGGCCGTGAAAGTGGACCCTCGTCCGCTTTTTTTTATGGAAGCAACCCATTCGAGCCATCCAACAGCAACCACCAAAGGAGCGAAAGCCAAAAAGCCAGTGCAAGGCGAAGGGGCCCTCGGTGTATCGCGACATTCCTGATGACCTCAGAAGCCTGGTCGAACCCGTGCTTCACGACCTCGGTTGTGAGCTCGTCGACGTCGTCCTGCGGCGGACCGCCAAAGACGGTCTGTTGCGCGTCGTCATCGACAACGTGAGCGGAGACGGCCGGGTCGCGATCGACAGCATCGAAGCCGCCTCGCGGGAGATCGAAGTTCAGCTCGACGCGGCCGACTACATGACGGGTCGCTATCGGCTGGAGGTTTCGTCACCCGGCCTCGATCGGGTACTGGCTCGAGAAAAAGACTTCGCAGCCTCGGTGGGAGAGCAGGTGCAGTTGCAGACCCGCAGGGCGATCGAAGGAAGAAGGAAGTTCAAGGGAACACTGCTCGCCTTCGAGGACGAACACGCCGTCGTCGAAGTCGACGGACAACACACCTCGATCCCATTCGAGGCCATCGAAAAAGCCAACACGATCTATCAGTTCAGCCGCGACGACTTCGCCGGCGCGCCGGACTGAGGCAGATCGATTGGAGTTCACATGCTCGGTCAGAACCTGAAACGGGAAATCGATCAGATCGCCAAGGACAAGGGCATCGACGCGAACGAGATCATCGCCGCGCTCGAGGAGGCCATGGTCCAGGCGGCGCAGAAGCGTTATGGCGCCGAGCGCGAGTTCGAGGGTCGCTTCAACGAAGACACCGGCGAGGTGGAGATCTTCGAGTTCCGCGAGGTGGTCGAAGACGTCACCGACGACACGAGCCAGATCCTGCTGACGACGGCGAAGGCCGACTTCGATCCCGAAGCCGAAGTGGGCGACGAGATCGGTGTGAAGGTCGACACCACGGGCTTCGGCCGCATCCTCGCGCAGACCGCCAAGCAGGTGATCATCCAGCGCATCCGCGACGCCGAGCGCGACAACACCTACGACGAGTACTCCGACCGCCAGGGCGAGATCGTGAACGGTATCGTGCGCCGCTTCGAGAAGGGGTCGCTGATCATCGACCTCGGCCGCGCCGAGGCCGTGTTACCGCCCAAGGAGCAGGTGCCGCGAGAGAACTACCGCCCGGGCGATCGCGTACGAGCCTACGTGCAGACCGTCACCAAGGCCACCAAGGGCCCGCAGATCATCCTCTCGCGCGCTTCCCTCGAGATGCTCACGAAACTCTTCGAACAGGAAGTGCCCGAGATCTACGAGAAGATCGTCACCATCGAAAGCGCAGCCCGCGAGCCCGGTGGTCGCTCGAAGATCGCCGTGTCCTCCCGCGACAACGACGTCGATCCCGTCGGCGCCTGCGTCGGCATGAAGGGCAGCCGCGTGCAGGCGGTGGTGCAGGAGTTGCGCGGTGAGCGCATCGACATCGTTCCGTGGAGCCCCGACGCCGCACGCTACGTGTGCAGCGCGCTCTCACCGGCCCAGGTGTCGAAGGTGATCATCGACGAAGGCGCCCAGGCGATGGACGTGATCGTTCCCGACGACCAGCTCTCGCTGGCGATCGGCCGCCGCGGCCAGAACGTTCGCCTCGCCGTCCAGCTCACGGGTTGGAAGATCGACATCAAGAGCGAAACCAAGATGAGGGAGATCGCGCGCTGGCTCGCCGAGGCCGTTTCGGTCGTCGAGGGCTGCGGTGATCCCGAAGCGGAACTCCTGCTGCAGCAGGGTGTGACGTCGCTGGAAGATCTCGCCGAGTGCAACGACGAATTGCTCCTGCAGCTTCCGGGGATCGACGAAAGCAACGTTCCCGCGATCAAGCAGAAGGCCGCCGAACTCGTCGTTCGTCGGGACGAAGAAGAAGAGAAGGCGCGACTCGAAGCCGAAGCAGCGCAAGCAGAAGAAGAACGACTCCGCGAGGAAGCCGCGCGTGCGGCAGCCGAAGGTGGGGAAGCGGGCGAGGGCGAAGCCGCACCCGCCGAGGCACCGAGCGAAGGGGAAACCGCCTGAAGCATTCGGGCGGGAACACGGGCGACGCATAACGCATGGCAGCAAAGATCAGGGCATACAAGCTCGCTGAAGAGCTGGGCATCGAAAAGAACGAGTTCGTCGAGAAGGCGCGCGAACTCGGTCTGGAGTTGAAGGCCACCACGGCCCTCGACGACGACCAGATTGCCCTCCTGCGCGAGAAGATCGGCGGCGCTCCGAAGCCCTCCGGTCGCAAGATGGAAGAGAAGCGCGTCGACCGGAAGGGCGGCGCGGTCATCCGTCGTCGCCGCAAGGCTGCGCCCGAACCGGAGCCCGAGCCCGCGCCAGCGGAGAAGGAGCCGGTAGAAGAAGCACCGGTGGCCGAAGAACCGGCGGTGGAGCCGGTGGTCGCCGAGGTTGCGCCCGAAGCCACACCCGGTGAATCCGAAGCGGCGCCAGCCGAAACGACGCCGGCCGAAGAAGCCGAAACCGAACCCGCAGCCGCGGTCGCAGAAGAGGGGGCCGCTGCGGCGGTCGAACCCGAAGCCACCCCGCGTGTCGCGGACGACGATGCGCCGGCTCCGCGCCGCGATGCCGGTCGCGGTGGACAAGTGCCCAGCGGCCCGTCCGGTGGCGGCAAGGGCAAGCAGCGCAAGCGCGTGCGCGAAGTGGTGAACCTGCGCGAGCAGGAGCAGTTCGGTCGTCAGATCACGAGTCGCGGCGGTGCCACCCGGCGCGCCCCGGCTGCGCCGGCCGGCCCGATCCAGAACCCGCGGCGCAAGCGGCGCGACGCCCTGCAGAAGCCCGTGAGCCCGGCAGCCGCCGCCGACCAGAAGCGCGTCGTACGCGTGCCCGGCGAGATCGGCATCGGCGAACTCGCCAAGCAGGCGGGCGTCAAGGCGCCGCTCATCCAGGGCAAGTTGATGGCGATGGGCATCATGGTTTCGGTGAACCAACGCATCGACGTCGAGACCTGCCAGAAGATCGCGGACGACTTCAAGTTCGAGGTCGTCGACACCGGCTTCAAGGAAGAAGAATTCATCACCGTCATCGACGAGGTCGACAAGAAGGAAGAAGGCGCAGGGGAATCGCGTCCGCCGGTCGTCACCGTGATGGGACACGTCGATCACGGCAAGACCTCGATCCTCGACGCCATTCGCAAGGCGTCGGTCGTCGAGGGTGAAGCCGGTGGCATCACCCAGCACATCGGTGCCTATAGCGTCTCGACGAGTCGCGGCCCGCTGACCTTCATCGATACCCCGGGCCACGCCGCGTTCACGGCGATGCGTGCACGTGGTGCGCAGGTGACGGACATCGTGATCCTCGTCGTCGCGGCCAACGACGGCGTGATGCCGCAGACGGTCGAGGCCATCGAACACTGCCGCGCGGCCGAAGTGCCGATCGTGGTCGCGGTCAACAAGTGCGATCTGCCCGAAGCCGATCCCAAGACGACGCGCCAGCGTTTGATGGAACACGACCTGGTGCCGGAAGAGTTCGGCGGCGACATCATCTGCGTCGACGTTTCGGCCAAGACCGGCGATGGCCTCGAACAGCTGCTCGAGATGGTCGCGCTGCAGAGCGAGATCCTCGAACTCACCGCCGACCCGAATCTCCCCGCCAAGGGCGTCGTGCTCGAGTCGAACCTCGACAAGGGCCGCGGGCCGCTGGCGACGGTGCTGATCCAGAGCGGAACCCTGCACCGCGGCGAGACCGTGGTCGTCGGTACCGAGTGGGGCCGCGTGCGCTTGATGGAAGACCACGACGGAAAGAAGGTCGCCGAAGCCGGGCCTTCGACGCCGGTGCGACTCGTGGGTCTTTCGGCGGTACCTGCGCTTGGCGCCACCCTCGACGTGGTGAAGAACGAGCGCGCGGCCAAGAGCGTGATCCAACACCGCGTCGATCAGCAGCGCTCGGCACCGAGCGCTCCGCGTCCGCGCATGAGCCTCGAAGAGTTCTACGCCCAGGCCGAAACCGAGGAGGCGAAGGATCTCAAGCTCGTGGTGAAGGCCGATGTCGCCGGCACCAGGGAAGCCGTCATCCAGGCTATCGAAGACCTCGCGACCGAAGCCGTGAAGGTGACGATCCTCTCGTCGGGTGTGGGTGCGATCAACGAGAACGACGTGATGCTCGCCTCGGCGAGTGAGGGCATCGTGGTCGGCTTCAACGTGCGGCCCGACACCGCGGCCCAGCGCGCCGCCGACACTCACGGCATCGAGATCCGCAACTACACGATCATCATGAACCTGATCGACGACATCCGCAGTTCGATGGCGGGCCTGCTCCCGCCGACGATCCGCGAGGTGCCGCTCGGTCGGGCCGAGATCCGCGAGACCTTCGTGATCCCCAAGCTCGGCACCATCGCGGGCTCGTACGTGAACGACGGCAAGGTGAAGCGCGGTGCGCGCTGTCGCCTGATCCGCGACGGCGTGCAGGTATACGAAGGCACCATCTCCTCGCTGCGACGCTTCAAGGACGACGTCGCCGAGGTCGGGAACGACTACGAGTGCGGTATCGGGATCGGGGGCTACAACGACGTCAAGGTGGGCGACGTCATCGAGGCCTTCGAGCTCGAGGAGGAACCAGCGACCCTCTAACCCTGTCTACCCATTCAGTGGGGGCCGGTAGGGGAATGCCATGGTCGTCGGAGCGGCGGTCGTCGAGATCCACGTCCACGCCTCGCAGTCCCTCAAACAGAAACGAGGGGTGGTGCGCTCGATCCAGCAGCGCCTGCGCAATCAATTCAACATTTCGGTTTCGGAGGTCGGGGGCCAGGGCACCTGGCAGCGAGCGGTGCTCGGCATGACGGCCGCGGGCGCGGAAGCGCCACCGGTCGAGAAGGTGCTGCGACGCGCCATCCGCTTCGTCGAAGAACGCCACGACTGTGAGGTGCTCGCATCGGACCTCGAAGTCATGGTGCTGCCCCACGAAGCGAGCCTCGACGCCGATCACGACGACGGATTCCCGCCATTCGGCGAAGTCGAAGACCCAGAAGACTCATGAAGCGTTCGAGGAACGAACCATGTCCCTGCGAACCGATCGCATTGCCAATCAACTCCAGGAAGAAATCTCACGCGTGCTACGCGACGAGGTCACGGACCATCGCATCAAGATGGTGACGGTCCTGCGCGTCGATGTGGCACCCGACCTCAGCAACGCCGTCGTGGGTTGGAGCTTGTTCGAGAAGGATGGCGAACCCGACTTCGACGAGATCGACGAAATCGAATCCGGCCTCGAGAGCGCGGCCAGCTACATCCGGCGCAAGATCGCCGCATCCCTGAACCTGCGGCGCACCCCTGCACTGCGCTTCAACTACGACCCTTCGCTGCGGCTCGCCGGCGAGACGATGGAGATCCTCCAGGAAATCGCCGACGATCGAGAGGCCGAGGAAGAACCCACGAATGTCGAAGAAACGTAATCGCAACCGCCGCGCACGCGAAGCACCCGGCCCCGCCGGCTTCCTCGTCGTCGACAAACCGCCGGGCATGACGAGCCACGACGTCGTCGATGCCGCGCGGCGCTGGCTCGGGACCCGGCGCGTGGGGCACCTCGGCACCCTGGATCCCCAGGCGACCGGCGTGCTTCCGCTCGCGGTTCGCGAAGCCACCAAGCTGATCTCCTTCATTACGAAGGACGACAAGAGCTATCACGGGAGCATTCGCCTCGGCGTCGAGACCGACACCCTCGATGCCCAGGGCGAGGTGACCCGTCGGTTCGACGGAGAACTCCCCGACAGCCAAGCCTTCGAGGCGAAGCTCGCCGACTTCCGCGGCGCGATCGAACAGGTGCCGCCGATGTTCAGCGCCGTGAAAAAGAACGGCGTGCCCCTCCACCGCCTCGCCCGTCGCGGCGAAGAGGTCGAGCGCGATTCGAAGCAGGTGACCGTGCACCGCCTCGAACTGGCCGAGTTCGAAGACGGCCTCGCCAAGGTCGAGGTGGATTGCTCGGCCGGCACCTACGTGCGCGTGCTCGCCGCCGACATCGGTGAGGCCCTCGGCTGCGGCGCCCATCTCGAGAGCCTTCGCCGGGTGCAGAGCGGCCCCTTCGGGCTCGACCAGGCGGTGCCCTTCGAGCAGCTCGAGGCCGAGGCGGAGGCCGGTGGCATCGAGAAGCGGGTCGTTTCGCCCGCGGACGCGATGGAGCTCCCGGTGCTCGAACTCGCCGAAGCCGGCGCCCGCCGGGTGCGCCACGGCGGAGACATCTCCCCCGGCGCCCGGCTGCGAATTGCCCCTGGGGACCGCGTCGTGGCGATCGACATCGATGGAGAGCTGGTGGGCCTGCTCGAGCTTCGTGCCGATCGGCGGCTCTGGCCGCTGCGGGTCTTCGGGGCCGAGGGGAGCTGAGCGCGGTCCACGACTGAGAATCACGAGGCCATCCGTGCAGTTGCGGCCCCACAGCCGCTCTGTCACACTGCCGCGCACTCGAGGGCCTGGCGGCCTTCGAATCCGACCCGCGGCGGGTGGCTCTATGCATGGCCCGCGCGGTTCCCCCTCACTCATCGCCGCGTGCGTCCGTCCGAGCGACGTCGCGTCGGTCCCATCCCAGTTTTTCGCGCCTCCGTGTGCGAAGTCGCGCTTCGAAACCCGAAAGAACGATCGAAGAACGAACGAGAAAGAAAGAGAGGCAACAAGTTGATTTCCGCCGAGACCAAGCAGGAGACGATCAAGGAATTCGCACGCAAGGAAGGCGACACGGGTTCGCCGGAGGTGCAGATCGCGCTCCTGACACGGCGGATCGAAGAGCTCTCCGAGCACTTCAAGGGCCACGGCAAGGATCATCATTCGCGCCGGGGTCTGTTGAAGATCGTGAGTCAGCGACGTCGCCTGCTCGACTATCTCAAGCGCGATGATGTTGAACGGTACGCGGCGCTCATCGGGCGCCTCGGCCTGCGTCGATAGGACAGAAAAAGAAAGCGGCGCACCGACCCCGGTCGTTCGGGGTCATGTAAGAACGAGCAAGACTGCAAGAAAGCAAGGCTGCAAGAGCCACACGGGCGTTTCGGGGGGAGCGCGCTGATCGAGTGTGGGAATCGGCTATACGCGAAAGCCAACCCTCTTCGCGTGATAGCGGATCCCGCATTCGACCGGATTTCTCCTCCCAGGCTCAGCCGGCATGTCGTCGGCAGCAGAGCCCAGTCGACGCCCTCATTGGGTCGCCTTCTCACCTTTCCGAGGTGGAAGCGGCCGTACGAGGCGCGCGCGCCGAATCCCAAGCGCGCGCCAGGAGAAATTCGCAATGCCCAGTTGGTTTGAAGAAACCTCTGTGACCATCGATGTCGGTGGTCGCCCCATGACCCTTTCCACGGGGGCCGTCGCCAAGCAGGCGGCGGGTGCCGTGCTCGTTTCGCAGGGCGACACTGTCGTCCTCGTGACGGTGGTCCACTCGAGCCCGCGTCCCGGGATCGACTTCTTTCCGTTGACGGTCGACGTCGTCGAGAAGTTTGCCGCGAGCGGCAAGATCCCCGGCGGCTTCTTCAAGCGCGAAGGCCGCCTCTCGGATCGCGAGGTGTTGAACTCCCGCTTCATCGATCGCGCGATCCGCCCGCTCTTCGAAGATGGCTACAACGACGACACCCAGGTGACGGCCACCGTGCTCTCGGCCGATCCCGAGTGCCCCGTCGACATCTGCGCCTTCGTCGGCGCCTCGGCGGCGCTCAGCATCTCCGAGATCCCCTTCCTCGGCCCGATCGCGGCCGTGCGCGTGGCACGCGTCGAAGGGGAGTTGCTCGCGAATCCCACGCCCGAGCAGCTCGAAGAGAGCGACATCGAGTTCATCGTGGCGGGCCATCGCGGTTCGATCGTGATGGTGGAAGGCGGCGCCCATCAGGTGCCCGAAGCCGAAGTGCTCGGCGCCCTCAGGTTCGGCCACGATCAGATCCTGCCGATCATCGACAAGATCGAAGAGCTGCAGAAGCAGGTCGGCAAGGAGAAGATCGAAGCCGGCGAGCCCGAAGACAACTCGGAGCTCTGGGCCGAGATCCGCGGCAAGGCCGAGGCGCGCCTTTCCGAGGCCTTCCAGATCAAGGAAAAGCACGCGCGCGGTAGCGCCGTGAAGGCAATCGAGAAGGAAGTGCTCGCCGAGTACGTCGACGAGTACCGCAAGGCGCCGATCGAAGTGCGCAGCCTCGAAGACTTCGAGGATCGCGCGTCCGGTCTCAAGAAGCTGCAGGGCACGGTGAAGGAGATCCTTCACGACCTCGGCGCCGAGATCGTGCGCGAGCGCGTGATGGCGAGCAACGAGCGCATCGACGGTCGCGGTCCGGCGGACATCCGCCAGATCGCCGCCGACGTTCGCGTCGTGCCGCGCCCCCACGGTGTTGCCCTGTTTACCCGCGGTGAGACCCAGGCGATGGTGACCACCACCCTCGGCAGTGGCTTCGATGAACAGACCATCGACGGCATGAGCGGTCGCTACAAGAAGACCTTCATGCTGCACTACAACTTCCCGCCCTTCTCGGTCGGTGAAGCGCGTCCGCTGCGTGGCCCCGGTCGCCGCGAAGTCGGTCACGGTACGCTGGCCGAGCGCGCCATCAAACCGGTGTTGCCCGAGCACGAAGACTTCCCCTACACGATCCGCGTGGTGAGTGAGACGCTCGAATCGAACGGCTCGTCGTCGATGGCGGCGGTCTGCGGTTCGACCCTCTCGCTGCTCGATGCGGGCGTGCCGCTGAAGTCGCCGGTGGCGGGCATCGCGATGGGTCTGATCACCGACGGCACCCGCACGGTCGTGCTGAGTGACATCCTCGGCGACGAGGACCACCTCGGCGACATGGACTTCAAGGTCACCGGCACGAACGAGGGCATCACCGCCCTGCAGATGGACATCAAGGTCAAAGAGATCAACTGGGAGATCCTCGAGCAGGCCCTCGGGCAGGCGCGCGACGGCCGATTGCACATCCTCGACTGCATGAACAAGGACACGGAAGCCGAGCTGCATGGCTTGAAGCCCCGCGGCGAGCTGCACGACTACGCACCGCGTCTCGAGGTGCTCTTCGTGAAGCCCGATCGCATTCGCGACATCATCGGGCCGGGCGGCAAGGTGATCCGCGCCATCCAGGAGACCACCGGCGCCAAGATCGACGTCGAGGATTCGGGTCGCTGCTCGGTCTTCGGTCCCGATGCCGAGAGCGTGAAGGTGGCGCTCTCGATGGTCGAGGAGCTCACCCAGGAAGCCGAGATCGGGCGCATCTACCTCGCGAAGGTGAAGCGCATCGCCGACTTCGGTGCCTTCGCCGAGATCTTCCCCGGCACAGATGGTCTGGTTCACATCAGCCATCTCGCCGCGGGTCGCGTCGACAAGGTGACGGACCTGGTGAGCGAGGGCGACGAGATCCTCGCCAAGTGCATCGACATCGATCCGGCCGGCCGCATCCGCCTTTCGCGCAAGGAAGCGCTCGCCGAGATGGCGGCGCGCGGCGAAGACGCGAAAGACGACGCGGGCGAAGCCTGATCGCGCGATGAGTGATTCGACCGTGGGCAGCGCGCCGGAAGTGAGAGTCCGCATCCGGCGCCTGCCAACGGGCGTTGGGCTCGAGCTGCCCATCG
>JANQEL010000277.1 GCA_028278345.1 Myxococcota bacterium
CAGCACGCTACCGCCGAGGGGCAGCGCGCTGAAATCGGTGGTGACACTCGCGGCGATCGCCGCACCGACGGTGACACTCGTGCCGTCGGATCCGGTCGCACCGCCATTCCCCGTACAGTCGAGGGTGTAGTCGACGACGCCCTGGGAACCCGGCGTCACCGACACCGAACCGCTGGTCGCGCCCGCGGTCGGGAAGTTCGTCCCGCTGCAGCTCGTGGCGTCGGTGCTGCTCCAGGTGACGAGCACGCTGCCGCCGAGGGGCAGCGCGCTGAAATCGGTGGTGACACTCGCGGCGATCGCCGCACCGACGGTGACACTCGTACTGTCGTTGCCCGTGGCGCCGCCGGCACCCGAGCATTCGACGTCGAAGTCGAACGAGCCGGTCGAACCCGGGGTGACGCTCGTGCTGCCGCTGATCGCCCCGCCCGTCGAGAAGCCGGTGCCCGTGCAACTGGTCGCGTTCGCGCTGGTCCAGGTGATCAGGACGCTCCCGCCGAGGGGAATCGTCGGGAAATCCGCCGAAACGCTCGCCGTGACCGCCGGGCCCACGGTGACGACGACGTCCTCCTCCACGTCCGGATCGACACCGTCGGTGCAGGTGAGGGTGTAGGTGGTGTCCTGGGTGGGCGTGACGTCCTGGGTCCCCCCGACCTCGCTCACCGTGCCCGACCAGGCCGGGTCGTTATCGCTGCTCGCGGTACAGCTCGTCGCGTCGACCACGCTCCAGTCGAGGGTGCTCGTGCCCCCGCTCTGGATCGCCGTGGGGGTCGCGCTGAAGGTGATGACGGGAGCGGCCTGGGCGCTGCCGGGAAGCAGCAGGAGCCACGTGAGCAGCGCGAGCGCGAAGACCGCCGTTCGCCGGCCCGCCGGACGCGCCGCTCGCGCGTCGGAGCCGCGGGCGGGCGCCGCTCGTGATCTGTACTCGCCGTACCGCACTAACACCGCACTTATGCTCTGGACCGGCTGCGTTCAGCTCGTTCCGGTCTCGTCTGTTGCAAACCCCGCAAGCGCGACTCGAAGCCTGCACAGTGAGACGAAACCCAAAGCACAATTGCAGCGATCGGGGGATTGGCTGGTTTTCGCCTGGGGGCCAACCAGCGTGCGGAGTATGGCATCGAATGCCGCGACATGGGGGTGGAAATCCTCATTCGACGCTGTTTGCACAGGGTGGGATGACATCATCCGCGCGCACTTTTTCTTCTCATGAATGCAGCCGATTCATGCATCGCATCGAGCGCGCACAGCGAACGGAAGTTGCACGCGTGTCATGGGTGGGTCGCCCCTGCGCGGCAAAGGGACACGCGGTTTTGTGGCAACGCGTTGCGAGTGCGCGGAAGGACGCTCAGGCGCAACGCGGTGGCCCTCGACAAGCGCACGGGAAGCCACGAAGATCAGTGCCCTTCCGACCCATTTGTCTCACCCACCCTGCCTGAAACCGAACGCGTTCCGATCGCCATCCCTGGCGCACCGCGCCGCGACGGAACACGACTGACAGGACTTCGTTCACAGGACGCCAATTGGAGCGCACCTTGCCTCACCCGAGGGGGTCCGAGCGACGCGTTCGCGTGTCACCCCCGCTCGTCGCAGCCTGGCTGTGCGCGGCGACGTGTCTGTACGCCACGACGGTCCACGCCGACGCCAAGGACGAGCTGCGCTTCCAGCAGGGCATCGCCTCCTACGGCGCGAAGGAGTTCGGGACGGCGCGTGAGGCCTTCCAGACTTTTCTTTCCCGAAACCCCGAGGACGCGACGGCCCTTCGCTACCTGGGCCTGATCAGTCGTGCAGAAGACAATGACGACGAGGCGATCGACTTCTTCCGCCGCGCCCTCGAACTCGAGCCGACCGACGTGGTCACCTACGTGGCGCTGTCGGAGACCCTGTTGAAGGCGTCACGCAACGTGCCCGCCCTCGAGATCCTGAAGACGGCCCTGGCGCTCGCGCCGACCAACCCGCGCCTCCATCTCTACCGCGGCATCGCGGAGTACCGGCTGCGCAACCTCAACGTCGCCGTGGAACACTTCGAACGCGCCGCCGCGCTGGACCCCAACATGGAACGCGAGGCGCGCTACTACACGGGGCTCACCCAGGCGATCCTGGGCAATCTCTATACGGCGGCCCAGGCCTTCAACGAAGTCGCGCAGACCTCCCCTGCCCATCCCCTCGGCCGTTCGGCGCGCAACCTGCGCGAGGCGATGGAGCCCGAAACCCCCGAGCAGCGCTGGAACGTGAATGCGACGGCGGGTGTGGAGTTCGACACGAACCCGTTGGTGATCGGTGACGTGGGAACCGCGGACGACGAGAACGATGACCCCGAATCGGACGTCGCGGGCACCTTCGGCGTTCGAGGCCTCGTCGACGCCTATCGCGGCCCGGGCGTGACCATTCGCGCCGGCTACGACGGCTTCTTCACGAAGCACATCGACATCGACGAGATCGACGAGCAGACCCACATCGCGCGCGGGGTGCTGCTGTACGACCTGCGCAACGTGCGCCTCGCCATGCGCTACGACGGCGCCTTCACGGCCCTCGAGTATGACGACCCCCTGCGCTTCTCGAGCATCGTCGAGCCCTCGATGAGCATCCGAGTCGGGCGCCTGGGGATCACGCAGGCCTTCTACCAGCTGCATCACGCAGAGTACTTCGACAATCCGGGCGACGCCGACTTCGACCTCGATGGTTTTCAACACGCGATCGGGGCGACCCAGACGATTCTGCCGCGCCATCCATGGACCCATTTGCGAATCGGCGCCCAGGCCCTGTTCCGCGACACCGACGGTGACGAATTCGACAGCATCGGCGGCAGCGTGGATCTGGGCGCGGGCGCACTGCTCCCCTGGTTCGACATCGAGCTCTCGGGGGTGTACCGCTTCACCTACGCGAGCTTTCTCAACGACAGCGTGTTCGAGTGTGACGGGACGCCCTTCGATGCCGCGGTCGAGGATCCCTGTGAACGTGAAGATTTCACGCACGAAATCTCCATGAACATGAATGTTCCGCTGTGGGAACGGCTCAGCCTCGATGTCACGGGGGCATTCGTTTATCAGGACTCGAACGCAGAATATTCCCGCTACGATCGCTTCATCGTGGGCACGTACCTGACGTGGGACTTCGGCGAGAAGCCCAAGCCGCGGCGGCGCCCGATGCCGATCCTGGAAGAGCCGGAACGCGACGAAGGCCGCTTCCCGGGCGAATAGGCGAGACATAGGCGAATAGGACGGAATCGAGACCAGTGGAGACCGACATGACGGACAAGCGAATCCTGCCCGAGCCGTCCTGCCCGACCGGCCTCGCAGCCGATCGCAACGGGGGCCATCGCCGCCGCTTCGCGATGCTGCGCACGGCCTGCGTCGCGTTGTTGGTGTTTTTCGTGGTTCTTCCGTGCACGGCTTCTGCCGGTGAGTTGATCGTCACCGGGCTCACCGGTCTTCCGCGCGCAAATGGTGTGAGTTTGATCATGCACGACCGCCTAGCCGAACGCGCGGAGCCGATCGAGCTCGAAACGAATCGCATCTCGAACCTCTCGGTGATGTACGGCAACGCGATCTCGCTGCAGCTCGGTCCCTCGACCAAGGTGCGCGTCAGCCCGGCCACCGAGCAACGCGGTGAGCTGATCGAACTCGTGAAGGGCGAGTTGCGCAGCGTCACGCGACGCGAACGCGCGCGAAAGCGCCCCGAGATCCACACCCCGAGCGCGGTGCTGCGCCCGTCGACCACGGTCCTTCATCTCTTCGTCGATGCCGTGAGCGGTGACACCGACGCCACCAGCCTCGAGAGCCGCGCGTGGATCGTGAGCACGAACCCCGTCCACAAGCAGTCTTCGATCCTGAATACCGGTCAGCAGATCACGGTCCGCATGGGCTCGGCGCCGGGCAAGATCCGCAAGTACATCCCCGACCCGAAGGGCGACATCACGGGCTTCCTCACGGGCAGCAAGTTGCGAGACGCCGCCCTCGAGTTCGACATGACCCGCGAAGGGGTGATCGCGCTCAGCCAGATCGCCCAGACGGACGTCCCCGACACCTCCCTGCCCTCGGTCGCGAGCCCCTTCCCGACGCCGCAGGGGCTCGGCTGGCTCGATCGCGTCGCGAAGCGTCAGCCGACCTGTTTCGGGCCGACGATGTGCAAGGACGTGGGACCGTTCCCGGACAGCTTGCCGGCCGGTCCCCCGGCCTGTCCGCCCGGTTCGGTCGGAGAACACTGCAACCGACGCACCGTCCGTCGCTAGCGGTTCTCCCGCTCGCGCAGCACGTCTTCGAATAGCGCGAGCAGCGCCGTCACCGATGCGTCCCACGAGAACTCCGCGACGCGCGCGCTTCCGCGTTCGGTGAGTCGTGCTGCAGTCTCGGGTTCGAGGGCCTGCTCGATCGCCCTCGCGATCGCCTCGACATCATCGTGGGCGGCATAGAGCGCCGCATCGCCAGCGATCTCACGGAAGGCATCGAGTTCGCTGGCCACGAGCGGTGCCCCCGCCGCCATCGCTTCGAGGAGCGGATGGCCAAAGGTCTCGAGGTACGAAGGGAAGACGAAGAGCCGCGCTCCGCGACACCAGCTCTTCACCTCTTCGTACGGCATGCCGCCCTTGATGTGGATGCGTTCGCGCAGCTCGCCCGTCGCATCGCGCGCCCGTTCCATCGCTTCGCGATAGGGGCGATCGTAGTCGTCGCCGATGATCACGAGATCGGGCATGGCCTCGGCGTCCGTGCGCGTGGCCACCTGCGCCCACGCTTCGATCAGGCGCACGAAGTTCTTGTAGTGATAGATCGAACTCACCGAGAGCACGTAGGGGCGCGGGTGTTCGCGCATCGGCTCTGCCGTCGACCACTGCGCGAGATCGATGCCGTGGTGGATCACCGCGCGCTTCGCCTCGGGCATGCCGAGGGAGTCGCCGATCCAGCGCGCGGAGTCGCGACTCACGAACATGATGCGATCACAGCGCTTCGCCGCGATGCGCGCGATCGCGTTCAATACGACGAAGCGCAGGCGGTCTCGCAGATCGGGGGGCGCGACTTCACGCGTGAAGACGTTGGCGTTGCGAAAGCTCGCGATCGAGGCGCAGGGCATGCGCCAGGGCGCGACCTCCCCCACCGAGAAGAAGACGTCGGCGCGCATGCGCGCGGCGATCTTCGGCATGACGAAGAAGGTGTGCAGCATGCGACCGGCCACGCCGGTTTCGGACAGGGCCTCGAGTTCGAAGTTGGCTTCGCGTTCGGCGAGAGGCGAGAGCACTTCGATCAGGCGCGGGTTGCGGAGCAACAGGTGGAAGCGCGCCTGCGGCGCCATGCGACACAGCCGCGGCAGCACGTTGACGAGATACGTGTAGCCGCCCCCGATGCTCGCACCGGTGGCATCGATCAGGACGCGTCGCCCTTCGAGACTCACGCGGGCCCCGGGTGTCGCATCAATTCAGGTACTCGCGCAGCACGACGAGAGCCCAGACGCGCGTCCAGTTGATGCGCCGTGCCTCGAAGTCGCTACGCACCGCCGCAACGCCCGCCGGGTCGAGGAGTGGATGCTCGGGCAAGCCCATGTCGACGCCGCCGCTGCGCAACCACCGCTCGAAGGGCAGCGTGAACCCCTGCTTCTTGCGCGCCCACAGGGCATCCGGCACGGGGGGACGCGCGCTGTTGCGAAGCTGGAACTTGGCGGGCCCCTTGTGGCGCAAGGCCGCGGGCACCCGCGCCGCCGCGCGAAACAGTTGGCGATCGACGAGGGGCACGCGAACTTCGAGGGAGTGGCGCATCGCGGTGGCGTCGGTGTCGCGCAGCAGTTGGCACTGCATGTACTGACGCAACTCGAGCAGCGAGATGCGCTCGTTCTCGGGGAGCTCGCTCGGACGAACGCGCTCGTTGAGTTCGCGCTGCGGGTCACACGCCAGGACGGCGTCGGCGAACTCGGGCTTGAGCATGCGACGCACTTCCTCGGGCGCGAACAAGCCGCGGTTCGCGAAGTAGGCCCCCGCCGTGTCGGCGCCATAACCCAACACGCGCACACTGCGCGCCTGCAGGGTCGAACGCGGAACGCGACCCGCGAGGTTCGCGACGAGGCGCAGCGCCTGTCGCCCGCCCGGGAGAGCCCCCATGCGACGATGCAAGCCTTCGATCTGTGGGATCGACTGGAAGGTCCCGTAGCCACCGAAGAGTTCGTCGCCCCCCACCCCGCTGACCGCCACCTTGAGCCCGGTCTTCACGGTGGCTTCGGAGACCAGGTAGGTGTTGATGCCGTCGATGCTCGGCTGATCGAGGGACCGGATCGCGGGGATGATCCGCTCGCGCGAGGCTTCGATGGTCGTCGGGATCACGTGATGATCGGTGGCGTAGAGGTTCGCGGCCTGACTCGCGAGTTCGGCCTCGTCGAGCGCGGCGTCGTCCATCGAAAGCGTGATGGTGCGGATCGGCCCGTCGTGGATCTCGGCCATCAGACCGACGAGGGCCGAAGAGTCGACCCCACCAGAGAGGAAGGAGCCCACCGGGACGTCGGCGATCATGTGATGGCGCACGCTGTCGACGAGCGCCGTGCGCACCGCTTCGGCGGCCTCGTCTTCGTCCATCTTGTCGGTGCTGCCGAATTCGTCCTCGAGGCGGTAGTAGATTTCGGGTGCTTCCACGCACCCCGGTCGAATGCGCATCGAGGCCGCGGGCGGTAGCGCCCGAATCGCGCGATGCAGGGTGCGCGGCGGTGCGATCGAACCCCAACACAGGAACGACGCCACGCCCTCGGGATCGATCTCGTCGTCGTCGATCACCTTGCGGATCGCCTGCACCTCCGATGCGAACACCAGGCGGGAGCCGTCGTCGGCGTAGTAGAGCGGCTTGATGCCGAGCGAGTCGCGGGCAAGGAAGGTCTCGCGGGTTTCTGCGTCGTAGAGCGCGAACGCGAACATGCCTCGCAGACGATCGAGCAGCGCCACGCCCCATTCGTGGTAGCCGTGCAGCAGGGTCTCGGTATCGCTCGTCGACTCGAAGACGTAGCCGGCCTCTTCGAGTTCCCGGCGCAGGGCCTGGTAGTTGTAGATCTCACCGTTGAAGACGATGTGATAGCGACCGTCGCGGGTGGACATCGGTTGATGACCGGAAGGCGAGAGATCGACGATCGAAAGACGACGGTGCCCGAGGCCCGTCGCGCCGTCGGGGGAGATCCACTGCCCTTCGTCGTCGGGGCCGCGATGACGCTGGGCATCGCCCATCGCCACCAGCGCATCGCGCGAGACCGGGGGGCCGTCGCCGTAGACGATGATGCCGTCGATGCCACACATATGGCGCGGCAGTATAGCCTTGGGTGTCCGCTTTACTTCGTTGGGCCGCTACCCGACAGGTTGTAGACTCGGCGGGCAGGCGATGACCCACGACTCCGAACACGACGCCGAAGCGGCGAAACCGACCGTGCGAACGCAGGCGAAGCGGCAGGTGAAAGGGCAGACGCAGGCCGCGCTGATCCCCACCGACCTCGCAAAGCAGTTCGCCTGGTTCGGGGTCCGCCTCGTCGTCTCGTACAGCGTCGTGGCCGTCGTCGTCGACGGCTTGTCGCCCCTGCTCGAGGTACTGATCGCGCGCGGAGCACGCAACCTGCTCGCAAGCGTGAGCTCCCCCTACTACCTGAAGACCATCGAGTGGGTGCAGGAGGGCTTTGCGGTCTCGACCTGGATCGGCCCCCTGCGCGATGGCTTCAAGCTTCCGTCGCTCAGCTTCATCTTCTCGTTCGCGATCGGCTACGTGCTCGCGCTGCCGGGTTTTCTGGGTGCGGCCTACTGGCTGCGCGCCCTCGCCGTCGTGCTCACCTCGTTCTTCGTCTGCTCGCTCGCGGTCGCGATCGTCTCCGACGCCCGGCTCACGGCCGCCCTCGGACAGCTCGAGATCGCCATGCAGCCTGCGTGGCGCGCCTCGGCCTCGAACTTCGTGCAGTTCTACCTGTGGATGCTCACCGTACGGCTCTACCCGATGCTGATGGTGGTGTTGCTCACCTGGGAGTCGGGGGCGTTTCGAAAGGTGCCCCGGGCCTCCACGGCGGTTCGCCGGTTCCGGACCGTAGCGGTGGCGAGTCTGGCCCTGCTGCTCGTCATCGCCATGAGCTTCGACCCGTTCGCCGAGCGGCGCATCGAGCGCGTCGAGGCCGAATCGATGACCGAGCGGATCGAAGCCATCGCCCTGACCACCCCCGATCTCGGTCGCGGGCTCGTCAAACTGGCCGAACACATGCACCGGCAGCGCGACACCCGCGGCGCTCTGCAGATCTACCGCCGTGCCCTCGACCAGCTCGAAGGCGCCGAGCGGCGCGAGGTCCTCGAGACCTACAACCGCATCCACGAGTCTTTCAAAGAGCAACTCCTCGAAGACTCGAAAGCGCGGCGTAGCCAGCGCGCGCGTCCGCGGCGCTGACGACGGGGTGAAGTGGGAGGCGGCGGCCGGTCTCGAAAGAGACTTCATCCGCGAGCTCGGGAACTCCACTCACTGAGACTGAACGTCACACTCGGCAACGCTTGTCGACGTAGATGGGAACCCGGGCAGACTTCTTCGAACCATCCTCACCGAATCAGGACCTGGGGCGATAACACCACTTCGTGTCTCCATACAGAATAATGTGACAACAAATCGTCGTGCTCGCTTGAAATGCGAAGCTCTCTTGAATCAAGATTCACCAACTAGTGCACTCGAGCGCTGCCCTTGACTTCAGGAGACGACTCATGTCACGCAACTCGAATCAACCGTTCCGCGGTTCAATCTCAGCCTTCCTCGTCGATTCGCGGATCGCTCTCCGCGCCGCACTGACTCGCACGTTCTTGTCCATGCTCGGCATCTTGCTTGCGCTCGGTTCCGTCGGAGAAGCCAGGGCCCAGGGCGTCACGCTCGCCGACTCGCATTGGGGCACGAGCGGCGCCGGCGCAGATCTGACCGGGCGTATCGTACGACCCGTGATGCTCGATACCTATCTTCCCCTCACACCGACAGATGGCGTCGACGGATGGGTCCAAATCGATCAAGCGTGCACACTGTCGGATCTACAAGAAGTCTTTTCCGATGGTGTCGACAAACGCATCTACCAGTTTCCGGCAAGTTGCGAAATCGTCATCACACAAACGTTCGGCCCGCTGTTTTCGATGAACGTGGCAAGCGACCGGGTGATCTTGCGCGGCGCTTCGGACACTGACCGCCTGAAGATCACGGTTGACCTTGCAGCGACCGAGCCCCCTGTCGGCCTGTTTCAGAGCGAACTCTTCGTCGTAGGCAACAACAATCCGACTCCCATCGCGACATGGACGTGGAGCGGCAACTACGCAAAGGGCTCGCAGGTCATTAGCGTTCCCGCGGCCACGGACGTCTACGAGGGCGACATCATTCGACTCCGAGTCGATTCCTGGACCGATCTCTCGGACGATCTCCACAAACAGGTCCGTGTCCTCTGCGCACGGTGGAGCAACACGAACCACGGAACCGACTGCACGGGGGTTACTTCCAACGGCGACATCCGCATCGACAGGGAGTTGCACCTCGACTTCGAGACAAGCGGGGCCGGTGATCCCGACTACTACTTCGGCGGCTTCACGGGACACGAAGTCGATCACATGGAGCGCATCGGCGGCGGGACCACGACCGACAACGTCCCGGAGTTCATCGGTATGGAATTCGTCGATGTCGAACATACGAATACGCTCGGAATCGACACTTCGAAGCAAATGATGGGCTGGCAGGGCTGCTTCGAGTGCTGGGCGACACACTGGAGCGCAACTGCGTGGGGCATGTCCTGGGGCGACATCGGGGCAAGTGGGTTCAGCAACAACGGCCGACTGCTCATTGCCCACAGCGATTTCGAAGGCCCGCTCTTCTCGTCGCAATGCTCGATCGTGGTCACCGCGATCTCGGCAGACGAACCGGCCCTCGTGACCGGTGACGGATCTACCGGCGCAGCTTGCGATACGAACTTCGACCCCATCACACGACCAGCGATAGGCTTCCCGTCGGACTTCTACGAGCCGAATCTCGCGGGGAAGGTATTCGAGGTCGATTGTGACGACCCGAACGCGGACTGCACGCTCAACAGCTTCGTACTGCCAATCTACGATGCCCAGGGAGGCGCCGCGGTAGACGGTTCCACGTTGAACACCACAGTCGACACGGCGCACAATGTGGCCGTACAGCTTTCGAACTACTCCGCGGGCGCATTCTACATCTCGGCTGAAAACTCCGAGACTCAGCTCGTAAACAACAGCTTCCACAACTACCGCGTCGGGCCCCTGATGCAGGCGAACAACAACGAGCCCGTCCTGTTCGGCAACTACTTCACGACAGACAACGATCAACACCTCTCTCGCTGCATCTTCAATCACGGTGCGACCGAGGCGGGAGCCGTCATAGAGCGGAATGACTGCGACGGCGGAATCACTTCCTATGCAACCGCGGCGCAAGGTGACGGTATCGGCCCCTACTACACGTACTTGTTCAATCGTGGCCGCGGGCGCACGGGTTCGACCTGGTCGTGGGGCGATCAGTGTCCAAACGGTGGCCTATGCGTCGAACAGGGCAGCGGGCAAAACCCCTACTCCTCCGATCAAAACAACATGATCGGCAACTTCTGGGAGTCGCTCGTGGGCCACGCGGGTGGGATAGACAGCTACTCGGGCGGTGCCCCGGGTCGGTTCCAAAACCTCGAGTTCTCTCGAAACATCGTATGGGGCGAAACACTCGTCGACGATTTCGATGCATCGAATACGACGACGAACAAGCCCGACCATCTCGAGGGCGACGATGTCGACAGCGCCGCCGATGCGGGATGGGGCTCGACCGTCTGGCCAACTTCGTTGGCCTACGATCGGCAGATCGAAGCCGACCCGGCGTTCGTCCCGTCGTGGTGGTGCCAGGAGTCGGGTCCTTTCCACGCGGGAATGGGCGCGCCCGCAGATGACCACAACGGTGGCAGCCCGACCTACTCGAAGCTCCCGGCCCAGATTCGCTTCGATCAGGAGACGTGTACTCCCGTGATCGACGATGACAACGATGGGGTATGGAGCCTCAACGACAACTGCACTGACGTCGCCAATGCAGCACAGCGCGATGATGACCAGGATGGCTATGGAAATATCTGCGATTCGGACGTCACGCAGGACTGCATCATTGGCGGGCCGGACACCTCTGCGGTGTGGGGACGCCTGTTCAGTGCAGCTCCGTGGTCACCTCCCGAGGAGGGAGCCTACGACGTAACCGAAGACGACATCGTGGGCGGACCGGACGTTTCGAAGGTAAGCGGGGAGTGGTTCGACCCGCCCGGCCCGACCGGACGATCGTGCGCGGATTGCACTGCAACCCCGGGCACCGGCGTGTGTCCGTAATCGATCGCAGGTCACACCGGCGACCCGCGACGACGTACGTCAACAGCGCCCTCGGCTTCGGCCGGGGGCGCTTTGGTCCGCGATCAGCAACGTGCTCGCGAACCGAGAGAGTCGATTGGAGGCGGCGACCGGATTCGAATCGGTCTCCGCCACGCAGATAAGCGCGCAAGTGCTCGGAATCACTCAGGGTGATTTCGAAACCTCTTCGGGTTTGGGGGAACCGAGGGGGAACACGCATGAATAGAAGCGTGTTGCGCCAGCGCCAGGCCGAGACCAAGTCGCGGCTACTTCACCAGCGAAGGGACTGGCCACCCGAGCCTCCGGAGTGGCACGAGGAGTGCGCCCGCGAACTGTTGCGCGGTGCGCAGCGCCGGGCGGAAGAAAAGTGCGTAGCTTTCGATCTTGATCTCTCGGACATCGAGATCCCCGAGCTGTGTCCGGTGCTCGGAATCGCCCTCACTCCGCGTCGCCCCGCCGGTCAGAACCACGGCTCGCCATCCCTCGACCGGATCGTTCCGAGCGAGGGCTACGTCCGGCACAACGTGGCGGTGATCTCGCTGCGCGCGAATCGCCTGAAGTCGGACGCCACCCCCGATGAGCTCCGTCAGATCGCCGACTGGATGCGATCGCAGGGCGTGCCCACCGACGGCACCGAACGCGAGTGCGCGTGGTGCAATAGCAGCCGCCCCGATCGACGCCTCGAAGCTCCCAGGTGGTTCCAGAACACAAGGGGCGAGTGGTTCTGCCACCCCTACCACCGCAGGGCTCGCAACCAGCAGTTGCGGCGGGCTCGCGTGAGAGGTGCCACATGACTTCGATGTTCAAGTGCTGGTGCGGAGCCGAGGGCGCTTTCGATGAGATGTTCGCCGACGGACCAAGCTCGTGTGGCGGGCTCGGTTACAACGCCTGCATGTGTGGTGGCGACTTCTGCGTCTGCCACAACCACGGCACGATCGAGTGTTTCGGGTGTTGGGATTGCGAGCCGCCGGACATCGAGTGGGACGATGAGGACGACTACGAATCGGAGGACCCGAACGCGGAGTATCCCCCACCACCGAAGCCCGTGTACGAGGACTGCGCCCCCACCCCATCATCGGAGAGCGGCTGATGGGCATGGTGGACGCCGCACTGCGCATTCGTCGTCAGGTTGCCAGGAAGAAAGCCGCATCACGCGTATCTCGGCCAGTCGAATACATGCGAATCCAGTCGAGCTTTGGCGATCGAGAAACGCTCGGGTGGATCCCGAGAGAGTCGGCGATTGAATGCGGAGTCAAGTTGCTCCCAGGAAAGCAGGCTTGGCGACTATCGAGCGACTCACCGCCGGAAAGATTGCCCGTCTGGATCGACAGCGAAACGAGCCACAGGCTTCGCCGACATCCGCTGTGGATTGAGGGTGCTGAGTTGCCAACAGGAACCCCCACCCCGCCCGAGCCTTCCGAGGAGGACAGCACATGCTGAAGATCGCCCGCAACTTCGAGCTGCCCGACGACTCCGCAACCGAGACGTTCGCCATCCTCGGCCGACGTGGATCGGGAAAGACGAACACCGCGAAGGTCATTATCGAGCGCATGCTCGACGCCGGCGACCAGGTGATCATCCTGGATCCGAAAGGCGAGCATTGGGGCCTGCGTCTCAAGCCCGACGGGAAGTCTCGCGCCTACGACCTTCCCGTGTTCGGAGGCCTGCGCGGCGACGTCCCGCTCGAGCACACGGCCGGGAACCTGATCGCGGACACGCTGATCGATCGCAACCTCTCGGGCGTCGTCGACGTCTCGCTGCTCCCGCACGGGAAGCGCCAGCACTTCGCGGCCGAGTTCGCGCGCCGTCTCATGGATCGGCGGCGCCGCAATCCGTCGCCCACCTGTCTCGTCCTCGAGGAAGCGAAGTTCTTCGCCCCTCAGACGAAGACCGGGAACGACGCCGTCATGGCGGCCGCGTACCAGGACTTCCCCCTTGTCGGCCGGAGCTTCGGCTTCGGGCTGCTGATCATCACGCAGCGGCCGGCCCTCGTGGACAAGAGCCTGCTCTCGCAGGCCGAATGCATGATTGCGATGCAGGTGGTGGGGCCCCACGATCGCAAGGCGATCCGTGAGTGGGTGAAGGAACAGGGCGACGAGACGGCGATGGACGTCGGCGAGCTCCCCGGCCTCGAGGTCGGGGAGGGCTTCATCTGGTCACCTGGGTGGCTGCGCACCTGCAAACGTCTGCACTTCCTCAAGCAGCGGACGTTCGACGCCGGAGCCACGCCCAAGCGCGGCGAGAAGCGCGTCGACCCGCGTCCGCTCGACGAAGCGGCACTCGAAGGCCTGCGTGGCGCGATGGCTGAGAGTGTCGAGCGCGTGGAGGCGAACGACCCGAAGAAGCTGCGGGCGGAGCTCTCGAAGGCTCGTGAGCAGATTCGGAGGCTCGAAGCAGAGGGAGCGAAGGCCGACCCCGAGGCCCTGGAACGGGCGCGGCAGGAAGGGGTGGCGGAAGAGCGGGCGCGGTTCGCCCAGGTGGTGAAGAAGCTCGAAAACGCACGGAAGACGCAAGCGGAGGCCCTGCAGATGTCGGTCGACGGGATCGGCCTGGTCGTGAGCGAGCTCGCGGAACCGCTCGGGATCGACGTCCCGGCGCCGGCGGCGCCCGCGCCCAGGGCGGTGCGCACGGTTTCGGAGCCGCGGCCCTCACGACCCGCGCGCCCGAACGAGGTGACGGGAGACAGCGCGGTCAGCGAACCGATGCAGCGCGTTCTCAACGCGATGGCCTGGCTCGATTCGATCGGGATGGCGGCGCCCTACTCGCGAGTTCAGGTGGCGTTCGTCGCCGGGTATCGACCGACAAGTGGGGGCCTCCAGAACCTCCTCGGGAAGTTGCGATCTGCAGGCCTCGTCGTATATCCGGCGAGCGGCGAAGTCGAACTCACCGAAGCGGGGGCGGCGGTTGCTGTCGCCCCAAGCACTCTGCCGTCGCGAGAAGAACTACATCGCCGGGTCCGCGACCGGATCTCGGCGCCGATGTGGAACTGCCTCGAGCCGCTGATCGGTGCCTATCCGAACGCGATGTCGAGGACCGAGATCGCCGAGATCGCGGGGTACTCGCCGACGTCCGGCGGCCTCCAGAATCTGCTCGGAAAGCTCCGGACACTCAAGCTCGTCGACTACCCATCGCCGGGCGAGGTGGTGGCTCGGGAAGTGCTGTTTCCGTAGGCAACTCGATTCCTGCACGCTCAACACTACAATGAGCACGCAATTCAATCCACAACCATAGGACAGACCATTGGCGCAGTTCTTCGAGGACGAGAAGCGGTACGACGACAACAAGATCAGGAAGAATTTCGTGTTCCTTGGCTACCCATTCGCGCCCCCACTCGCCCAGGACGACTACCAATCAGTTACGTCGGAACTTCAGGAGGAGCTGTCGATTCGACTCTGGTATTTCCTGGATGAGGTCACCACGCAAGAGTTGATGCGGAAAATCTGGCGCGCGATTCTCCGGAGTGACCTTTGTGTCTTCGACATATCCGGCGGAAACGCGAATGTCGCGTTCGAGTTAGGGTTGGCAGCTGCAGTCGATCGCCCCTGCATCACTCTCCTCAAGTCGGGCGAACCCAACCCTCTGGGCGGCGCTGACCTTGGATATTCGGAACGGGCCGAATACCAGAGCCGCGAGTCACTCAAAGAAACGCTTCGCGCTGTACTGTCCGCAAAGTCATCAGCGCTTCGCGCGCTGAATCGTGTCTCTTACTCGATCCAGAGTGACGTTTTTCCGTACGACAGAGTGGAGATCGAATACCGACTTGGGCAGTTGCTCAAGGAGGTGTTCCAAAGCAAGAGGGCCACCCGGGCGACCGCATCGAGTATATTCGGTGACAACGCAACTGCATCGCGAGCCCTTCAAGGCCTACGCGAAGAGGGCGTATTCAAGCTTGAGGGCCAGAGAAAGGCCGCGAAATGGTTGCTTGCGGATGATTGGGTCCACCACGACCACGAGGTCGCAGGCGCGTAGCATGACGATCGTCGGACTCAGTGTTGAGTCGTCGTCGACCGGTCATCACCCCGGTCAACAAACCCGAAATCCGTCTCCGGACGCACCTCTCCCAAGGAAGCCCCCTGACGGGAGCGAGGATCACCGCGAGGTGGTGACGGCCGAGGCCGTGGGCGGGTGATAGCAGGGCGGAGCGGCTACGCTCTACGCCCAACGGTGTAACTGGAGGCCAAGGCCATGAAGCACCTCGCCCTCGTCTTTCTTGTGCTGGTCTGCGGCTCGGTAGCGGGCGCCCAGACCGTCGACGTCCTGAAGAACGTCAATCTTCGCCACGACCCCTCAAGCAGCCAGGACGAGATTCGAAGGATCGACGCCGGCGAGCAGCTCGAACTCATCCGAGTGGTCGCACCTGGCGCCTACTGGGAGGTGAGAACCTCCGAAGGCGAGGTCGGATTCGCCTACGCGAAGAGCGGGCGGATGCGAATCCGCAGCGAATACCGCCGCAAGGACTGGGGAAGCTGGGCAGACGCCGATGGCGACTGCCAGAAGGCCCGCGACGAAGTGCTCATCGCTGAGTCCGAAATCGCGGTCACCTTCAAGCCCCGAAACGACGGTCGAGAGTGCAAGGTCACCGCGGGTCGATGGACGTGCCCGTTCACGGGTGAGGTCTTCACGGACCCGGGCGCCCTCGACATCGACCACATGGTGCCCCTTCGCAACGCCCACCTGTCGGGGGCGAGCGACTGGGACAGTGCCAAGAAGGCCCGGTACTACAGCAACCTCGACGACCCCGAGCACCTGATCGCGGTGAAAGCTGGAGCGAATCGGTCGAAGAGCGCGCGCGGCCCAGAGGCATGGAAGCCAAAGCTCGGGAGCTATCACTGCCAGTACGCGAACGACTGGGAGGCGATCAAGGGCCGGTGGGATCTCTCGATGACGCCGGCCGAGAGTGCGGCGGTGGGGGAGATGCAGGCGACCTGCCCCTAATTGAGCCACCGATGGCCGATCCGGATTACCCACTCCAACGGCCAGACGAACGATTGTTTGCCGCCCACTAGACGATTCTACTTGACTTAGACCCCGCGAATCTGAGAAAAACCCGGGCCTCTATCCAAAGTTGCGTACGGACGGAGAAGCATCGAACAAAATGACAAGCGTCGAGGTTACAGTTGAATCTGTAAGCGACCGAGTCGAGGAGCGTGAAAGAACACATGAGATCCTTTCGACTATTTCGATCGCTGGCGTCGGAATCGAGCCCTCGCGCAACGTCGACACTTCTGCTTCGGGAATTCCCGATGTTGGTGGACGCCAAGACGGTTCGTGTCGATGCGGTTCCCTACGTGATCACTCACGACCTTTTTGTACAACTAATACGCCACTTCGCTTCGGATACGACTCACAACGTCCACGTGACGGCGTGGGAATTGAGTTCGCCAGACCCTCCAAAGATCGAGCAGGTTTACATAGAGGGCGAAGAGGCACTGAGACAAATCAGAGATGCACGAGACGGCGATATCTCAGTTCGACAGATCCAAGTAGACACGCTCGGCCAACGGAAGCATCAGTTCCTGCTTTCGTCAGACGGCCTCATTCACAAGATAATGGGACCTCCGGATTTTTCACCGGACTTCCTTCGAGATTGCTTGCGCAAGTCAATGCGAAAGTGCGTCGTTACCGACGTATACGAAGATTCATCGACGTAGTCAGCCGATGAAGATGCGGAAGCCGTCGATCGGATGGCCTGATGCAGCCAATGCGGGGATAGTGCTGGTACTTGGGTCTCTGTCCTTCGCGACTGCACCCGAATGGTGCAAAGCGCTAGACGCGTGCCTGCCCACTTCGGCGGCTGTCTATCACACCGGCCTACTCGTTACTGCATGCACTGCCGCCGTCCCAATTACGCTCAGGGCCCTGTGGTATTCCGCATGGTGGACTTGGTCCAGGTTCGCATCGACTGTGACGGTTCAGATATGGAATCCATCCCCGAAAGACGGCGAAGAGAAGACCAGATTGGTTCTTTTTCCAGGCGACACGAGGGCAGTCGTGATCGAGGCAAGGTGGACATCGCCACCGCATCCCTGGCTCCTAAAGAGGCTCATGCGCAACACATTGTTGTACCTAAAGGTGGGATCGTGGAACTCGCTTCACCTAGCGTCGGCGCGGGGACCAAGAAGGATTACCGCGGATCGTCGCACAATCGTATCTGGCGAGATTGCCACACTTCCGCACGTAGTCAGACTTCCCGGAGTTATGCGACTTGGATGGGAGATGGGCCACAGCGCATTCTCCGGCATCTTCAGAATCATGCAGGGAGGCTCGCCGATACCGGGCAACCCGAAACAGCTTGAGGCAAAGGCTAGGTTTTGCCTCAAGCATATCTATCGGTTAAGTCGGCAAGATGATCGTGTATTTCATCGAATCCCGACGCCGAAACATCTCATTCTTCGATTCTTGACCGACGTCGAAATGGTCGACATCGATGGAAATGGTGACAAACTCAC
Source organism: Myxococcota bacterium (assembly GCA_028278345.1). GTDB lineage: Bacteria > Myxococcota_A > UBA9160 > UBA9160 > UBA4427 > DUBZ01. The sequence continues at coordinate 17,785 of JANQEL010000277.1, forward strand.
TGTTATCACTCAGATCCAATCGAGATCCGATGATGCACCATCGCGACCCGCAGAGGTGGGTGCCGAGCAAGCTACTGGCACGCCCCAAGACATGCCTGAAGCGCCTCACTGATTGTCCTCAAGCTCTCTACGTACCGCGCCTGCAGCGTCGCGGTGGTGGTCGGGTAGATGCGGTCCAGACCTTTATCGCCCGGCCGCTCCGGAGATCGATCTCCAGACGCCCCCCCCAACGCAACCCCCTGTCAATCGGGGGAGGATCACCGCAAGGTGGTTACGGCCGTGGCCGTGGGCAGCGATTCTGGACGCGCGCACTTGACGCCGTACGTGTGGTGAAAACGGTGCGCCGAACTCAACCGCGTCTGCTGCGCGGCAGTCAAGCGAGGCGCCTATGCCCAGAAAGAAGACAGCACCGCAACGATTCCCGTTCCAATACGAAAAGGACGGAAGAACGATCGACGCCGAGTTCGAACGCGACGGCCCCATGGTGCGAGCGCACTACCGCGGACGCGCGTCGACTTGGACTCAGGTTGGCAACTCGGGCGCCCAGATCGTCGCTCGAATGCTGCTCCGCGAGATCCTCGACAGGATCACCATGGAAGAGATCGAAGAGGCGATCAGGGCAGAGCTACCCGACAGCGGCGTCGAGCATCGCGGCTACGGCCGGGCCCAAGGCGCCCGCTTCCGGATTTCCAACGGTGAACCCTGGGAGCTCCACTTCCCGATGGAAACCCTGATGGATTTCCCAATCGACGAGCTTCGAACCAAGGCGGCTGATGCGGTCCGATATCGTGAGCATCACCCCGGATTCAATGTGAGTTTCGATGCCGAGGGCTTTCCGATCGCGACGTCGCCGTCGAACCCACAGCACCACTGGACGTAGAATCGGCGTCCCAAACGGAAAAAAGGGGGGAGAGGCCCGAAGGCCCTTCCCCCCTTGATAGTTCGGTCCGTCGCGACGATCGGAGCGCCCCCTGCAGCGCGCCTTGCCTCAGCGCTCGCGTGGTAGGATGATCTATCTCACCTACCCGCTGTGCCCGAGGCCCCCCAAAATGTGCGGCAGAGTCTATTTCATCCACCCCGCTCAGGCAGTTGCCGAGTTCTCTGACGTCGCGCTGCCTCCGTGGTGGGAGTTTCGATACAACGTGCCGCCGGGCACGAAGATCCCCGCTGTTCGTCAGGCGCAGAGCGGCGAGCGCGAACTCGTCGAACTCATGTGGGGCTTCATCCCGTCCTGGCACAAGCGAGACGAGCCGGTCACGCGGAAGCCGATCAACGCGCGCAAGGAGAGCTTGAGGAGCGGGCTTTGGCGCGGCTCCTTCGCCCGCAAGCGCTGCCTGATCCCCGTCTCCGGGTTCTACGAAGGATGGAAGCCCGACAAGAAGAAGAAGTCGGAAAGATGGTTCCGGTTCAGCGATTACCGCGGCCGGCCGCTAGCCCTGGGTGGTCTGTGGGATCAATGGATCGACGCGAACGGAGAGCTCTTCGAGACCTGCGCGATCATCACCACGGAGTCCATCGCGGAGGTGCGCGCGGTCCATGACCGAATGCCCGTCATCCTCGACCCCAAGCAGTTCGAGGACTGGCTTGCTCCCGCCCCGCTCGAAAACCCACACCTCTACGTGGACAGCCCCTCGCCAGCCCTGCATCTCGAGTGTGTCGAGGTCCACCCCACGGTGATGAACGCGAGGGCCATGCAGGGCTCGGACTGCCTCGACGAGTATCCGCCGCTCTCTGAGAGGGAACTCAAGGCTCGCGCTGACGGATGGAAGTACACCTACTACCTGAAGCAGGGCATCGACGGTCCCGCGAAGATGTGGAAGAAACCCGGCGGGCAGCCGACGTCGATCGAGGAGTACGAGGAGAGCGGGGGGTGAGCTGGTCGCAAAGGCTGCTCAGTCGTCGTTCTTCCGCAGCTCCCTGAACGCATCAACTGCCTCCTCGAATCGCCCCTCGCCGAGCGCCCGCAGGAACCGGGACGCGTCCCCGGACAGCACACGATCGCCCGCTTCGATGGGTGCGGTGTACTGCTTGTGGCGCTTGCCGTCCTTCCACGCCTCGTCGTTCTCGTTCAGGTATCGGGCGCCCTCTTCCGAGAGCTGGCCGGCGATCGACCAATCGTCGATCTGCTTTCCAGCCTCGGTGCCTGCGCAGCCGAGTGCCGTCACTGCAACTGCGATCGCGACGAATCTCATGACCTACCCCCTTCCTTCGGTGATCTCGATCTGCGGGTTCCGCTCGCGCAGATCCATGAGGTACGCATCGATCGCGCGCATCGTGAGAAGCGAGTGGGACACGCCCAGCGTCCCCTGGATCATTCGAATCGACGAGCCGGGGCCGATGCAACCGCGAAGCTGGTGCGCCCAGTTCGCGACATGGAGCAGGCACGTCGACCGAGCAGACACCCCGTCATCGAAATGCGCGACCCCGTCACCCACGAGCGCCCACGAGTGTGGGTACGCCTCAGAGTGATGGGGCTCGAGGTCGTACACCCCTGGCGGGAGGCAGGAGACGGACGGGCGGTTGTAGACCCAGGGCGGCTCGACGGTGACGAACCCACCCTGCCGGCCCGTGAGAAGGAGCCGACCCCAGGTGGCGTCGGGATCGAAACCGAAGCGTTCGACGCGGAGGGCGATCACGAGCGGCGCCTCCGTAGGATCAGCGCCAAGAGCATCACGACGCAGACCGCGAGGGACCACGGCGTGCCCGGCTCGGGGACCATCGTCACGTCGCGAACCGGGGGAGTCCAGTTCGAGGTGTGCCCACGGATGTCGAGCTGCTCGAGCTGGTGATCGATCTCGGTTCCCGGTGGCGCGTCGACGACCACGCGGTAGGCAACCACCGGGCCGAGATCGTACACGTGAAGGATCTCGAGGAGCTCACCGGTTTCAGCGGCGAATGCCCGGATGTCCGTCGCGTGGCGCCAGTCGTCCAGGCCGACCAGGTACTGACTGGTCTCCTCAGGCACCGGCTACTCGTCGGGCGGCGGATCGGGCTGCGGCTGGGCCGGCACGTTGATCACAATCGGCTGTGGATCGGTGGGCCGAATGGCCTGGCCGACGAAGCCCGGAGCAAACGCCGCGCCAATGTTCAACGAGGTGTCGAGCACCTTCGACACGAACTTCTCCCCGGGAACGCTGAGTCCCTCCGACTCGCTCTTCCCCACCGAATTGTCGATCGTCCCGTCCCCGATGCTGATCGAGTGAGTGAAGACCTTGTTCTCGTAGTCATGCTTTGCCATCGCCTGACAGCCGAGGCTAACCAGCGCCACGAGCGCCAGCGTGATGAGCGTTTTCGTTCCGTGCATGGTGTTACCCCCCTGGGCGCGTATCGCGCTTGAGACCTTCGATTGCGACTCTGATCTTCGAGATGTCCCGCTGCGTCGCCTTGTAGTCGGCGCGCATCTCATCGATCGCCTTCTCGTGAACTTCGATCTTGTCGACAACGCGACCCCAGGTCATTGCGACCGAGAGCGCGGCGATTGCGATCGTCACTCCCACGGCCAGCATCGCGGTGTTCATGACGCCGTTCCTCTGGCCCGCCATCGCCCCCATCAGCCGAGGCCCATCCCGCGGACCCACCACGGAACGCTACGCCCGTTCGGGTGCTTCTCTGTGGGCTGCATGTACTCGTGGGCCATGCTGCGCGCGAAGGACCCGATCCCGTTCAGGAAGCCCAGCGCGATGAACGGGAGGAAGTCGGCGAGCGGCCGAAGCAACTCCGGCAACGATGGAGCGATCGCGTTGCCGAGGACTTCCAGCACGGATCCCCAGCCAATGACCTTCGCTGTCGTCTTCAGGTGCGACTGCGGCTCGCGCGTCGTCGGGGCCATCTGTTCTGCCATCGATCTTTCCTCCATCAGTTGATTGAACTGCCGCCGCCGAGCACGGCCCCGCCCAGGATCTTGAACGTCGCCGAGGTCGCGGCCACCGGTGTGCAGGGACCTCCCTCGTAGCGGATCTGCGCGGGCAGCTTCGAATACGAGGGGCTCCCACCGTTGTAGTCGTCGGCTGGTGCGCCCATCCCCGCATGGAACGGACCCGACTCCTGGCACCACCACGAAGGCGAGAACGCAGCATCGAGTTCGACCTGTCGGTCGTACCCGATCGAGGTGGGCCAGGCGGTGGACCACCCCGCATCCGCCCCGCTGTCGACCTGGTCGCCCTCCAGGTAGTCGGTCAGCGTGCTCGTGGGATTGCCGCCACCCGTCGTCTCGAAATCGTCGAGCAGCGTCTCTCCGTAGACGATGTTCCGCTCCCAGTGGTCTTCCCAGCCATTGAACGGGACCTCTGAACCGGGGTTGGAGCAGTCGCGGCTTTGGTCGTCATCGTTGTCGCACCAGTCGAGACCGTTGCCGTCGTTCCGAATCGAGCTGAAGAAGTTCCCGATCCAGTTCCGAAACTGGTTCGCGTGCCCCTGAAGGTCCGTGCCGCCGACACAAATCCCCCCGCTATCGCACTGCGTCGAGATCGTCGTCGTCTGCGCAGGCGGAGGAACGCCGCGGTTGAACGCATACGTGATGTACGGCCCAGAGCCCCGCCCTTGGATCGCACCCTCCATCGGCACGATTCCGGCCTCGAGATGATTGCGCTCGTAGAGGCCGCCAGCGTTCGGGCCACCGTGCGTAAACAGCCCGCGGGACACCGACACGCCAGACCCCGTGTAGTGCTCATACAGCCCGTAGACGGCGGACTCGTATCCGCCGTGCTGGGTGATGAAGGAGACCCGGCAATCGATGCAGCTCCCGTTGATCCACTGGCTCTCGCTCGACTGCCCGGCGAACTTCACAGCAGCGATGTCGTAGTTCTTGAGCAGCGTGCCGACGTTGTTCGTCGATGGCGACGTGACTGTCACCGGGTCGCCGTTGAGATCCGACCCGTCCGAGTGGTAGCGGAGCGTCATGTCGACCGAGGAATCCGGCGTCCCATCCGCGGAGTCGCAGTCGAACACGGTGTCGCGAAGGATCGGCTCGTCGAAGTCTGGCGGGAAGTAGACGAGCGGTTCCAGGCCGCCGCAGAGGACGTACGGAGCACAGTCGGCTCCGTCGACATTGATCTGGAGCGGCGTCGTGTCCTCGGTGATCGAGTTGACCGTGATGACACAGCGCGCAGCGAAGAACGGCCCCTCAATGTCGACGTTCTTCATCAGGAACCGGCTCGTCGCTGAATTCTGGCTGGAGTTGTCCTCGACCGCGGTGTTCCCCCACGCCAGGATCTTCACGTCCTCGAGCCAACACTCGTGGCAGCCGTAGACCTCCCAGGCGGAGAACGACTTCTTCACCATGTAGGGTTCGGCGTGTTCGATCGTGAGATTTTCCCACCCGATGTGCATCGGCACGTTGTCATCGTCGATCGTCCCGCCGCCGATGCGCTCGACGTGTCGAAGCGTGTGGCCGGTAATCGGGGACGAAACCAGTTCGAGTCCGGTGCCCTCCATCTGGAAAGGATTCTCGCGGTCCACCTTGATTCGGTTGTTCACGGTGAGGAGATCGGTACAGGCGGTGGGCCCTTGCAGCGTCCCGTCGTGCCAGCGGGCGCACTCGACCTCGACGAAGCGTCGCCAGTTCGCGCTGCCGTCATTCCACTGGTTCACTTCCTGTTCGATCAGATCGCCGACATAGACCTCCGTGATCTGGTTTCCCGTTGACCCGTCGGTGCCGACGATCGTGTCGCCCTTGGCAAAGCCGTGCGACCATACCCACGAGTCGATGGTCGTCGGAGAAGTACTCCCCACCTGCCAGAGAATGTTCGGGAAGCCCTCGACGTCGGCAGGGAGGCCGGCTGGATCGACCAAGATCCGGGTCAACCCGTCCGCGTTACCCCGCACGACCAGCTTGTCTATGCTGTTCGAGATCGTGTCGATCGTGGAGGTCCCGGTCACCGTCATGGTGCAGTTCGTGGCATCCACATAGATCACGGTCGGATCGCTCGACGAGGTGATGGCCCCGATGGCCGACTCGAGCGCAGACCACGAGCACGACACGTCGACTGGTGTCCACCCAGAGGTATCGAGCGGCAGGTAGGTATCGAGCATCACCGGCCGGTAGATACGACCCTGCAGGTCGGTGCCGGCGCCGCCCGCCCCCCAGTGCGAGTTCGCGAGCGTCACTCCCTGCGCCCGGGCCGAGTCGCAGAAGAGCGCGAGACCCAGGATCGCCGGCAGCCCGAGGACGATCGCGGAGCGCCATTTCGAGGGGAGGCGTTCGAGCATCAGTGCCACAGCGTGTCGCCGCAGATCGAGTTCGCCCCCACTGCGCCGGTAGTGGAGCAACCAAGCCCGCCGGCCGTGGTGCCGTGTCGCAGGTAGGGGCCCTCGCCGCACGTGCCAGTCCCGGCGCCGGTGCAGCAGGCCCACGGATCGGCTGAGGCAACGCACTCGGAATCCGCACCCGAGGTCCGGCGACCGATGTTGCCGAACGCCGAGACGTAGTCGGTGCGGCCGGTGGTCAGGAGCAGGTCTTCGCCGGTCCCGAGCCCGCTCGCGATGTTCTTGCTCACCACGGCGTCGATCGTGTCGTCGAGGCTGATCGCGTCCACGTTCACCCCGCCAGCGAGGTCGATCGTATTGCCTGAGATTGTCACGATCTGGACGTCGCCGGTGCTCGTAGACAGGGTTTTGATCCCGTCACCCGTATTGCGGAGGTCGTTGTCCCTGATACGGAACACCTCTCGGGTGGTGCCCGTTGTGACACGTGCGTCGATGCCGGAGATCGTGTAGTCGGCGATCTCGTTGTCGACGATCTTGACGTCTCCGATGTTCTGGACTTGGATGCCGCGACCGCCGGTGCCCTGGCCGTCCAGGTTGTTCTCGATGATCCGCGCGCCGGTTGCGTTCGAAGTGGCGTAGATCCCGGGCGACTCAGCGTCGATGTTGTTCTTCTCGATCCTGCAGGCAGGCGTGTCGCAGCGAATCCCGTAGTTTCGGGCGTTCGCTGACTGCTCCATCAGAACCGTGTTCTCGGCGATGCGAACGTTCTTCATGCTCTGGGTGATCTCAATCCCCTCGGCATTGAACGAGCTGCTATCGATTCGAATGCTGTTCTCGATGATGTTCAGGAACCCCTCGTCGTCAGCGTGCGGCGCCGCAGGCGATCCGGTTGATGCGATCCCAATCACGGGGTCCGGATTCGTTGCACTGCCCAGGCACTCGAGCGTGTTGCCTTCGATGGTCGCCGTCATCGAAGTATTGCTTCCGCCCTGGGTGTTGTAGGGGTAGACGCCGATGCACCCGCGACGGAAGTCCGCGACATCGTTTCCGATCGCCTTCGCGTGCCGCGCGCGGAGGTTGATTCCCCACCGGTCCTGGCTGGTCTCGATCGGCCGGATGTGGTTGCCGTCGATCACGACGATCTCCGTGTCGTCGCCGTCGACGTTCAACTCCCCTCTGAGTACGTTGTTTCGAACGGCGACGTTCCGGATCGGTCCGCCGAGGCCGCGAACGTCCACCGAGCGGCACTCGTCTACGCCAACCTCGTCGCAGAAGCCCGCGCGTGGCGTGTGTACGACGACGTTGTCGGTAATCGAAACGCCGTCGATGTAGGTCCCCTGCAGACCAGTCGCATTCGTCTGGACGTAGATCCCTGTCTGCCAGTGCCCGCGGAAGATGTTCCCCGAGATCTCGAGACCCGAGATCCGGCGGTTCGTCGCGCCCGGGTCGACGTCGATTGCCGTGAATGCGCCGGTCGCAAGGGCGGTGGCGCTGCCGGTCCCCGCGGTATCATGGTCGTTCGGGTTCGCGTAGTCGAACAGGTTGTTCTGGATCTTGATCCCAACGCCCGAGTAGATCGCGACCGCGCCGTGGGCCGCGCTCCCGAAGACGTTGTTCTCGATGACCAGCTGGCCCTCGGCGATCTTGCCGTCGAGCGCCTCGTCGCCGGCCAGCGGAAAGTGGTTGTGGTGGATGTGCGTGATGCCGCCCGAATGACGCAGCGACATGTGGTGGATCTCTTCGGAACCGCTGACGAGCGGGTTTCCACTCGTCTGCATATGGGCGTATGGGTCGTCGTCCATCCACGTGAAGCCCGCGATCTCGAGGTAGAACTCGGGATGGATCTTGTGGATGATGCACTCGTTCGGGGTCGCCGACCAAGTTCCCAGCGCAGACCCGTCGACCGCGACGCCCTCGATGTCATGAAGGTCACACGTGAACGGCGAGCCCGTGGTGCACGCCTGGACCGTGAACGTCTTTTCGTTGACTTCGGTGTTCCCAGAGCAATTGCGGATAAAGACCGTGTCACCGGTGCGCAGACCCGTATCAGCGTCGAACGTGATGACGGGCGGCGTGGCGTTCGAGAACGCAGTCACGTCCTCATCGCCCGGCGCGATGCCCAGTACATTCGCGCCGAGCTGTTGCTGGTTCGCGTTGTCGGTCCACTCGTCGGTCGAAGCGAACTGATACCCACCCCCGCGAGCTCGCGGGAGAATCACCGACCGGCCAGGACCCGCTCCGATCAGCCGAATCCCGCGCGGACACTCCCCCGCGTCGACATGAATCGCTGAGTAGCCGGCCGACGTCACGTCTGCGCCCACGCGAAAGTTCCCCGTTGGCGCGAAGACCACGTCGTACCCGTTTGCACACGCATAGGTGATCGCTGCGTTGATCGTCGGTGCGGCATCGATCGAACTCGCATGGACCGCGGATTGCGTGCTGCCGTTGCCGTCCGTCCCGTCATAGGGGTCGCCGGTATCGATCACACCACTCGCGATGCCGGCCGGGACCGAAAGCCCCGAACCCGGCGGCGGATCCATGACGTTCAACACCGTGAGCGGGCTGCCCCCGCGCGTCATGCACGCTTCAGGGATGCGACCGTCGGCGCTGATGGTGCAGACAGTCGACTGGGTGAGACCCGAGTCGGGCACCTTGAGCGTGAAGGTGTTCGATCCGTCGTCGGCCCCTTCCGATAGCTGCAGGGTCGACCCGTCGGTCGCGTGTGGCGTGGTCGTGATGCCAGCACCGGCGACGTTCAGCGTGAGTTCGCCCGTGTCTTCGTCGAAGAAGAACGGCGCGCTCGAGTCCGTACCCCCGATCGCGAAGTCGTCGGTCTGGCCCGTCAGGTGCGTCACGGTGCCGGCGTCGGTGGTGGAGAGTTCGGAGTCGCGGGCGATCGCAGGGTCGATGGCCGACTCGCTGAGCGTGCCGTCGGCCAGGTCGTCGAGGTCGGCGTCCGCGGGCTGGGCGCCAATCGCAGTCAGCGCCTCGGCCGGGGTGCTGTACTCGACATCGGTCGTCGCGGTGGCAACGCGCACGAAGTCGCCGGCGCCGGGCGTATCCGCGCCGTCATCGAGCTCCGAGGTGCCAACCGTGTCTGTCCCGAGGCCTCCACCGCCACCGGATCCGACCGCGACCCAGGCCGAGCCGTTCCACTTGCAGATAGTGAGTCCTGTGTACGACGTACCTGTGCCGACGGTGCAGTCGTCCTGGTCGACGGCGTCGGTCACGACGTACGTGAACACGTTCGTCGGGGATCCCGGCAGAGCGGAGATCACGATTCGCGGAGGGCCGCTGAACTCGATCCTCGAGGCCTGCGCGGCACCAGAAACGAAAAAGGCCGCCCAAAGGGCGGCCACGATCGGCAAGCACTGTCTGAGTTTCATGGATCTCCTCGCTACTTCTGCCTCTGCGGGGCGACTTCAATCCCCGCGACGGAATCGAATGAAAAGTGGGTGAGCCCGGTGGGGTCGTTGAACCGTCCCGGGTCGAATGGACCGAGACGCTCCAATCCTCCAGCCTCGATCGTCTCGACCTGGTCGTCGAGAAAGCCGTGCGTGCACTTGTGCACGGCGGCCACGGTGATCTCCACGTCGCTCTCCGTCGGATTAAACACGTGGAGCTCGGTGGCTCCGTCGTTCTTGAACGAGTCGCCGCCCGCTTCGGGAGGCACACCGACCACGTCGGCCGTTCGCGCGAGTACCGTCAGTTCAGCCATTCGACCGTTGCCTCATCGTCCTTCGGGCCCGTGATTTCGGGGATCAGCTGCCGCTTCGGCTTGAGGGGGCGCTGCATCTTCCAGAGCGGTGTTCCGTCGTGGAAGTAGAAGTCGCCGTCTCGGAACGAGACGCGATTTCGATAGAAAGCCGCGGCGTTCAGTTTCGCTGGGGGAACCGGGAGCACGTACACCGCTGGCGCCAGTTGCCTATACGGCCGATCCGAGGAGCCGTCTCCCACCGTCAGTCGGCGATCGGCAGCCTTCGAATGCGCATCGACCTGCACGATCTGCCCGCGGTAGACGAAGAACGCAACGCCGATCCACTCCACCACGCTTGGCTCGAAACGAGGGGCCCTCAGGCTACGGAACATCGTGGTAGTACCAGGACGCCTCCCAATCGATGAGTTCACCGCCTGAGAAGTCGGTCAGGATCGTGAGACGTGGATTAGTTCGATCGGCGTCGGTGCCGGTCGCAGACAGTTCGGGACCCAGCCACACGCGGTGAGAACCTGCGACGTTCTCGGCGTGACACGTAAACCCGAAGTAGTACTGATCGAGCACGATCGTATCGATGGGATCGGATCCGCCGATCGTGCTGCTCACTGAGCCAGTAAGAAACCCAGATCCCAGCACAGCCGAGAAATCCTCGACCATCATGAACGTCTTCGTTGTCGCCGACGGTACATCGGTGTACGTGGGGGCAGCCTCGTCGGCCACGAACTTGAACTCACGAAGCAGCGTCAACCCATCGTCGTCGTAGATCCGCAACGTCAGATACGAGTCGGTTCCGACGTTGCGGTGAAAGAGGATATGGCCGCGCTGCACGCCATCGATGTCGAGCTGAAATCGACACTCGTCGCCGACGTTCACGTTCGAGATAAACGATCCGGCATTCGTCTGGATGATCCCGGCTGCTTGCTGCAGCGAGGCCAACGCGAGCTGCAGGAACCCCGCTGCTTGGATGCCGTCGACTGTGTCGGCGTCGCCTACCGGGTCGCCCACCTGGACGTAGCCAGATGCAGCCACACCTCCGAGCGTGGCTGCGTCGACATTGCCGTCGTCGAGCAGCGCGGCGGTGCCGAGGCCCAGCGCGGCTCGGAAGCCCGCGTGATCGAGCACGCCGTAGCCGCGGCGAACCTCACGCCACTTCGATGTACTTGAGTCGTAGCGTACGATGATCCAGCGCGACGAAGTGAGATCCCAGTTTGACGCATCCTTCAGCACAATCCCGCCAACGCCCTGGTCGTGACGGATCGTCGTCGTGTTCCCAGGCGTGAGTGGCGATAGCTCCAGCAGCGCCCCGTCGACGTAGGGCGTTGCTGTGATCGTGTCGAGGTTGTCCGCCGATGCCGATCCTTCGTTGTCGACCATGACCCAGGCAGCCGAAGGCGCGAGTGCGCCCGTCGTGATCTCGGACGATTCGGCTACCACTGCGCCGATCAACTGTCGAACGACATTCAGCGTATCGTCGAGGTCCGCACGAACGTCCGCTGTGAGTCGCGTCGGATTTGTGATCTGCCCATCCGGGGGAAGCGGATCCGCCACCTAGTAACCTCCGATTCGAGCGTCGACGTCGCGAGTGATACGGGTCCCCGTATCGTCGAAGACGTGCACCTCGGGCCCGTTCGTGGCGTCCTTGTCGATGACTGTTGCATAGCCGGCACCGCTGCCCTGCACAGTCACGATCACGTGCTTGATGACCGAGTAGGTCTTCGTGATCGGGAGCCTGGGATTCCCGGCCGCCGCAATTTCGAAGTCCTCGATGAACTCGACTACGTCGTCGACGTCGATCTGCACCACGAACTCCGAAATCCGGCCCTCGGTGTTGCCCGGTTGGGTCGTCACCCGGAACTCGTAGGTCACGTTCTGCGCGATGATCTCGCCCGGCCAGGGCAGCCAGTTCGCCCCGCCCTGCTCGCGATACTCGATCGACCAGCCGTCGCCCGTGACGGTGATCGCAATCGTCATCCGGTTCGGCACTGACGCCGCGGGCGGCGTGTAGCTGTCTTCGTAGGTCAGGCCCTTGTAGCCCTGGTCCCAGAACGGCTCGGCGTCGCCAGGCCAGAACGGCTGGTCATCCGCAGGCCAGAAGAGCGTGCCCTCGGCGTCCGCAACCAGGTCGCCGGATCCACCCTCGACCGTGCAGTCGGTCTTCGTCCCGGTGAAGCCGTTCGCGTGGAAGTCCTCGGTCTCGAGGATGTTGTCGAACTCCGGTGGGTTGACCGTCTTGACGATCGAAGCGGCGTTTACGCTGCGGTTCCCGGCTTGGTCGACTGCCTTCACCAGAAACGTTCGCTCGCCTGAGGGCGCTCCCGAGATGTCGACGAACGCCTCCGTGATCAGCCCGTCGTGAAACGGAATCGCCGTCTCCCAGGTGGTGTCATTTCCCGCCTGGCTTCGAAGTTCGAACCCGGCCCAATCCCGCGGCGGGTTGGGATAGCTCCAGGAGAGACGCGTCGGTCCCTCCCCTCGGAAGTCTGTGACGTCGGGCGGCGGCGTCGATGTTCCGACCACCGTGTGGCCTGAGAGCGTCGCCCACTCGCTCGCGCGGCCGTCCGCGCGGACGCCCCGCACGCGCACGTCGTAGGTGATCCCCTGGTCGACGTCGGGGAAGGCGATCGCGTGGTCGCCTGCGTTGACGTAGGGCAGCGTCGACCAGGGCCCGATCGGGTCCGAGGATCGAATCTGCGCCTGGAAGAATTCTGTCGGGATCAGCGCGTTCTGTGGCGTCGTGACGGTGATTCGGATCTGCGGAGCGAACGTGCCGTCGCGGTTCTGCAGAAGCACCGACTCGTCGGACGCGATCGAGGTGATCTGCGGCCGCTCGGGCACCTGCAGGGCCGGAGCGCGCGGGTCGGTCATCTGCGGGTCGAACGTAGGGATCGCGCCCGTGTCGGCGTCGTAGATCTCGGGGGAGTAGTCGACGCACTCGATGCGCGCGCCGAGGTCCGAGTTCGGGAACACCTGGTGGACGATGTAGTCGCCGGTCTCCTGGCCAGACTCGCCGACCGTGGCAACGTCGCCGACTGCTGGTGGAACGGTAAGCGACGAAACGTCAATGCCACCCGGCTGCGCAGCGATGAAGAGTTTCGCTTCGACTCCAATGTTGAAGATCACGAAGTGCACGGTCTCGTTCGACGCCGAGCGAATCCGAAGGCCGTATTGCAGCGCCGGGTCGTAGTCGAGCGCTTCGTCGAGTGTGACTGCGAGGATCTCGCCGCCCGGCGCGTAGGTTATGTGCGTGATTCGACCGCTCACGACCCCAACGAGCATCACGTCATGCGTGAGCCGGAAGCGATCACCGCGCGTCAGCCGAAGCGACGCGATGTCGGTTTCGAACGAGTAGATCTCCGGGCGCAGCTTCTTCGCCGCGATGTGGTAGCGGCCTTCTTTCCACGCGCGATCGGCGTCAGCCACGCCCCAGAGATCGATTCGGCCGAAGATCGTCGGTTCGGTGGTTCCGCCGAGTCCGTCGTTCGTGTAGCCGTCGTCGCCGACCACGATCTCGTCGGGCTGGTAGCCGGCGTCGGGGTTCACGAACCCAACGCGAACGGCGTGCAGTTCGCGCTGAAACACCTTCGAGCCGCTGAAATCGTGAACGTCACGAGGGGTGAGGTGCGAGATGACGGCGTTCTTCACCTCGTCGACGACGACGCCGTACTTCCCATCGATCAGGGTCGGCGCGCCTCGAGCGGTGCCGGCGATGTCGCGCGCGAGCTGCCCGATCGTCGACGTGAAGTCGACCACCGCGTCGAAGTGGATCCCCTCGTTCGTGTTCCGATCGGCCCAGGCCGCAATCGACGGCGCATCGATGCGATCATTCGAGACTGGCCGCGGGTTGTGCGCGCCGCGGTAGACCTCGGCGAACGCCCACGCGGGATTTCGAGTCGCCTGCAGGCTCGTGTTCGTCGAGAGCTTGTTCGCGGGCCCCCACCCGTCTCCCTGCGGCTCGCCCGACGACCAGACCGGGAGGATCGACGTCGCCATCGCGTTGAAGTCAGTCACCTGGCCGGCGAGCTGGTCGCTTGCCTTGATCCGCATCTCGACGAGACACAGATTCGGAACTCGAGGTCGCGTACCCGGGCGGATCGATCGAATCTTCGTCCAGACGCAGTCCTCCGCGCGCGATTGGACGATCTGATCGCTCGACTGGTACGTCGTATCGATCCGCTGGACGTTGATCTCCCACTGCCCCGCTGCGGGCGGGATCCAGTGGACGCCGCGGATGATCTGGCCACGCACGCGGCCGCGGATCCGAAACTCTCCCGCGCTCGGGTTGGTGACCCCGGTCCCCAGCGTGTCGGCCGTGACATCGATCCAGGGATCGGGGGTCCCGGCCGCGCGATATTGGATCGAGAGTTCTACCTCGACCCACTCCGGATCCCCGTCGTCCTCGTCGAATCCGATCAGACCCGCCGGGAACGTGAAGTCGAGCGAAACCTCGTGCGTATCCGCAGGCGTCGTCCGGGTGCCGACGGTGACACCGTCCTCGAGGGTGACCGCGAAGTCGTCCTCGTCGACGCCCTGCGTGAAGATCGAGAGCGGTGCATCGGGGGTAGGAAAATCGTCGTCGTAGCCCGGATGGACGACGTAGTCCTCGGGCGGAACGAGCTCGTCGATCGGCGTCTCGCCGATCTTGAGATCGGTGAGCTGCAGAGGCCCGTATCCGAAGTCGAACAAGAGCCGTAGGTAGAAGTCGTCGCCGAGAGCCTCGGTATAGGGCTTCGCCGCGTAGCGAGGGAATCGCAGGTACTGGCCGAAGTGGCGCACGACCGGTGCATAGGGCGCGAGCCGGTTCTGCTCGCCGACCAGGGCGGGCGATTGCTCGCTCGTCGGGATGTCGCCGTCGAAGGGTTTCGTCGGCGCCGGCGCGAGGAGCGAGCTCGTGCCGGAGTAGATCGCTAGGCCGCCGGCGGCAACACCGCCCACAGTGCCGAGCGTGACGCCGGTCGCACCCAGTAGGGCACCTGCCGACGCGATCGCCAGTCCCACACCAACGACGATCGAGAGAACTGCTTTTCCGGTGCGGCCCCCGTGCGGAACGGGGATGCAGACGATCGACGTCCCGGGCTTCGGCCGCGTCTTGTCGAACAGCGCCGCGGGTACACTGACACCGTCAACCAGCACCTCGACGTGGTAGTGCCGACACGGGCACAACTCAAACTGCTCGAGGATTTCGGCCAGCGTGGCACCGTGAGCGATCTCCCGGACCGGGGTCTTACCGACGCCGAACGGATTCCGAAGGGCTACCGCATGGACCGGTGCCGGAAGTATGTCCTGATTCGGCGCTGCCATGCTGGACCGTTGATCCTCTCGAGCGTGGTGCCGCGCCGCGGGAAGACGTGGAGCATCATCCCATCGCCTGCGTACACCCCCACGTGACACGGAAACCCCCGAAACGAGCACCAGACGGCATCACCTGGCTGCGGAGACTCGACCTCGTCCCACGCGGCGACCTGGTCTTCGAAGACCGCGAAGACGCCCGCGTGGTCGTCGATCGACTCGTATCCGCCCGAATAGCTCAGGAGCTCAATCGCGAACTCGTGCCGATAGACCCACCGGAGAAGACCCCAGCAGTCCCAACCGGCACGGTCACGTCCGTGATCGAGAAACGGAACGGGCGGGCTGACGTAGTCGTTGGTCCAGCCCGGGCCTAGAAGGCGTCGGGATACAGATAGGGTGTCGCAGTGTGTTGCGGACATCGCAGGTTCGATACGTCGTCGAAGATGAGCTCGCCCGAGACGGTAAGAGCGTTGTACTCCACCGATTCGAGCTCGAAGTTGAAGGGCCCCGCCTCGACCGTGTCGGGGTCGCTCGCGAGGACGATTTCCATCGTCACCGCGGGGCGGCCAACTGCGTTGCGCACCGCTTGGACGATCTGTCGGTCGACGTTGTCGAGCGTGATTCGCACGCTCTGACTTGCGCCCTCTGTCTCGCCCGGAAGCTCGGCCGAGAACTCCATCGCCGCATACACGTTCCCGCGGCTCGTCACGTTGACGTTGTTCCAGACCACGCGGATCGGTTCGGAGAGGCTCGCCTCGTCGAACTCGAGCAACAGCAGGAAGACCTCGCCGGTCTCCTCTGCATTGATAGCGGCCTGAGCCACCTGAGAGAGCGTGCGACTCATTGCGGGAGGATCTCGAAGACGAGCGACCCCTTATAGAGATTCGGCTTCGGATTCGAGAAGCTCGGCGGGCCGACGAGGCGAACCTCGACGAGCGCCGCCGTCCGCGGATGCGTGATCTCGAAGCGCTGCGATCCGTGCGAGGTCGTCGTCTTGTAGAACGTCAGCAGGTCGCCGAACTGCGACTCGGTGAGCGCGAGTCCCCAGGTCATCCGGTCGACGCTCTCCGTGAATCGCCGGCGCACCTTGGCGGGACCGGAGTCGGTCTGCGTGCGGACCTTCACCTCACCGATCTCTTCGTTGTATCCGAAGAGCGGCGCCTGCGGAAGCGATGCGGGCCAGGCGATCGGCATCGGTTACGCCCCCGCTGTGCCTTTCGGTCGAAGAGCAAACCGTGAGCGCAGCGGACCGTCGACAGCGCCTCGACCGATCGCCCTTCTCATCACGCCCTCGACCATGATCTCAAGCGTACGCTCGCCATTCGGGCCAGTGCCCTCGGCCACGTCGACGTCGGCGCCGCTGCTGTAGATGTTCACGGTCAACCGAGCGGCACCTCCGATCGGAGATCCGCCCGAGCTCGCGGCAGCGACCCGGTGGTTAGGGATCACGAACGAGTTCGAGTTCGGGACCACGATCTCGGGTCCGCGTTCCCCGACCAGGTAGGGCTGGCCTGCTCGCACAGGCCCACCATCAGCACGCTTCCCAAAGCCGAAGGCGGTGAAGAGGGGTTCGAAGATCACTTGCTGAGACAGACGCGACAGGAAATCGCGCACGAACGAGTCACCCAACGCCTTGAACGCGTTCTGCCCTGTAAGCAGCGTGTCTGCGAACGCGTGACCCATCGACCGCCGCCACGTCTCCGCGTTGCCGGTCATCTGTTCAAAGAGCGTCTTGTTCGCATCCTCGAGGTTCTCAGTGATGAGGCGAAGCTCTTCCTGACGAGCGGTGAGATCCCGAATCTCCTGGGCCTCTCGGCTCTTCGCGTCGATCCCGAGTTCGCGGATCTGATTCTCGGCGGCGATCGCTGCGGTCACTCGAGCAACCGCCTCGGCCCCTTCCCGCTGCGCCGTGAATAGGCGTTGCTCTTCCTCCGCTTGGCGGCGAAGTGTCGCGAGGCCTTTCTCGCGCTTGTCGATCAGGCTCTGCTCGGCCTTCGTGCGGGATTCCTCTCCGCGGCCATCGATGTCCGGTGCGCTCGGTATCGCTGGCGCCCGAGTGCGCTGTTGGAACTCCTCGAGGCGCTTCTCGAGACGATCGATCTCCTGGATTCGCTCTTCGATCAGGGCGTCGAACTGGGTCTCGATCGGACCATCCGGAAGCTCACCGGTGAAGATGTTTCGACGCCCCTCGATTGCAGCATTCTGCAATCGGATGAACTGTTCGAGTTCATTCGCGGCTTCGGCGAGTCGGTCTTTCGTCTCCTCGATGTTCTTCGGGTCCGCGTTGATAATGTCCCGAAGACCTGCCCATGCCTGCCCAGCAAAGTGTGCGATATCCGCGAGGCCTTGCGCAGTGTCGAGCATCGGACCAGCGAGATCGACGAGTGCCTCGGTTGCCAGGACTCGAACCGCGCCGGAGAGCTTCGAGAGCTCATCCTTCGCGTCGACCGCGCGGCGGATCGTATCAGCCCCGAGCACCTGGCCCGCGCCTTCGGCCTCGGCGGCCAGGCGCTTGAAGTCGTCGGCCATGTTGACCAGGACGGCACCTTCGGAGTCGAAGAGCTTGAACGCGAGGCGAAGGCGCTCTGCTGGTTCGTCGACGCCCGCAAGAGCATCCATTGCGTCGCGGAACAACGCTTCGGTAGAGCGCATGTTCCCGTTCGCGTCACGCAGCGACAGGTCAAGCTCTGCGATCGCGTCACGCGCTTCGCCTGTTCCATTCGCGGCTTCGCCCGCGCGACGGGTGAAGCGCTGCATGGCCATTTCGAGCGTGTTGATCGCGACGCCGCTTTGCTCCGCCGCGAATCGAGATTCCTGCAGGAAGTCGGTCGTGACGCCGAGCTTCGAGGCGGCCTTATCGATCGCATCCGCGTAGTCGAGTGATCTCTTGACCAGCAGCCCAAGCCCGCTCGCACCGGCCAGGGCGGCGACGCCCACGTGCACTTTCGAAACGGCCGTCCGCAGCCCCGCGGTCGCGACCTGCGCCTTCGCAAAGCTCGACTGCATGCGCTTCGAACTGCGGCTGACTCGGTCCTCTACCCTGCGAAGGTCCCGTCGTAGCGTGCTCGAGTCCGCCTCGAGCTTGATGACGAGCTTCGCGAGTTCCTTGTTCGTCGGCATCGGAACTCGCCGTTAGTGCGGCCGAGATCCGTTCTCGTCCGCGACATCGGCGAGCGATTCAGGCAGTGGCTTCGGCCCGCTCATCACCCGCTGCATGAAGGGCGTGAGTCGTTCGATCGTCTCTCCCAGGCCGAGTTCGAATATCGCGTCGTCGATCTCCTCTCGAGTCGGCGCGCGGTTCTCGTCCCCGGACGTGAGCAAGACCTCGAGGACGTGGCCCGATTCGGTGTAGCTGCCCTCGACCAACGCGAAACGGCGCAGAACCACACTGATCGGACCGCATCGCTTCTCGATCTCAACCATGTCTTGGGGGGTGCACCGAGCGGGGAGCTCGCCCAGTGCGGGCGAGAGGTCGATCGTGAACGCGTCCAGGTTCATTCTGCGATTGCCTCCACGTTCGTTGCGCGAGCCCTCTGGCGCAGCTCACGCTCTGCCGCACGAAGCCGGTCGGCAATCGCGCGCTTGTCGTCGTCGGTCAGGGCGTTATCGCGATCACGATCGCCCCCGTTGGCCAGGACGAAGGCGTCGTACACCGCCCACCACTCCGGAACCGTCCAGATCCAGACTTCGTCGGGCGATTGCCCCCAGACCGCGACGGCCTGCGCGACGAAGGTCTTCGCTGGAAACGACTGCGGCCCATCCACGTCGGGGTCCGGCGCCGGCGCTTCATCACCCCGCACGAAGTAGGAGAGCGCCAGTGACACAGCACATTGGATCGCGCGATCGGTGCCTATCGAAAGAACCGCCCCGCCCACGTCGTCGTAGATCTCGCGATCCACGCATGCCCGAATCACACCGAGGAAGTCTCGGTACGACGGTCCGCCGATCAGGCGGTGTGTGACGTCGACGATCGGTCCGAGATCCTCTTCGATCTCGACCACGGCCTCGAGCGTCGGCCTGGCAATGAGGCCCGCGAACTCGACTTCGCCGCGGTCTCTGTTGCTAGCTCTCGGCCTGGAGCGTGACATCGTCCGCGTTCTCGAAGTTCACGGACATTTCCGCGAACCCGCGGCTCTGGCTGGCCAGACCGAGGTTCGTGATCTGGAACGGACCGAAGATCTCCTGGCCGTTGCCGAGAATGATCTTGATGTTGATCCGCTTGTCGTTCGCGTAGGCGACCTGAAGAAGTCGCGTGGGACCCGTTTCGTCCGAGAAGATGAGTGTTCCCGAGTGGGATGTCTCCGTGATCACGCCGGTCGTGAAGAGCTGTCGTTGACCGCCACTGTCCTTCGTGTCGGTGCGCTCCTCGGGATTGCTGATGGTCAGGTTGTCCGTCAGCGCATCCGCGAGGATGTTGAAGTTCTCGGGAGTCGCGCCGTCGCCGATCGCTACTCGAACTGTCTTTCCTTCGATCTTCATTCGTCAGTTCTCCGAGCACTCAGAACGAGCGCGCTAGAAGGGAAGAATCACCGCGGCAACCTTGAGACCGGCCGCGTTGTCGTAGGTGACGTCCACCATGTTGTCGCCGAGGTCGTTGAACCGAGCCCCTTCGAACCCGATCTTGATGAAGCCTTCGAATCCGTCGGGAACCGTGATCGGCTCATCGTGGTTGAACCCGAAGTTGCAGTCGTTCGGCGCCACGAAGGTGACGGTGCGAACTGCTCCGGCGGTGCTCTTCACCCAAAAGCCGATCTTGACGCCGGCGCCGTTCAGGAAGTCGTCTCCTGCGGCATCCGCGTCTACCGCATCGGCTTCCGCGTCGATGTCGAATGCGGCCGTGGGCTCTTCCGGGAATACGATGCGATCGAGTGTCGCCATGGGCGAGCTTCCTCCTAGCGACTACAGGCTTTGTCCTGGCGCCGATTGATATTGGTACTCGTACTCGAGCGTCGCGGACGGGAACGGTTCGTTCGCATCTTGCTCGTCGTCGAACGGCGACTGGCGATAGTGAAAGCAGCCACCTTCAAACGCTGTCGCCATGCGGGAGCGAACCTCTTCGATCATCTCGTCGACGACGTCGACCCCCTCATCCCCACCATCGGTCTTGCCGATCAGCGTGATTTCAACCGCCACGACCAGGTCGACCGAGTCCTTCGTCGTCTGATCGCCTTCGACCTCTCCCCCGACCCAGACGACTGCACACGGGATCTCGCTCTCGGCCACATTCTCGGCGCGACTCGTGATCGGACCGCCAATCGCGCGAGGGAGTCCCGTGAGCCGGGCGAGGAGCTCCGACCGAATCCGTTGACGCTTGCTCGGCACGCCTGCCTCCGGTCAGTCGTTTAGGTGGAGATCGAACACGTGCATCCCCGTCCCGTCGGGCTTCGACGTGTGGATCTCGTACGTCGTGCCGTTCGCCTCGAGACCCCAACCCTTCTCGGCACCGCCCGTCTCGTGAGACGGAACGATCACCTGCGGGTTAGTTGAAGCGACGTCGATGCCCGCGGCTTCCGCCTCGTGGTGGCCGTTCTCGAGGATCCCGCGCGGAAGGCGCTGCCCGCCCTGGCCGTCGTCGACCATGACGGGCGCGCCACCGCCCGGTGGAGTGATCGTGAGATCGACTCCGAAGTCGTCCATCAATGCCGATCGATCGGCATCAGACTCGATCACGGATCAGTCGGCCTGAAGCGCCGCCCAGGCCGCATCCCGCTCGGGTGCGGTGACCGGCGGTGCACTCGGGGCGAGCTTCACGACCTCGGCCTGCACCGCTTCGACGGTCGGACGACCGTCGCCCGTCACGTTTGACGAGTCCTTGAGATCGACCTCGCCAATCGCTTCCTGGATGAGATCCAGGCGCTCGCCGCCGTCCTCGACATTCGAGTGCGCCGCGCCTTCGCCGGGCTCCCGAAGGAATCCGCGGTCGAAAAGTCGTTGCACCTCCCCCTCGTCGAGACCGAGGTCGTCGGTGTCGACGAGGGTGTCGCGTGCGACCTCACGGGGCTTGCGCTTCGTTCCGAGCTGAAGGGTGACACTCGTTACTGCTTCCATGGGATCACCTCACCGTCGCGCCGACCGAAGCGTCGGGACGTCCGGGCGCCAGAATCGGCGCGGACTGCGCCATCAGATACGTGCCCGCCGGGTCTTCCTCGTCCCACATCTTCGGGAAGAAGGGAAGCGCTCGATAGCCGGCCTTCTTGTCGCGAATGGCGCCGTAGTGCTGGCGACCTTCGAAACCGGACGACACGCCAAGCACGGCGTACTGCGGAAGCAGCTGAGTATCGACCTCGGTGACCGGATCCTCGTACCAGTCTTGGTAGGTCCAGAACCCGAAATTCCCGATCGACCCCTGGAACTGGGGTTCGGCGCGACCGGGGGGCGCGCTCTCGAGCGTCGCACTCGAACCGCGACGCGTATCGAGCAGGTTCTGGACCCGCGCGTCCTGCGAGAACAGATCGAACGCGTCGGGCTCCATCACCCACTCGGTGATCGCCGCGCCGCTGTTCTTCTGCGCAAGGAGCGACCATGTCTGCAGGTTCAGGTACGGGTCGACACCCGCCTCGCCCCATCGCGCCGCGCCCGCGAGCGCGATCGTCTGGGCCGCCGCGCGGAGGAAGTCGACGACGATGTCGTCGAACCCCTCGCCGGAAATCGTGACCTGACCCGTCAGCATGATCTGAACCGCCATCCACTCGAGCCGCCGGTCGATCATCTCCTGCTGGTCGACGAGAGTCATGGCCACCCAACGCGCCTCACGCTCTTCGGGAGAGAGATCCCCGAGAAGCGCTTCTCCGAGCGTGCGATGATCGATCGCATTCTCGGGATCGAACGGCCGCTTGTCCTTGATGTAGGCCGGGGTGATCGTGTCCGTCTGGTGTCGCAACGTCTCGACGATCTTCCCCTGCGACTTCGGGCTGACGAACGGTGCCAGTCGACGCTTGCCCTTCTCGATGTCGATATGCACCTTGCTCTTGTCGCTCTGTCGGATCGCTCCGAAGTATCGTCGCGTCAAGAACGTCTGCGGAACCTTCAGGTTGCGGAAGATCTCGATCAGTTCCTCGGTCGAATACTGGTCCATGGATTCTTACCTCCTCCAGGTCTCGGTTACGCCGAGACCGGCTTCTTCAGGTGGATGCCGACGGCGCGAAGCGCTTCGCGGCACTGGTCGACCGTGACCGTCCCGCCGGTACTCAGCTTTTCCTCGTTCAGATCCGCTTCGTCGTAGACGAGGACGTCGATGTCCCCGCCACTCGGATCGGCCGTCTCCTGCGCGAGAACCGCGCGCGACGTGGCCGCCGTGTGCGCACCCGTCTGGTGGACGCTGGCGTAGTTCGTTCCGTCGTAGCCGAGGATCGCACCGCGCGAGATCTCGCCCTGCGCCTGATTCTCGGTCAACGTGACCGTTCGGGTCTTCACCGGACCGCCGACGACCAGTTCGTCGAGGCCGGGGTCTTGCGTCTGCGTGTATTCGGGAGAGCTCATGACTCACTCCTTTCCGGCGTCGACCGCAACTCCGGCCGCACGCGCCTGTTCGATCGCCCGGGCGACCCTCGCCTCGGACTCGCTCGGGGCTTCGCCACCGCCCGGCTTGGGCGGATCCGTTTCCTTCCCGTCTTCCTTGAAGGCATCGAGGCGGCCCTTGTTCTCGGCCTTCGTCGCTTCGAAGAGACGCCCCTTCGCGGCTTCGACCGTGACCTTGGGGTCGGCAACGAGTTCGGCGACGAGCTCGTCGAGGCCGGTGTCGGCGCCGGCTTCCTCGATCCCGAGGATTCGCTCGCGCTCGGACTCAGCGCCCTTCGTCTGGTTCTCGGCGGCGAGCTGCTCGAGGTCGGGCATCTCTGCCTTCGCCTTCTCGACGGCCTTCTTCGCCGCGGCCTCACCGATCGCTGCCACGACCTTCGGGCAGTGCTCGGCCAGCAGTTCGACGGTGATGTCGTCGGTATTGACCTGCATCGTGTTCTCCTTTGCCCCGCCCGCGGCGAGTGGTGGAAACGCGGGCGCACTCGCGCCTGCGCTTGAAATCGTCTGCTCGAGCGTCCCGAGCTCGTCGGCCATCCCTGCGGCGATCGCGTCTTCGCCGACGCGGATCCAGCCTTGGCCGAAGTCGCTCACGACGGTCTCGGCGGAAACTCCGCGGCCGCGAGCGACGTCCGCGATGAAGACCTCGGCCATCGCGTCGACCATCTCCTGAATTCGGGCGCGCCCTTCGTCCGTCGAGGCGTCCGTATCCTTCCCCGGCGATTGGCTCGAGACGATCGTGATCTCCTCGATCCCCATCGCTTCGTCCATCTTCGAGAAGTCGAACGTGGTGAAGAGAATCCCAATCGAACCGAGCACCGACGTCCGCGTCGCCACGATTCGCGAGGCCGACGATGCGAGCCAGTACCCCGCACTCGCAGCACGACCGGGCACGAACGCCATCACCGGCTTCACCGACCGAGCTTCGAAGATCGAAGCCGACAGGGCCTCGCAGCCCGCGACCTCGCCGCCCGGGCTGTCAACCACGAGCATGATTCCTTCGACCTGGCCGTCATCGAGCGCCATCGCGAGCTGCCCGCCGATCCACTCGTACGAGGCGCGGTCGCCCGACCAGTACGAGAACTGCGTGAGCCCACCCACCACGGGAATTACCGCGACCCCGTCCACGACATAGAGGTCGTCGAGGGTGGCGCGGCTACCGAGTGGGGCTCGGGCAACGAGCGCATCTTCTGGCGCGCCCTTGAACCGAAACAGATCGTTGTGGCTCTTCACCGCGAGCAGTGCATCGCGGTAGCCGTCTTCCGTGATCGCCCACGGTTGCGTCAGGAGCTGCGAGAGCGTCACTCGTCGTCTCCTTCACCGTTCGCATCGTCATCGTGGCGATCGGCACTATCGTCAGGATCGTCGGGGTCATCCGGATCGTCGCCAGGTGGCGAGGGGGCGGGCGTCGAATCACCAAGTGCCTCGCGCGTCGCCTTGTCGCGAACACGACTCGCAACCACCCCGTCGTAGTCTCGACCGCGAAGCTCGGCCGTCGCTTCGGTCTCGCTGATGATTCCCATATCGAGCATCTTGTCGACCGCCGCGATCTCCTTGTCGGGATTGATCTGCCCTTGGCTGGGGCCGGTCCATGTCGCACCCAGGTACGCAGCACGGATGAGCGGATCTCGAAAGAATCCCGGCGCCGAGAGCAACCCTCGCGCCACGGACTCGGCGATCGCCCACTCATAGACCGGGTCGCAGAAGTCGCTGCCCAACCACTGCCGACGCTTCAGGAAGAACCGCCACGCTTCGCCGAGTGCTCCCTTGGCCGCACTGAAGCTTGAGGAGAAGAGCTTCTTCATGACCTCGGGTGGCATCTCGAGCGCGATCGCGATCTGCGTGATGATCGAGTCGACGAACGGGTCGAACTTGTCGTTTGGTCGAGCCGGATTCGCGGTCTCGATCGACTCGCCCTCGGCCAGGTCGAACACACCGGCGGGCGCGAGTTCGAGGTCACGCGTCTCACTGTCGACCGTTCCGTCATCGGTGGCAGTCGAACTCACCGTCGCGTTCGCGAGTCCCATCTCGCCGGTCTCGGTCTTCACAAAGACGGTGAAGAACGATGAAATCACGGCAGCGGCGAGCTCGGCTTCCGTGTATCGCTCGAGCTGCTTCAGTGCTTCGATGACCGGCGCGAGATACGGGATACCGCGCGTCTGGTCCGGACGCGTTCGAGAAAAGACGTGAAGCGCCATGCGCTCGCCCGACTTCGCACCGTAGGCACGAACGCTGGTGAAATCGTCCTCAGAGGGCGTAACTATTCCGAGTCGATCGCGCGTGCGATTGTCGATGAAGTACCTGAGCGGCGCACCGCTGGGTTGCTTCTGAACGCCCTCCACGACGAGCGGGTCCGAAGTCTGGCTGGGCGGCGTGCAGATACGGTCCGCCTCGACGAACTGCAGCTTGAGCCCGAGCAGATCACCTCGGTTCTGCACGAATCGACGAACGACGAGAACGTCGCCGCTCTCGAGAGCCGATCGCAGGACCAGGTCCTGCATCTGGAAGAAGTTCTGTTGGCGCGTGATGTCGAGTTGACGCGAGGCGATCCGCCAGATCCGCTCCGCCTTCCGCTCCCACTCTTGCGCCTGCTCGTCCGAGAGCCCGAGGAACTCTCGATCGATCGTCGACCTCAGCTGGAGGCCCGTACCGACGACGGACGTAACCACGGTTCCGACCGCACTCGCCGCAATCGGTGCATTGCGGACGAGATCTCTCGAGCGACCACGAAGTGCCTTCAGATCCGGGATCGAATCTGCGTCGGCTGAACGTGCGAGCGGGTTCCAGTTTCGAAGCGATCGTTTCGAAGAACGGGCGCCGTTGTGCGACCCACCACCGCCGATCAGGCCTGCATATGCGTCGAGAGCCGCTCGAGCTCTTACCCGCTTCAGGGCTCGAGTCGGCGACACCGTCGCGATCATGCGATCGATCCGTGTGGGGCCCTTCACGAAACGGGCGTTCCGTATCGGCTGCGGATGCCACCGCGAGCTTCTTTGGCGACCATCTTCCGCAGAAACTTCTCACGGGCGTAGTAGTGAGTGAGGTTTCCCAGCGTGACTTGGCGCGCACCCGTAGGCGTCTGGATTTCGTACGCCTGCGCGCCGGCTTCGATCTTGGCGAGCGCGGCCTGCACACTGTCGAGCTGCTCTTGATACGTCACGCCTCGTACCCTCTCGATCTCGTCTGGCGTCGGCGAGTGCCGCGCTTGACCGGCTTCGTGGCCGCGACCACTTGCGCATCGCCGGCGGTCGGGATCGGACGTGGGACCAGCGTCGCGATCTTCAGTGCCTCGGCCTCGAGATCCAGGTCGAAGGGATCGCTCTGAATACCCTCGAGCACCGCGATTCCGTACACGGCCAGGTCGAGCGGCTCCGTTGGTTCGTGCTTTCGCTTCGGGCGCCAAACCGAATAGGGCTTACCGACGTGGTATCGGATCTCGCGAGTTTCCGAGACCAATCCCTTGAAGAAGTCCCGGTCTCTGTCGTGCGGGAAGTGGTAGTAGCCCGGGCCCGGCTCCGTGATTCGGAGCCTCGAGTGAAGTCGATCCTTGCAAGCGTCGACGCCGATCGTGAAGAAGTTGTGCCTCGGAAGAACCTTTGACTCACTGATCTTGTCAGGCCAGATCGGCCGACGGAGCCCGCTGGCTTCACTGCGCCCCTTGAGTGCGAAGACAAACTGCGACCTTCCGTCGGGTAGCGGGCGACGAAATCGCGGCTTGCAGTACTTGTAGATCGTCTGCGTAGCGTGACCGCCCGAGTCGATCCCGGCAGCCCGGACGTAGAGCTGAATTCCCTTGGCGTGCCAGAACGGTCGATCGAGAATCGCGTCGAGATCTTTCAGGACGTTGGGATCACCATCGACGTCGCCAAAGATCCGACCGTATTCGATCGACCATCGTTCCTGTCCGGAGCCCCATCCCTGAACCTCGTACTCGACGCGCGGTGGTTGCCGCTGTACGTCTGCCGACAGAGTGAGGAACGCCACACCCTCGGGCAGTTCGGCGCCCTTCGGCAAGCCCAGAGTCCAGTCGTACCGACGTTCGTAGAGATCGTCGTCCGGAATGGACTCGCCGTCTTCCGCCCACGTCTCGGCCAGGTCCGTGTTTACAAACGTCTGCAGATCGTGGTTGCGCTTTGCACGAAGGAAGTTCGATGCGAGTTCCGCGAACGTCGTCCACGGGCTGTAGATTGCGTTCAGGTGGAAGCCGGCGTGACCCTTGAACGGCTTCTCGGCGATCCACTCTCCACCGCGAAGCATCGCCATCTTGTGACGGTCTTCGATGCGGAAGCCGCATCCCTCGCACTCGTAGTGAGCCGTCGACGGATCGTGCTCCCCCTCCCCGTCCTGTTCCCACTTGACTTGCTTCCAGACCAGCTTCTGCATGAGGCCGCAGTCTGGACAGGGAACGAAGTAGTACCGCTTGTCCGAATCCTCGAACGCAGCTTCGATCCGGCTCTGACCCTTGATCGTCGGCGTGCTGGTTCGAACCCGTTTCTTCTTCGGGAACGTCCGTGCGCGACGCCACAGGAGCTCGCCTGGGTCACCTTCAGGCCCTGGCTTGATTCCGTCGCACTCGTCTTCGATGACGATCGGCGCGGACCGGCCGCGCGTCTGACGCGGCGCGTTTCCTGCGATCGCGAGGACGAAGCCACCGGCGTACTCCTTCCGGAGAATCGTGCTCGACTTGTCGCGAGAGCGCGGCGGAGCCACCTTCTCTGCCAGGCAAGGGCTCTCCGCGATCATTGGCTCGAGCTTCTGCCTCGACCAGTCGCGCGCATCGTCCTGCGTGGGGTGCATGAAGATCACGGCTTGCGGGTCGTGATCAATCACGTAGCCGAGAATGTTCCCCTCGACGCCGTCGGTCTTTCCGCTCTGTGCGCCCCACATGAGCGTGAGCTCAACGACGGACGGGTCAGCGAACACGTCCTGCGGTTCGCGTTGGTACGGTGCCCTGTCGACGCGGTACGGGCCGGCGGCCGCGGTCTTCGAACTGAGCATTCGATTTCGCTCGGCCCACTCGGTAACCGTGAGACGATCCGGCGGCTTGAGTTCACGGACCGCGCTCCGGACGCCCCTGAGAAACGCGGCTAGGCCAAGCTCGTCATCCTTCGGTCTCGTCGTCTCCATCAGAATCGGTCGGGTCGTATGTGGCGAGCACCGCCAGCGCCCCATCAACCTCCGACTCGATCGTGGATTCGATCTTCAGCGCGTCCTCTTCACCGACCAGCATCGGCGCGACACGCGCACCGATGCCCCGCATCTGCTGACGAATCGTGACAGCGAGATCGGTCACGATTCGCACCGAGTCCTCGACGGAGACAACCTCCATCCGCTTCTCGGCGAGCTCGATCTCTCGGAGCGCCGCGCGCGCTCGAAGCTCGCGAGCCTCGGCTTCGGCCGTCGATACGTCGGCGGTGTCACCGACCACCTTGGCCACGTCGCGCTGACGGACCCAGCCGATCACCGCGGCGGTGTCGATCTGCCAAGGGACGCCCTTTCGTCCAGGCGACTCGATCGGCATGCCCTCGCGAATCCAGGCAGACACCGTTGGCAGGCTGACGCCGAGGATCGTCGCGAGTTCGGACCGGTTTACGATGCGACCCACGAGAGTCCCCGGCATGAAAACAGAAAACGCCCAAGAGTGGGGCAATCGCTACACGAATTCGGCGGCTCCGCGTCACCCGCAACGCTCTGGTTGCTCAGGAGGACCCGAGAGATGCAAGTTGTCGCTTCTAGACCGTCTTGCATGCCCTGGGGTCACCGACGCAGTTCGGCGCCGAGCCGACGCACGAGCTCTTTCTGCAGGCTGCGACTCGCGAACTTGAGGATGCGTTGCGTCTGGCCCTGGTCGTTCAGGACCTGGAGCACGCTCGGCCCGAAGCGCTCGCGGATGGGCAACCGGTTGTCGCCCTTGCGGCGAAACACGCCGACGTGACCGGACCGCATGGTCGCGACGAAGTGACCGCCGACGAGCTTGCGACCACCGCTCTTCTTCACGCGAACCGTGACGCCCTTCCGAGTCTGTTTCGCTCCGTAGCGATGAAGCGGAATGGGCTTGTTGAGGATCTCGACCGCGCCGGCCAGTTGTCCCCGAACAGCACGACGCCCCACGATGGCAGCGTTTACGTCCCGGGCCTTGAGGGCGACCTCTTCCTGGACCTGGCGGCGGGCTTGCGTGCGCGTCTGGGCGACTGCCCGGTTCACCGAATTGCGCACGACCTGAATGCGCTTCTTCGAAGTGAGGGCCTTGAGCTGCTTCTCGACGTCCGTGGTGTCGATGTGGGACGTAATCCGCATCACCGTCTCCCGTGCGCCGACAGGTTGGGGGCTGCTCTAACGCATGGTCGTCTTCCGGCCGTTCGCAATGCGCAGCTTTGACTGGTTACGACTTCTGCCGGATTCTCGGAGAGCTGTCAAATCGAGCCAGAGATCGTTCCGTGTGAAACGTAGCTGTGTCGAGTCTCACGACGCACCGCCGTGTTGGTTAGTGTTGTTTGTTGTTGGTCCGTGTTGTTTGTTGTTGGTTTCTGAATCGCCCGCATCCCGCTGCAGATTCTTGAACCGTTTCGCATCTCCGAGGTCGACGTAGTGGCGGCCGCCAAGCGTGTACGACTTCGGCACCTTGCCCTCTCGAAGCCACTTCCTTGCCGTCCACTCGGCGACTCCCATGAACTCAGCGAACTCCTTCGTGCCGAGCGGCCGATCGTTTTCGCTCACCATGTCTTCCCCCATGCCATGAGACCCCGCTCCCGCAGGAGTCCATGCAGTTCGTCACGCCCCTCGCGAATGAGCTTCCGCACCCCCCATTCGTGCGTGTGGTTCTTCGGGATGTGACGCCAGCGTTTCGCTGCCTCCCGCCCAACGGCTGTGCGGCGCTCGACACCCGCAGCCTTCTGGCCCATCGGGCCGTTCGTCCCGATCGCGAGCCCGACGTAGAGCACGCCGTACACGCGCCACCGCCATAGGTCGAGCTGCTCGACGACCTGGTCGAGCTCGAGCCACGCGTCCAACTGCTCGATCGGCTTCTGGCTCGGAACGAACACCGTGTGCCCGGTGGGCCGGGCGGTGACCGTCGATGACTTCTGGCGCGTCCCGACCTGGGCGACCTCGTACCAGGGGACGCCCTCCCACGTGCGGCGGCACTCGAAGCAGATCTTGCGCCAGTGCCCGGGCAGCGACGGGTCCGGGTCAGTGATCGACCGTTTCGAGACGGTGATCGCCGGTCCCCTGCCGCAGTGCTTGCAACGATCGCCGGCGACGCCCTGCGGTCCCGTGTTGGTGCGGATCGAGTCGATCGACTCGTGCAGTCGGAACAGGTGCCGAATCGCTTCGTCCGGGTGGGCGTAGGGGGTCATTCGGCCCACCCCGCACCGCTAGGGCAGAAAGGGCAGAAACGAAGGGGGTTCCTATTTCTTTTCCCTACACCTATATATTCTTTAACTATATAGATATGGGAAATAGAATTAGAAACAGGGGTCAATTCTGCCCTTTCTGCCCTCACAGCAGCCCCCCCTGCGTTGAATCTCCCTCTGCTTTCTCCGTTCCACCGTCGAAATCCACGGTTGTGAGCGCGATCCCGTCGGCGATCCGAATGCCACCCGTCTTTCGGATCGGGTAGTCGGAGTCGACCACCGAGTAGAACTTCTTCTTCCCCAGTCCCCGCACATCGTTCTCTCGGCACCACTTCCGATACGCCTCCCACAATGCGCCACGCTCGATCCAGGCGTCTTCGTCGAACCTGCACGCGTCTTCGTAGAACTCCGACAACGGATTCGAGCTCGCGCGATACGACTCGACCCCCTCGATCACGGCCGCCGGCGGCCGCAGGTGGCCATCGCCCAGGTACTCCATCGCCCCCATGACGAGCCAGGCGAGGATCCCGGTGCGCGCCTCGAGCGTGGAGAGCTTCGCGCCAAGCAGCGGATCCATCTCCGAGGTATCGACCTTGTGCGCGAACTCGAACGGCCGCAGCCGCCTCCACAGCGCGTCGTCGTCGACCCGCCCCCGCGGTCGGTCGTTCGCGACGAACCAGAGCCCCATGACGGGCGTCCACTCCTGTACGGACTCGAAGAGCCCGCGCGCGACCATCGTGTCGCCGCCCGAGAGCTGCTTGATCAGGCCATCGTTGAGCGCCTGGCCGTGACCGACCTCCGTCGACGAGACGACGCGCACGCGCGCGAGCCGCGCGAGATCCGGTGACGCCGCCCCGCCCCCACCTGAGCGCCCCTGCTGCTGCAGGAACGTCGAGAAATCGGCCGCCTTGTGGTAGCTCCCTAGTGCCCCCTGGATCGCCTTGATGATCGTGCTCTTGCCCGTCGCCCCCGGCCCGTAGACGAAGAAGAACACCTGCTCGGGCTGCACGCCCAGGAGCGAGTAGCCCATGCACTTCTGAAAATAGTTCCGGACCTCGCGGTCGGGGATCGCCGCCTCGAGCGTGTCGACGAACTCCTGACAGAGGACGTTCTCGTCATACGGCGCGCCGGCGATGCGCGTGCACCGGTGTTTTCGGTCGTGGGGCTCGATCTCCCCGGTTCGCAGGTTCACGATGCCGTTGCGGCAGTTGAGCACGTACGGGTCGGGGTCGAGGTCGCGCTCTGACGCTGCGCAGTGCGCCTTCGCGAGCGTGATGATCGAGGCCATCATCCCCGAGGTGCCCGACCGCTTCACCCACTTCTCCGCGGCCTTGCGGTCGTCCTCGTTCTCGATGCACTGCGGCAGCGCCCACAGGTCGTCGAGGAATCGCTGCGACCGGATCTCGACGCCGGCGTTCCCGCCCCGGCGGTTGCCATCGGAGAGCCCGTCGCTGAAATACTGGCCGTCCCAGACGTACCAGGCCTTCTGGGAGGTGTGGAAGATGAGGTCTTCGCCGTGGATCGCGAGAAAGCGGTCGGCGTTGCCCTTCTCGTTCCACGGGAATTCCCGGTTTCGAAGCGCGGGGTGGGTCGAGGCCTCGGCCTCTGCTGCATCGGCCCGCTGCTCGCGAACGCGCCGCATTGCGGTGATCACCGTCCTCGAGAAGTAGTCGCCGCCCCGATTCTTGATGGCGTACCAGGCATCGGGGTCGCGATGCCGCGAGGCCATGAGACCGAACGCGATCGTGCGCGGGTCCATGATCCCCCACTGGCAGAGCGCGATCGCGAGGCCGAAGTCGGTCTTGTCCGGGCTGCCCCCCTCGACCTTCAGGCGCTTGTCACGCCGGAAGAGTTGCCGAACGCGCTGGTTGTCGTCGACGGCGGCCTCGACGGCGTCCGGGGTCGCACCGTCCCACTCGTCGACCGAGATCGTGAAGCCCTCGATCTCCTCGGGAGCAGTTGTCGTTTTCTCGACTCGTTCGAGGCGCTCGATCACCATCTCATCGAGCCAGATCGGCGCTGGCGGAAGCTCGCCGGGGTCGATGTTCCACTCGTAGGTCATTCCTGACGCGTGCTTCGAAGGGGGTGCGATCACGAAGTCGCCATCGCCCAGGTAGGTGAGCCCCTGCGCGAGGCCCGGGACACGTGGGCGCTCGACCGGCGGCGCCGCGAAGTAGTAGTGCACACCCCCGCCCCCGGTGGCCACGCTCGGCGTCGAGAGCGGCAACACGCCGTGACGGGACTGCAGATCGTCGAGGACGGCCAGGCCCCCGCGCTCGGCCGACACATCGAGCACGACCAGGCCGGAGGCCTTGCCGGTCATGATCCCGATGTTCGCGTCGGGCCATCGATCGAAGGCCTTCTCGATGAGCTCGCGGAACCACTCGCGCGGATCGCGCTCGTCGTCGGCGTGATCGATCTGGGAGAGGTCGCGCTCGTGCTTGCCGATCCGGTCGCACGCGGCGCTGTACTCGCACGAGCAGCTCCCGTCCGAGAGCGGGGAGTGGAAGGGGCGAACCGACCAGCCGGCGTCGTAATAGCGGAGGGCGTGTTCCTTGTTGGTGATCAACGGATGGGTTCCCCTCGCGGTCCTCGAGAGCGGTATCGCTTGCGCCACCGGCCGATCGTCCCGATCGCGTCACCGACGGAGCGAACGACGGCGGCGATGCCCCCGGCCGCGCGCACCTGCTCGATGAAGTTCATCTGCTCCGGAGTCGGGCGGCCGCCTGGGGCCTTGGCTTCCAATGCGGTGAAGATCGCCATGGTTCGGCCTACGTCGCGCGCGGTGATCTTGTGGGGCGTCCAGCCGATGAGGTCGGACGAGCCCTTGTGCAGGCCGTAGACGACGGTGTGGGTCCTGCCGCGGCGGTCCTTGAACTTCGCGACGCCGACGTTGTTGCGGAAGAGCCGGCTCTCGGTCTTCGAGATCTCGACCCACACTTCGCGGAGGATCTGGGCTTCCGACGGAGAGGGGTCGGTCATTCGTGCACCAGATCGCCGGAAGGCTCAAGAGGTGGTTCGGAGACGAGTTCACCGCAACGCCGGCAGTAGAGAGCCCAGCCGTCTTTGATCAAGTGACGCTTGCTGACCTCCACGAAATCATGGTCGGGTCGGATTCTGATCCGGTTCTCGTCGTAGTCCTCGGCAACGATCTTCGTGCAGCTACCTTCGATCACGCCGCCCCCCTCCCCCGCCGTCGCTTCCACTGCTCGCGCCATTCGTTGCGCTCGCGCAGGATGTGGTCCGCCCACGCCTCCGGGTGGTCGTAGTCCCGGCGCTTCCCGAGGGCGATGAGTTCGTCGCGGGTCTTCGCTCCGCGTGTTTCCGCCTTCTGCTTCGCCTTCTTCGCCTGCTCTTCGCGGAACGCCGCCTTGTCGACTTCCTCGAGCGTCCCCTCGACCTCTTTCACTTCGCGCGCCTGGATCGGATAGACGTGACCGCAGACGGTGCAGGCGGGAGCGACGATGCCGTGCACCGCGTAGCACTTCGGGCACTGGCGAACGGGAGCGGACTTCTCGCTCTTCTTCGAACGCCGACCGGCCGTGAGCTTCCACTCGCGCTCATCGTCCGGGAGGCCGTGGCGCATGGCGTTGCCGACGTGATCGAGGATGATCGCCGGCTCGGGTTTCGGCCGGAGAGCTCGCCCAACCCACTGCAGCCACATCGACAGAGAGTCCGTCGGGCGAGCCTCGATCACGCACTCAACCGTGCAGTCGACGCCGGCGTTCGCGCTGAGGTCGAATCCCTCGCCGAGCAGCTCGACGTTGCTCACGACTTGAAGGCCGCCCACGGCCAGGGCGCGTAGCTTGGCCGCTCGTTCGGCCGACGGCGTGGTGCCGTCGATGTGCGCTGCGGGGATGCCCGCGGAGAGGAACGCGGCGACGATCTTCTCCGAGTGCTCGCGCGAGACTCCGCGCGCGAGCGTCCTCATTCCGTTCGCGTGGCGCTTCCAGTGCTCGACGATGTCACCGACGAGCTCGCGCCGGTTCACCGCGACGTCGAGGTCGCCCTTGTGGAAGTCGCCGCCTCGCCGGCGGACGCCCTTCAGGTCGAGCGCGGTCGGCGGGGCGAAGAGGCGGTACCGCGAGAGGTATCCGTGCTCCATGAGCCACGCGACCGAGGGGCCGAGGACGAGTTCCTGGAAGTGGTCGCCGAGGCCCTTGCCGTCGAGGCGCTCGGGCGTGGCTGAGAGGCCCACGATGTAGGCATTGGGCCAGGCCTCGAGCACCTGGCTCCACGTGCGGGCCGCCGCGTGGTGACACTCGTCCAGGATCACCAAGTCGGGAGCGGGCAGGCGCGCGAGGCGGCGGCCGAGCGTCTGGATCGAGCAGATCTGCACGCCGAGCTTCGGGCGCTTCGGCCAGCCGCGCGCGATAAACCCGTGCGGGATGCCTTCGTTGGTGAACGCGTGCGACGTCTGCAGCACGAGCTCGGCCCGGTGGCAGACGAAGTAGATCCGCTTCGATCGGT
Organism: Myxococcota bacterium; assembly: GCA_028278345.1. Taxonomy (GTDB): domain Bacteria; phylum Myxococcota_A; class UBA9160; order UBA9160; family UBA4427; genus DUBZ01. The sequence continues at coordinate 52,327 of JANQEL010000277.1, forward strand.
TCGACGCGGTACCGGACATGGCCGCGGCCATGGCGGTCTTTCCGGCACCGGTCGGCGCCTGGAGCAGGGCTGATCGAACGCGGCCGAGAGCTGCGCGCGTTCGATCGATCGCGTCTTCCTGATATGGCCTGAGTTGAACCAACGTACCCCCCGGACGTTGATTGAGGTGGGTGGTTACGCGGGAACCGCCACGCGGGCCCCGATCGTGGATGCCCAGCAATCGGGGCCCTCTCCTACACTGGTTGGTGGAAAACAACCCAGCGGGAGACGTGTGCGATGAACGAGGGCGATCAGTCGAAGAACGGCGAGAGCAGCTCGCCCAAGATCAGCAACGCCCCTACGCCGGCAATGAGTGAGAGCCAGCCGGCCCGAAGGCCGGACCACCAGGAGTCCATACCTACCTCCGATAACCGGTGGGGACAGGCCGCTGAGCGCATTGGAGCGTTCTTCCGGGACAACGGCGTGACGCTCCTCGTGCCAAGTATCGCAGCCATCGGAGCGATCATCGCGGCTGTGATACTGAGCCAGGGATCGCAGCCGGCCCCCGGCATTCACATCGAGCGCTACTACGCAACGCCGGAGGTCGCACCGGACCCAACCGAACACTCGCCTTCTAACTCTGACACGAGTCCAGAGACAGAAAAGTTCGTCGGCTACGAACCCCACTCCCAGGGCTGGGTCTACTTCAGCACTCTGCGCATCCCGAAAGGCACAAGACGTCTCGTTCGCGAGACGAGCTGCCAAGGCGACGACTGTGTCCAGATCGTCCTGCAGCATGTTGAGAAACGCAACGAAGATAACCAGCTCGAGATGGTGGTCTTCGACCCTCCGGCTGTTTCCGGCCTGACTCTTCCGATGCCCTTTCGCACTGGCTGCAGCTATCGAATCGGAACGCCAAACTCGAAGTTCTACATCCACATCGCGCGAGACGTAGAGTTCGAGCCACTCGTACTCGTCTGGGCTTCCGGGCCAGATCCAGACTATGAAGGTGTCGACAACAGTGGCGCGATCTGCCCGCCGGCGTAGCACCCCCACCTACCCCACCTCCCGCGCTCGCTCATCGGCGGGCCTCACGGTGCGCATCCGTCGACGACTCGACCGCTTCCGGCACTCGGCCGCGAACAGATTCAGTTCGTCGAGCCAGGAGACCTCGCCGTCACAGGCCTCGATCGCGTCGAAGACCAGGTCGAACGGAAGGCGGTGCGGATCGTCGGGATCGGCCCACTGCGACACCCTGCCCTGCGCGCGGCGTCGGGTCGCGAACCCTTGGTGCTCGTAGGCGAGCTCGGTGAAGCGCTTGCGTCGCGATGTTCCTGGCTCCCCGAGGTCGGCGAAGACCATCTCGCTGGCACGCCGGGCCGCACGTGGTGGGCGATCCGCTTGATTCTGCATGGGTTTCTCCTGGGGGGTGATGCCGACCGAAGTCGGTGGAAACATGTTTCCAACGACACGCAGAACAGTGTCGATCGGGGAGAAAATCGAGGGCGTCGAAAAAAATGACGCAACGACTCCACCGACTTCTGCGGTACGACAAATCGGAGCTGAGCGGCGGGAACGTCGGCTCAGGGGAGGCGGAAAGTGCGGAGAGCGGTGGCAGTGATCGTGATTGCGTTGGTTGCAGCGGGGTGTGCGGGGTCGGTTTACAACCCCCACCCTCGACTCGCCTACTACGACGAGGCTGAATACGCGCCGTACAGACTGCCGGGCTCCGGAGCGATATCCGGCGAGGTACTTGGCTCTCTCGGCCCCGCCCGAAATCGCCCGGTAGAGCTTCGGCCGGTCACGTCCCATTCGATCGAGTGGGTTCAAAGGCGAGTTCTCCGGACCGAGCTGTTGGACCCGCCCGACCCTCGAACTGTTGAGTTCGTACGACAAACCACGACGGACAGCGATGGACGCTTCGTGTTCACCGACCTGCCCGCCGGCGACTACTTCATCACCTCGAAGACGGCGAGCCTCCAGGGATTCCTTGCACTCGGCCGCGCGAACGTACAAAGCGGCGAACACAAGTCTGATGTCAGCGTCGAGCGGTGTCAGCATGAGATGCTTGTTCCACCTACCGCGCGCTGCCGCGCACTCCTGCTCGAGTAGTGCGATCACGCCGCGCACTTCCCCTGCTCGCGGGCAAGGTCACGGATGCGTTCGCCCTTAAAGACGAGCGCGAAGTACGGAGCCCCAACGATTGGCCCAACGCGGCGACAGGTTTCTTTGTCCCACCCCCGAGAATCGACGTTCAGGAATCCCCACAGCTGCTGAGGAGGCATCCGAACATCCGCATTCTCGGCGATGTACCGGGCCGCCTCGCTCAACGAGGCGAAGTCCGAAACGAAGTGGTCGACTAGATCCCGTCCCGTCCGAGCATCTTTCAGCCATCGATTCAGGTCACTCATTTCAACGTGAAAGTGATAAACGAAAAAGCCCACGTCAAGGCTCTATTTCAATTTCCTGTTGATTGCGTGTCTGCGGGCGGCAAGTAGCTTCGTGAATTCATCATCTTGAGGTTGAAATTGCCTGCGAAGTCTCGCGGCAGGGGAGCGGAAAGGGACCGGGACGGCCTGCCTGTCCCGGATGCCCCGCTCTCGCCTAACCAGCGTGCGATCCGAAACCTGGTCATCACTGGATTCGGCGGCAGCGTCCATAAGCTGGCATCTGCGGTCGGCACCGAGCCACAGACGGTCTACAAGTGGATCAACGGACTCAGCGAACCGAACCGCGTCAACCTCGCAGCAGTCGCAGAGGCAGCAGGCGTGGGGGTTGAAGACCTCTGGGTCCCAGATCCGGACGCGATCTACTTCCGCGGCGCCGTGATTCGCGGCACCGGCAAGACGCGGGAGTTGTATGAGGAACTCAGCCGCCATGCGGAGGCCGTCGTGAAACACCACTCCCCTTCACTCGCGAAGAAGCTGGGGCTCTGAGGTGAGCGCGAGACTAGACCCGCACGGTCAGCCGGTCGCGCGTTTCAATCGCTCGCGCCTGACGGATCGCGCGATCGATGAGCTCGTAGGACTCTGCAAGGGTGTCCTAGCGGATGGCGTTGTCGACGAGAACGAGGCGAAATTCCTCGCAAACTGGATGCAGGCGAACCGAGAGGCCCGCGATCGATGGCCGGCGAACGTTCTCTTCCCTCGGATACGGGAGATGCTCGAGGACGACGTTCTCGACGCAGATGAGCAAGCCGAACTCCTCGACTTGATCATCGATGCGACGGGCGGGGGTCTAGCGCCAACCCCCGAGGACGGCAGCATGTCGACAGCGCTGCCCGTCTGCGCACCTGCTCCGGAGATCGAATTCGAGGGATTTACCTTCTGTATGACCGGGAAGTTCGCGAGTGGGACCCGGAAGGAGTGCCAGGCGCAGGTTGTCGCTCTCGGCGGCTCGTGCAAGGGCGCCCCAAGCAGAGCTGTCGACTACCTGGTCATCGGAACGATCGGCAGCACGGACTGGATTCACTCGACCCATGGGCGAAAGATTGAAAGAGCCGTGCAACTGCGCGAAGAAGGCTCCGGCATCCACATTGTTGCGGAAGAACACTGGTTTGCGGCGGTCAAGGGCGCCGCGCAATAGACCAGCAAGTCACTCCTACAACGTGCGGTGTCGTCGAGCGTTTTTCTGAACACGCAAACCGCACAAGGTCTCTAGCGTTCTGTCGTGTGACCGGGGCTGTCACGGTCTCCAGCCAAAACGGGATCCCCCCCCAACAGAGGATCCCCCCATGACCCTATTGCACTGCTCTTACTCGATCGTCTCCGTCGTCGACCAGATCCACCGGCGGCTGGGCTACTCCGGCGGAAAGCTCGAGCTTGCTCAGATGTTCGACGAGTTCCCGGGCTTTTCGCTCGCGCCGGTTTCGAAGAACGCGCTCCCAAGACACGCTCTCGCGGCGATGGTCCGACGAGGTGGCATTGCAACGATTGCTTTCGATCCAGAGCAAGATCGTCGACGCCTACGGTTTTCTATCGCTCACGAAATCGGCCACGCGCTCCTGCACGCGGGGCACCTCCGAGAGTTTCGGATTCCACAGCGCTCTCGGAATCCAGAATCGGTGCGCGAGCGACAGGCGAACTACTTCGCGGGAGAACTCCTTGCGCCGCCGTGGGCCGTAGAACTGGCACTCGACTCGATGATCGGCACGCTGGAATTCCCCGCCTGCCCGTCGTTCCCACTCCTGCGTCAGCTCGCCGATCACTTTGATGTTTCTGTTGCGGCGATCCGGTACCAGTACGCCGGCTTCGCATCACTCCGGCAAGGACCCGCCGGGCTGCGACCATAGACGCACGCACGGACGCCTTCCCACTTTTTTATCAACTTGGGGTTGTATTCGAGGTTCGGCTCGAATATAAACTCTGTGTTGATAAACGGGAGGGCGCCCATTGGCCGTCGACAGCACCCCGAACACCCCGCTCGAACCCCCGGCCCCCTCCCCCGTCCGCCGCTGCGATCTCTGCAGCCAATCCCCTGACACCCTCCGCCAGGTCGTCGTTCGCTATCCCGGCGCGGAGCGCTTCTGCGATCCGGTCTGCTTCGAGGGGTGGACGCGTCGCGCGGTAACCGACATCGCCACCGCCGGCGCCGTGTGCGCCGCGGCTACGTCCGTCGCCTCGAACGTCTTCCTCACCGGCCAACAGTTTCGCGACCCCGAGCGCACCGCGACGCTGCTTCGCATCGCCGACCAGACGCTCGATCGCCTGCACCGGGAGTTCGATCGGTCGGTCGATCGCCAAGAGCGCGACGTGGAGGCTCCGGAATGACCTTCCAGCCTCGCTACCCGCGCGTCGAGCGACCGAACCAGCCGCCCTTCCATCTCGAGCGCAAACCGTCGCGGCCTGACTGGCTCGACTGCTTCGGCTCGTGGGCGGCGCTGATCTTCGTCGCTGTGCTTCTGATCTTCGCGCTGCCCGTGTGGATTGACCGCGCCTACACGGTCGAGGCCACGCATCGCTACATCGGCTCCGCCGAATCCGTTTTCCCGATCGGGGGTGAGCAGGTTCGGGAGTTGGCGCACGCCGCGCCGTGCCCGCCCTCGGGCCTGGATCGCACCGAGGGCGGGCAGTTCGTCGTTCGCAAGTAGGGAGAGGTATGTCAGGCATTAACAAGGCAATTCTGATCGGGAACTTGGGGCGCGACCCCGAGCTCCGATACACAGGCACCGGTACGGCGGTCTGCAACTTCTCGATTGCGACATCGGAGTCGTACACAGACCGCAGTGGCGACCGCGTCGAGCGCACCGAGTGGCACCGCATCGTCACGTGGGACAAGACGGCCGAGCACTGCGCGCAGTACTTGAAGAAGGGCCGGAAGGTCTACGTCGAAGGCCGGATCACCCTGAACGAGTGGGAGGACAAGGAAGGCGCGAAGCGTCACACGACCGAGATCGTCGCCCAAACGGTCCAGTTCTTGAGCCCGCAGAGTGATGGCGGCGGCCAGGGTGGCGGGTACTCGTCGAACGAACCGCCGCCGGCCGGTGATGGGGACATTCCGTTTTGAGCGCGGCGGAGGATCCGACGACGATCGGCCCCGGAGAAGATGGCCAGTTCGCCCCCGAGGAGCCTCACGAGCTCTACAAGGACGACCCGCTCGGCATCTGGAAGAAGGTCTGCACCACACCACTCGAGAAAACCAAGGAAGTGAAGTTCGGGTCGAAGCGGTTCACCTCGATCAACGCCTACTGGCAGATCGAGACCGCGACCGGGCTGTTTGGTCCGATGGGTACGACCTGGGGTCTGCGCGACGTCGTGTGGGAGCAGATTCCGCCCGATGAGAAGGACCGTCCATCGATCGCCGTCTCCGGCGAGTTCTACTACCCCGGCGGGTCGATCCCGGTCGCGGCCGACGACATCTGGAAAGCCGGCGACGATGTTCGAAAGAAGCTGATCACGCAGCTCATCACCAAGGGCCTCTCGTACCTCGGCTTCGGTGCCGACGTCTTCCAAGGCGCGACCGACGGGAAGCACTACGTCGCCCCCGGTACTCCTGCGGGTTCACCCCCCGCAGATCCCCCCTCGTCGGCGGAGCCCCAGGGCAAGAACTCCCCGCCGGCGGGGGGTGGTCCTGCAGCCGGTCGGGACCAGGTGCTCCTGCGGCTGACGACCGATCTCTTCAACCGCGCGATCGGGCGGTGCAAGACACTCAACCTCGAAAACGTAGAGGCGGTCGCTCGGGATCTCTGCTCGACGACGCTCGAGAAGCTCGAGGTCGCAAAGACGCCCGAAGCGATCGAGGCGAACTGGGACGCGATCGTGAAGGCGATCGACACCTGGAACGGGCCGATGCAGAAGGAAGAGGCCTCGACCACGACGCTCGGTAGTGACGAGAACGCGATGCGCGCGCTGCACGCGTGGGCATCGAACGACGTCGGCGCCGGCGACAAGGCGCACGAGCTCTTGCACGACGCGCTGCCCGACGGGATCACGAGCCTCGCGGACCTGCCGCTCAACCGCATCGGCGAGACGAAGGCGAAGGCGCGCGCGCTGTTCGCGGGGGAGCAGAACTGATGGAGATGGACAGAGCATCGATCTCGCTGCACATCGAGGTTGACGCGCGCGCGACGTTTCGAACCAGCGCTTCCGACGAGAGTCGGTGGTCGAGCATCGAACTCGACGAACACAACAGCGTGAGCCTGCTCTCCCACCACCGCCTCGAGTGGCTTCGCAGTCTCCGCGTTGCCGTCGACCAAGCGATCGCGCACGAGGAAGCGCGCGAAAACGCCGGCGCCGCGGAACCAGCAGAGGGGGCGGTATGCGAGCGGTGAGTGCGCGAAGTCGATGGCGCGAGCGCGATCTTCGAGACGCCCAGGTCTCGGCCGAGATCAGGCGGCGTAAGAACGAAGAGATCGGGCGGAAGCTGTTCTGGAAGAACCGCGCGAACTGGGTGCGGATCCACCGAAGGGTGCACCGCAACGGCAAGGAAGGTGCCGTCTGTCACCTCTGCCACGTCGGCCCTGAGAAGGCCCGCGAACTGATCGACGAGTTCTACCGGGTGAAACGGTGAAGGCCGGCGCAAAGCCGTACGTGCTCGGCGGCCGGTGCCGCAAGGGGCACCTGTTGACCGAGAAGGTTCTCGGGTTCATCCGCGGTCGAAAGCGGACGCGGCGCTACTGCAGAAGGTGCGCGTCGGTTCGCGATCGCCGGTATCGGAAGCAGTCTGGGGAGAGAAACTGATGAAATACGTAGACGTCTATACGCAGGAAGACATGGAGCGCGTACTCCGCGACGGCGATCGGCCGGAGCTACGTGGAAGCGGGGAGTTTGTCGTTCGGGACTCGGCCACCGTCCACGCCTGGGACTCGGCCACCGTCCACGCCTGGGACTCGGCCACCGTCCACGCCGGGGGCTCGGCCACCGTCCACGCCGGGGGCTCGGCCACCGTCCACGCCGGGAAATTCGTCGCAACGCAAAAGATGAGCCGGCTCGCGAATGTCACGGGCGGTCACATCATCGAGATCGAGCCCGCGACATCGCCTGGCGATTGGGCCGAGATCCATCTTGCAGCACCGCACGAAGATGGCGTGCTGGTGCTCTACAAGGCGGTAAGTGACGACTACCGCAGTGGCTACGACTTCGAATACAAGCCCGGGTCGATGCCGGTCGCGCCCGATTGGGATGGCGGCGATGCCGAGTGCGGTGGTGGTCTGCACTTCTGTGCGAGCCCGATGGAGGCGATGGCGTACCACTCGGAGGCGACGCGTTTCATGGCCTGCCCGGTCGCGCTTGACGACTTGGCTGTGGTCCCGAACCCGGCATACCCGAACAAGATCAAGGCCCGTGGGTGTTGCGCGCCCATCTGGGAGGTGGACATCAATGGAAAGCGGGTCGGAGAGGGGGCGAGCTGATGACGACGAAGCCGGAATTCCGACCCGACCAGCCACTCGACGAACTCGTCGAGTCCCCCCTCAACCCGCGGAAGGTCTTCGTTCAGGAGCACGTCGACGAGCTCGCCGAAGATCTCGAGAAGCACGGGATGCTGCAGCCGATCGTCGCGCGGCCGATGAACGGCCACCTCGAGGTCGTCGTCGGCGCCAAGCGTCGACGCGCGGCCCTGCAGAAGAACTGGACGACGGTGCCCGTGATCGTCCGCGAGATGAACGACCAGGAAGTACTCGAGGCGCAGATCGTCGAGAACGCGAAGCGCTCCGACATCCACCCGCTCGAGCAAGCCGACTCCTACCAGATGCTGATGACGAAGTTCGGTCTCACAGCCGAACAGATCGCAGAGAAGGTCGGCAAGAGCGAGTCCTGGGTCTATCAGCAGCTGCAGCTCTGCAAGCTGAGCAAGAGCGCGCGCGAGGCCCTCGAGGCGGGGAAGATCTCGGCGTCGATCGCCGTCGAGATCGCGCGGATCCCGGTCCCGAAGCTGCAGGACCAGGCCGCGAAGCATATCGCCGGCGGCGGCGGCCGGCGCCACGGGTTCACGAACGAAGCGGGGAAATGGGAGACTGCGCCGATGTCGTTCCGAGAGGCGGCGGCCTACATCCGGACGACGTTCCACCTTCGCCTCGCCGACGCACCGTGGAAGATCGACGACGCCGAGCTGCTCCCGAAGGTCGGCGCGTGTTCCGAGTGCCCGAAGCGATCGGGGAACCAGCCAGCGCTGTTCGCCGACATCGCGAGTGCAGACGTCTGCACCGATCCACCGTGCTTCGCCTTAAAGAAGAAGGCCGCCGGGAAGCAACGCCTGGCCGAAGCGAAGAAGTCGGGCCAGCGGGTTCTCTCGAGGAAGGAGGCGAGCGAGGTCGTCGAGGAGACGAGACGCGGCAGTCGGTGGATCCGTCACAACTCGGGTTTTATCGACCCCGACAGCCAGTGCTACGACGACCCCAAGTACCGAGACCACCGCAAGGCGTTGGGCAAGGACGCGCCGACGCCGGTGCTGGCGCCGTTGAAGGACGGCTCCGTCATGGAGCTCTACGACGCCAAGGAAGTGAAGAAGGCGCTCAAGGCGAAGGGGATCAAGGGAACCTCGACGTCGACGCCGGCGCGCCGCGAGAAGCGCAAGCCCACGCCACTCGAACGCAAGCGTGACTTCTACGACGCGCTGCGCGAGCGCGTGCGGCCGCTGGTGCGCGAGGCGGTCGATCGTCAGCGGATGCTCGCGATGCCCGCGAAGACGGTGCCGTTCTGGCGAATGCTGGTCGGCGCCCTCTCGGAGAACTTCGAGGCCTGCGAGACGGTCGTCCGCGAACGAGGCCTCAAACCGAAGGCGTCGAAGACGTCGAAGTACGTCGACCCGACAGCGCTGGTGAAGGACGAAGCCAACCGCCTGAAGGGCAACGAGCTGCTCGGCCTGGTGGTCGATCTCGCGACGGATCGAGATCTCGACTACCGGCCACGCCGCGAACAGCCCGACCTCGGTGTGCTCGGCACCGCGTGCGAACTCTTCGGCGTCGACGTCAAGGGTCCGAAAGCTGAGCTCGCGAAGGCCTGCAAGGCGATCGCCACGCAAGAGCGGAAGGCCTCGAGGAAGAAGGCGGCGGCGAAGAAGAAGGGGGCTCGAAAGAAGGGCGCGAAGAAGACCGCCCGGAAGAAGAAGGGGGCGCGGAAGAAGTGACCGAGTACCTGCGAGTCGGCAGAACAGCGACGGTCATCCGCAAGGCAACCGCGAAGCGATGGGAAGAGGAGGCAAAGGCCTTCTCGCCAGCAAGCCGGTACGCGCGCAAGCGCAAGCGGCCGCGCCTGAACTCACGCCGCAAGCGACGAGCTCGCGCGCACGGTGAGCTGCTCATCGACCAGACGCCGGAGATCAGGCGCACGTTCGTCAACAAGAAACGAGTCGCGCGTACTGCGCGCAAGCTGCGGCGGATGGGCGAAAAGCTGAAAGGAATGTTCCGGTGACCCGCCCCTCCCCCATCAGCATCGCGCTCGCCGTGGTCTTCGTCCTGCTGATCGCCGCGAAGGCGTTCGGGATCGGGCCCGCCGCGGCCTGGCCGTGGCTCTGGATCCTGGCGCCGCTGTGGGGGCCGGCTGCGATCGCGATCGCAGTGGTCTTGCTGCCGGTCGCGATCGTCGTCGTGATCGGCATCGTTGGGGTCGTGATTCTCCTCGTCGTGTTCGCACTGATCCCCGTTCTGAACTGGTACGAGGACCGGCGCTGGAGCAGGACGTTGAAGAAGTGGAGGTCTGAGCGGTGACCTCGACCGAGTGGACCGGGCCGGGGAGGTGCGTGGGTGAGTGAGAATGACCTGATCGTGTGGGGAGACGAAGACGGCGACCGCTGGTTTGCCGACGGCGCGCACCTTTCGCTCGAAGAGATGGCTCGCGAGGTCGAGCGGTTTGAAGTTGAAGTGACGAGCGAGGAGGACTTCGCGGAGAGGCGGGCCGAGGTGGAGACAGGTCGCGTCACCCACCTCCTGGTCGTCGAGGACTATCGGGACGAGGAGCGTTTCGTGGTTTTCCGCAACGATTGGCGCGGGCGATGCGCGCAGCTCTTCCTTGACGCAAGACCGTTGACCGAGCTGCTCGCAGGGAGCGGGATCGACGAGGACCCGAACCAGGCGGAGCTCTTCCAGTGACCGCCCCCGCGAACAGCGCCGACTGGCGACCCTCCCCGTCCTTTGGGATTCTCCGCGAAATGGCGCGGACCTTCGGCTCGGTGGTCTCTCGCACTCACAAGGGCGTGACCCGGTGGGGCCTGCGCTTTCGCGTCGACGGCGACGAATACCACTCCTGGTCGGTCCCGGTCGGCGAACGTCGCATCCGCTACTCGACTCGCGACCTGGCCGAGGGAGTACTCGACGAGATCCGGAGCTCCATCCGCCACGGGATCGACCCCCTGGCCGCGATCTCGCCCTACCTGAACAACTCCCCGCTCTTCCGATTCGAGCGGTTCTGGGACGAGTGGACGACCCGGCAACGCGCACGAACCGACGCCGGGCAACTCCACCCGACGCGCGTTACCTGGAACGAGTCCTTCACGCGCCTCGGCTACCTGGACCCGATCCTCGACGTGTCGGTCTGGGATCTCGGCTACGGCTACATGGAGACGCTGCAGACCCACCTGCTCGACACCTGCGAGCTCAGTCCGAAGAGCACCCGCCACGTGCTGTCGGACGTCCGCACCTGCCTGCGGTGGCTCGCGCGCCGGAAGGGCTTCCCCGCCGCGCCCGATATCCCGCCGACGGTAGTCCCCCGGCACATCCCGAAGATCCCGACGGTTGCCGAGCAGCGCGCTCTGCTCGACGCGATTCCGTGGGGCGACCGCGGCTACTTCCTGGCCCGCGGCCTCCTTGGCGTGCGTGACGAGGAGGCCGCACGCGCGAACCTCGAGGACTACCGCTGGGGCGACAATGCGGCCGGCGACTCGTGGTTCATCCGTGCCAAGGGCGGCCAGAACCGCCTACTCCCGGTCCCGGGCGAACTCGCGCACTGGGTCCGCGACCACCATCGACCAGGCCCTTGCGAAGCGGGGACGCCGCTCTTCGCGAACCCGAACGCCGACCTCGAGAAGAACCCCGAAGGCCGGTGGACGCCGTCTTCACGCCGGCGGGTGATGCTGGCTGCGATGCGCGCCATCGGGAAACCGAAGGCCTGGCGGCCGAACGAAGCGCTGCGCCACTGCTTCGGCACACGCACCGCCGAGCGACTGCTCACTGAGGGCTATGGGGAACACGATGCGATCCGCATGGTCATGTCGATCATGGGCCACACGTCGGACGTGACGTCGCGGCGATACGTACAACTCGCCGTCGAAGTGCTGAGGAGCGCGATCACGTGACACCGTCGTGCGTCACCACTCGGGGAACATGGGGGAACCGAGGGGGAACACGGCGAAAACAGGGGTGGTAAGTGCCTGTCTTCAGAGAATGTTTGGAGGCGGCGACCGGATTCGAACCGGTGATCAGGGCTTTGCAGGCCCGTGCCTTACCACTTGGCTACGCCGCCCGAATCGGCCCGGGATCGGTGCGAATCGCGTCTCGAGGGACGCCATCCGCGCGGGCCCGGCCAACGGGGTTGGAGGAGTTACCGCGGCAGAGCCCGGGCGTCAATTTCCGCTTTGGACCCGGGGAATTGCCGGCAAGCCGCGATGTCTTCAGGCTGCTAGAGATTCGGCCGAGCCAGCGCGGGAGCCACGCATGAAGTGGGCAGCATTGATGTTCGGGGGCGCCCTCGGCGCAACGCTCCGCTACGCGCTCAGTGTCTTCGTCGATCAGCGAATTGCGGCTCTCTTCCCGTGGGGGACCCTCGCCGTCAACGCCATCGGTTGTTTCCTGATCGGTGTGATCCTCACGAACTTCGACCAACGCGAGGTCTTCTCTCCTGCGCTCCGCCTCTTCGTGGTGACCGGCGTACTCGGCGCCTTCACCACCTTCTCCACCTTCAGCCTCGAAACCTGGCGACTCGTCGAAGCCGGGCGCGCGGGTCTCGCCTTCGCGAACGTCGCCGGCAGCGTGCTGCTCTGCCTGGCCGCCACCTTCGTCGGGATCCAGCTGGCGCAGCGGGTCGGCTAGCCAGAATCAGAGAGCGGGCAGTTCGATTCGTCTGCCCGCCACTTCGATCCCCGTGCCTTCGTCGTCGACGGCGTTCATGAACTCGGATTGCGCGCGGTGGGTGAAGCGCGCGAGCACGCCTTCGGGTGCGAGGTGGCGCTTCACGCGACAGAGCAGCGCTCCGTCGATTGGGGAGGTCGTGAGCGACGAGACGTCGAGGACGTCGGTCGAGAGATCGGAGAGGCGCACGGTGCCTTCGGCCAGGTCGAGGTCTTCGACGAAGAAGCCCGCCTCTTCGACATCGATCAATCCGCGGAAGCGACCGATCTGCACGACATGGGCGTCCGTGCCGTCGGGCCCTTCGCCCGGCAGGAAGCGCACGGAGACGTCGAACTTCTCGCGCAGTTTGCGGTTGCGAAACGGCAACCCTTCGTGGGTCCACGAACCGTCGTGCTCGAGCACGAGATCGAATGAACGAAGCGGAGGCGGGCCGCCCGCAGCGGCATTTGCCGCGTCGATCTCCCGCACGATGCGCGCTTCGCCGTCGCCCTGCCCTGTCTCACTCACGCCGGGAGTCTTCCCGGCAGAGCGCGCTCATGCAACGCGACCGAAACGCCGGGCGAAGGAGAGGCCGATGGCGCGGCGCACGCGCGAAGCGAACTCGGGACCCGAGCTGGCGCCCTCGCGTTCGAGGGAGGTCATCTCGACGTCGTGTAGGCCGCAGGGCACGATCGAGTCGAACTCGCGCAGGTCGATGTCGACGTTGAGCGCGAAGCCGTGGTGGGTCACCCAGTGGCGCACCCCGATGCCGATCGAGGCGAGCTTGCGGGTGGGATCTCCCGCCACTGGCGGCGCCACGAACACTCCCGTGCGTCCGTCCACGCGGTGGGCGAAGACACCGAAGGCACCCACCACGTCGATCAGCGCCGCTTCCATGTCGCGCACGAATCGGTGGATGTCGGGAGAACGCTGTCGACGCAGATTCGAGATCAGATAGCCGACCAGCTGGCCGCGCCCGTGGTAGGTGACATCGCCGCCGCGCGGCACCTCGATCACTTCGACACCGCGCGCGGCGAGTGCTTCGGGCGTCTCGCGCAGGTGTTCGCGCCGCCCGGCGCGGCCGAGGGTGACGACCGGCGGATGCTCGAGCAGGAGCAGGCGGTCTTCGGCGCCGGCCCGCACCGCTTCGAGGGCTTCGTTCTGTCGCGCAAGCCCTTCGCGGTAGGGCACCTCACCCAACCAATCGCAGCGCAGCGCGGGCGGGGCCGCGCGCGGAGCGACGGGCGCGTGGGGCGTCTCGCTCATAGATCGAATTCCGCGGCCTCGAGCAGTTCGCGGATGCGGAAGAGGAAGGCGTTGGCCGGGGCCCCGTCGACGGCGCGATGATCGTAGGAGAGCGCGAGATGCATCATCGAACGGATGACGATCGCATCCTCGCCCTCGATCGTGCGCACGACCGGGCGCTTCACCATCTCCCCCATGCGCAGGATGCCGACCTGGGGCTGGTTGATGATCGCGAAGCCGTAGAGATTGCCCTTCCTTCCCGGATTCGAAATCGTGAAGGTCCCGCCGCGCAGCTCATCCGCGCTGAGCTTCTTGTTGCGCGCGCGATTCGAGAGATCGTCGATCGCAGCGGCGAGACCGGCCAGCGACAGGCGATCGGCTTCGCGCACCACGGGCACCACGAGCCCCTTGTCGGTCTCGACCGCGATGCCGACGTTGATCGCCCGCTTCTCGACGATTGCGTCATCGATCACCTGGGCGTTGAGCGCCGGATTCTCGCGCAGCGCGCGCACGACCGAGTGCACGATGAAGGGCAGGAAGGTGAGTCCGACGCCGTGCTGTCGTTCGAACGCCGCCTTGTTCGCCTTGCGCACGCGGGCCACCGCGCTCATGTCGATCTCGGCGACCGTGCCCACGTGGGGGCTCGTGCGCTTCGAGTAGACCATGTGATCGGCCACGAGCTTGCGCAGGCGCGACATCGGGATGACGCGATCGCCCTCTTCCACTCCGGCGCCGTACTGCGCCGCCGTCGGACGGGCCGCGGGCTTCGAGGTCTTCGCGGGGGCCTGGGCTGCGGGAGCCTGGGGTTGGGTCTGCACGGGAGGTGCAGCGGGAACGTGCGACGCCGCTTGTGCCGTGACATCGCTCTGCGTGACGCGACCGTGGGCACCGGTACCGGTCACGCTCGACGGATCGACCCCGGCCTTCTCGGCAGCGCGCTGTGCCAGGGGCGTCGGTGCCGGAGCGGGGGCCGCGGGTGCGGGCGGTGCTTCGACCGGCGGTGCGGGTGTCAGCGGCGCGGGTTGCTGTGCAGCGGGAGCGACCCCCGTCTGCGCGCCGGCCTCTTCGATGATCGCGATCTCGGCGCCCACTTCGACGGTGTCGTCGACCGCAGCGAGAATCTTGGCGATCACGCCGGCGCCCGGCGACGGGATCTCGACGTCGACCTTGTCGGTGGTCAACTCGACGATGATCTGGTCGAGGGAGACCGTGTCTCCCTCGGCGACCAACCACCGAGCCACGGTGCCCTCGACCACGCTCTCCCCGAGGTTGGGGACCCGAACCGAAATCGACATGCCTTCGAAACCTCCGCCTGGAATCACACTGCGCACGCGGGCGCGCCGATGGGAAATCGGCTTCGCGATCCGCCTACTTGAACGTCAAAGACGCACACGAATGGAGGCGTGTTGCGGGTCCGACCCGATGTGATGCGCCCTCGTTCGAGGGCCGATCTTGCCCATGGCCTGCAGATCGGCGCCGAGAAACGCGTGCACGCTCGGGATTCGCCCGGATCGCTCGGGCTATAGTTAGCGCTGCTTCCGTCGATACGGCCAGCCAAACGAAGGCGGAACTCGCGCGGGCGATCGACGGCGACCAGAGAGCCCAGGCGTGCGGCCCCCAGAGGTCATCGATGACTGCCCCCGACATCGCGACCCCCGCCCCCCAGCGCAAGATCCTCGCCTGGAGCGTTCATCTCTTCACGGCCAGCGGGGGTGTCTTCGGCGCGTTGGCGCTGGTGGCGATCGCCCGGGGCGACCTCGCCTTCGCGGGCATCATGATGCTGCTCACCATGGCGATCGACTCGGTCGACGGCGCCATGGCCCGCGCCGTGGGCGTCTCGGAGGTGCTGCCAAAGGTCGATGGCCGCCGCCTCGACGACATCATCGACTTCGTCAACTTCGTGATCGTCCCGGTGGTCTTCATGGCCGCGGCGGGTTCGCTCACCCACTGGTTCTTCATCGCCCTGCCGGTGCTCGCCAGCAGCTACGGCTTCTCCCAACTCGACGCCAAGACCGAGGACAATTTCTTCCTCGGCTTCCCGTCGTACTGGAACGTGCTCGCTCTCTACCTGTGGATCCTCGATCTCTCACCCGGCGCGGGTGACGCGTGGTTGCTCACGCTTTCGATCGCGGTCTTCATCCCGCTGAAATACATCTACCCGAGCAAGATGCAGGTGCTGCGTATCAGCACCTGCGCAGGCGGGCTCGTGTGGACCCTCGTGATGGTCTGGATGATCGCTTCGCCCGATGCCGCGGCGGCGATCTACGCCCCCGAGATCAGCCTGGTCTACCCGGCCTACTACATCGCGCTCTCGATGTGGCTCGGGCGCTGGCACGAGCAGATCGCGCAGCTGCTGCCGAGCGCGCGCTGAACCGAAGGCGATGCGCTAGCGCGTCATCGCCTCGAGCAGGTCGGTGATGCGCCACGGCTTCGAGAGCACGCGGTGCACGCCGACGGCGAGCAGGTCTTCCTCGCTGCCGCTGCCACCGGTTCCGATCACCAGGGCGCCCGGGCGCACGTCGTGCACCGCGCGGATCCACTGGCGGATGTTCGCTCCCGCGAACTCGAAATCGATCAGTACCGTGGCGGCGCGCGGTTCGGCATCGAGGAGTTTCAACGCGCGCGGGAAGTCGTTGGTCGGATAACAGAGCGCACCCAGGCGCTCGATCTGGGAAACCAGCAGGCGCCGCACCGAGCCGTCGTTCTCGATCACGATGACCGGGCCGTAGTCGGGCAGGATCGGGCGGGTGGTGCCGTGCTGGTCGAGCAGGATGCGCACCCGCGGATCGTTCGAGAGCGGACGCTCTTCTTCGTCGAGCAGCACGACGAGATAGCCGGCGTCGTGGGTGAGCCGGCGGGAGCGCACGATCCAGGTCTCGGTCTCGTAGGATTCGCCGGTCGCCAGATCGATCGACGCGCTCACCCAATCCTCCCGGGCGGCTTCGATCAACGCGAGGGCATCGGCGCCCAACACGTCCTGCAATTGACTCGCGTCGCGCCCGCCCGTCGTGTGATCGAACATCTGACGCGCGCGCTTGCTCGCGAAGTGGAGCTTGCCTTCGTTGTCGATCTCGACCACGCCCACCGGCGCGCTGCGCCCGCGCGTCGACGTCGTGCGCGCGGCGTTGTCGACGGCGTCCTGGAGATCGCCGAGGTTGAACGGCTTCTCGAGCAATTGCAGCACGCCGCAGCGATCGGATTCGCTGAGCAGATCCTGCGAAGAGAAGCCCGTGATCAAGATCGTGCGGAGATCGGGATTCACCGCGCGCAACGCTTCGGAAACGTGAAGGCCGTGGATGTGGTTCTTGAGCATCCAGTCGGTGACGAGGATGTCGGGCCCGGCCGAGATCCCTACGTCGAAAGCCTCGCGGCCACTGGCCGCCGCCAGCACTTCGTGCCCCTCGTGAGCGAGAAAGCGCGCCAGGGTTTCGCGCAGAGAGTTCTCGTCTTCGACGATCAAGACGGAAGCCATTGTGGGTGTCTTCCTCCTGCGAACAGCGAAAACGCTGCTCGACAATCTACACGCTTCGGTGGTCGTGTTGAACGGTTCTTTTGAACGAGAGGGGGGCTGCGGGGTGTACGTCGAGGTTTCGTGCGCGGTTGCAGCTGCAACGCTTCTCTGGCCCCTGTAGCATGCGACCCGCGTGGGAAGCTCGGACACATATGGCGCTCGAGACAGCCGAGTTGGTGTTCTACTCATCAACCTCGGTACGCCGGATTCGCCCGAAGTGCCGGATGTGCGCAGGTATCTGCGCGAATTCCTCGGCGATCCCCGAGTTCTGACGATGCCCGCGGCGTTGCGTTGGCTCCTGTTGAACTGCGTGATCCTGCCCTTCCGACCGCGGCGATCTGCCGCGGCCTATCGTTCGATTTGGACACCGGATGGTTCGCCGTTGCTCCTGTTGGGCGTCGAACTCCGCGAAAAATTAGGGAAAACCCTAGGTGGGGAACACCGCGTTGCGTTGGGTATGCGGTACGGAAACCCATCGATCGAAGCCGCGGTTCGCGAATTGATGAGCGACGACGGCGGCGCACCGGTGCGGGAGATCATCGCGGTCCCGCTCTTTCCCCAGTACGCCACGGCCTCGACGGGAAGTGCAATGGCGAAACTGGGTGAGGTCCTCGCCGCGCTGGAGATCGACCTGCCCGTCAAGTTGGCGGCGCCCTTTTTCGACCACCCCGGATTCATCACGGCCAGCGCAGAAGTTGCGCAGTCTGCCGTCGGAGATTTCGCGCCGGACCATGTGGTGATGAGCTTCCACGGGCTGCCCGAAAGCCAGGTTCGTGCCCTCGACGCGACGGGAGCCCACTGCCTGGTGAAGGACGACTGTTGCGACGCCATCGGGCCCGCGAACCCGAGCTGCTACCGCGCGCAATGCTTCGCAACGGCACGCGCACTTCGCGAAGCGCTTTCCCTCGCCGAAGAGACCACCACCGTCGCGTTTCAATCGCGACTGGGCCGTGCGAAGTGGCTCGAGCCGGATCTCACGCACGTGCTCCCCGAGCTGGCCGAGCGCGGAGTCGAGAAATTGGCGGTGATGTGTCCGGCCTTCGTGGCCGACTGCCTGGAAACCGTCGAGGAGGTCGGCATCCGCGCGCGCGAACAGTGGGCGTCCCTCGGCGGCGAAGCCCTATGCCTGGTGCCCTGCGTGAACGCCGAACCGAGTTGGGTGAAGGGGCTGGCCGAGATCGTGCACGAGACGGCTAGAGAGCACGCACCGCCTGCGTAAAGGCCTTGACCCCTTCGACCGGCGTCTGCGGCAGGCAACCGTGGCCGAGGTTGGCGATGTAGCCGCGGGCGGGCTTCGCGGCGGACGCCATGGCGCCCACCATCTCGGCGATCTTCTCCGGGGCCGCGGCGAGGGCGCACGGATCGAGGTTGCCCTGGAGCGAAACGCGATCGCCGTGGCGCGAGGCGGCTTCGGCGAGATCGACGCGCCAATCGAGGGAGAGCACGTCGACGCCGGCTTCGACGGAAGCATCGAGCAGGTGAGCGCCGTTGTTGATGTAGAGGATCAGCGGCGCGCGATCGCGCGCGACGGCCTGCGCGATCTCCTGGTGCCTCGGCAGGATCCAGCGGCGGTACTCGTCGGCGGTGATCAGCCCCGCCCAGGTGTCGAAGAGCTGGACCGCCTGGGCCCCCGCTTCGATCTGTGCGTTCAGGTAGGCGATCGAACACGCCGTGAGCTTGTCGAGCAGGGCTTCGAGCACGGCAGGTTCGCGGTGCATCATGTGCTTGAGCACACCGAAATCCTTCGACCCCCTCCCTTCCACCATGTAGGCCGCGAGGGTGAACGGAGCGCCCGCGAAACCGAGCAGTGGAACCTCGCGCTCGGCGAGGTTCTCGCGGAGCGTGCGGATGATCTCGAAGACGAAGGGCACGGATTCGTTCGGATCGGGCACACCCAGGGCGTCGACCTGCGCCGCCGTCCGAATCGGATCGGCGAGAACCGGCCCCGGTGAGAAGTCGAGTTCGACCCCCATGCCGGGGATCGGCGTGAAGATGTCCTGGAACAGGATGACGGCCTCGCTGCCCACCAGATCGATCGGCTGCAGGCTCACCTCGACCGCGCGCTCGACGTCGCGGCACATCTCGAGAAAGGTCACGCCCTCGCGCACTCGCCGGTATTCCGGCAGGTAGCGCCCCGCCTGGCGCATCAGCCAGACGGGGGGACGATCGACCGGCTCACCGCGACAACTGCGCAGGAAGCGTTCGGTCGGCGTGAACTGCGAGGCTTCGCTCATCGAAGTCTTCTCGGTCGGGCCGCGGTTGCGCTCAATAGCCGCGCAGGGACGCCCAGCGATCTCGGTGAAAGTTCCCATCACCGAACGTGAGTTCGGCCACCCGGGCGCGCTTCAGATAGAAGCCGACGTCGTACTCGTCGGTAACCCCGACGCCGCCGAAGAACTGGATCGACTCATTGGCGACGTGGACGTAGGCGTCGGAGCAGCGTGCCTTCGCGAGCGAGACCAGCTGCACCTTGTCGTCGGCATCCTCGTCGAGGGCACGCGCCGCGGCCATCACGGAAGAGCGACACATCTCGATCTCCATGAAGAGACGCACCGCTCGATGCTGAAGACCCTGGAAGCTGCCGATCTTCACGTCGAACTGCTCGCGCTCCTTCATGTGGTCGACCGCGCTCTGGAAGGCCTGGTTCATGCCACCGAGCATCTCGGCGCAAAGCCCCACGGTGGCATGGTCGACGGCGTCGCGAAGCACTTCGAGGCCGGCGCCCTCTTCGCCGACGCGCGCGCTGGCGTCGACGGCCACGTCCTTCAGCTCGACGATCGCCGCGAGGCGATGGTCGACGCGGTGCTGGCTCGTGCGGGTGAGGCCCGCGGCGTCGCCCGGCACGATGAAGAGGCTGATCCCATCGGCGTCGCCGTCCGCGCCCGAGGTGCGCGCGCTGACGATCAGGGAATCCGCCGCAGCGCCGTCGATCACCTGGATCTTCTTGCCGCTCAGGCGATAGCCATCTCCATCGCGTTCGGCGCGCACAGCGACCTTTGCGAGGTCGTAGCGGCTGCCCTCTTCCTGGATCGCGACCGCCAGACAGGCCGAACCGTCGATGATCGCGTCGAGGTGCTGCTTCTTCTGGTCTTCACTGCCCGCCCGATGCAGCAGCTGGCCGGCGAGCAGCACGCTCGAGATGAAGGGCTCGGGGGCGAGTACCGCGCCCGCGGCCTCGAGCACGGTAATGAGCTCGGCCATCCCCATGTCGGCGCCGCCGTTCTTCTCCGGGAAGGGAATGCCCGTCCAACCGAGGTCGGCCATCTCCTTCCACAGGGTCTTCGAGTAGCCGGTGGTGTCGCCGCTATCGCGCAGTTCGCGGAAGCGCGAGACGGGGGACTTCTCGTTCAGGAAGTCGGCTGCGGTTTCGGCGATGAGTTGTTGTTCTTCGGTGAGTGCGAGGTTCATCGTTCTTCTTTCTTCGTTTTTCTTCGTGTGCTTCTTCGGTTTCGTCTTCGAGTGGATTCGATCGGGTACGAGGGGGTGGGGATCAGCCGAGCCCGAGCACGTGCTTGGACATGATGTTGAGCTGCACCTCGGTGGTCCCGCCTTCGATCGAATTGCCGCGGGTACGCAGCCATTCGCGGGTCAGATCGATCTCGGGCTCTTCGAAGCCCTCGCCTTCCCAGCCGATGCCCTGCGGGCCGGCGATGCGAACCATGAGCTCGTGCTGGTTCATGTTGTTCTCGGTGCCGAGCACCTTGAACATCGAACTCTCGGCGCCGGGCTGGTGCCCCGCCTTCGCGTTGTCGTTCATGCGCTGGGCCGCGTAGCGGAAGGCCGCGACGTCCATCTCCATCTGGGCGACCTCGTTGCGATAGACGGGATCGGCGAGCTGGCCGTCCTCTTCGCCGAGATACTTCGCCGCCATCTCGACCAGGCGACCGCGGCCCTTCCGAGCACCCCGCGAACCGCCGAAGGTCTGCGAGATCATGGTGCGTTCGTGTCCGAGCAGCGCCTTGGCCACCGTCCAGCCCGCGTTGATCTCGTGGATCACGTTGCTGACCTTGGCGCGGACATCCTCGAAGTGGGTCTCGCAGAAGGGAGACTTGCCGCTGATCAACTGGATGGGCTTCACGCTGACGCCCGGGGTCTCCATGTCGATCAGGATGAAGGTGATGCCCTCCTGCTTCTTCGCGTCGGGGTCGGTGCGCACCAGGGCGAAGATCCAATCGGCCTGATCGGCGTAGGACGTCCAGATCTTCGTGCCGTTGATCACGAACTCGTCGCCGTCGCGCACGGCCTTCGTTTGCAGGGATGCCAGGTCGGAGCCGGCACCGGGCTCGGAGTAACCCTGGCACCAGCGGATCTCACCGCGGCAGATCTTGGGCAGGTGTTCCTTCTTCTGTTCTTCGTTGCCGAAGCGCAGGAGCGTCGGCCCGATCATCGTGAGGCCGAAGCCGATCAGCGGCGCGGGGAGGCCGAGCTTCGCCATCTCCTGGGTGAGCACCTTGTCCTCGGCCTTGCTGAGGCCGCCGCCGCCGTACTCGGTGGGCCACATCGGCGAGGTCCACTGCTTCTCGGCCATGATTTCGAGCCAGACCTTGTGGTCGGGGGTCGCGAACTTCGCCTTGCGCCCTCCCCAGACGGCCGCGTCCATGTCGGCGTTGCCCTTGCCGCGGAGCGACTCGGGGGCGTTGGCTTCGAGCCAACTGCGGGTTTCGGAACGGAACTTCTCGAGATCGGCCATCGGGGGCTCTCCTTGCTGGATCGGGCTGTTGGGATTCGGTTGGTCTGCGTCGCGTATGCGCGACGCGCGCGGAGGCGCGGAACCGGAGCGGCTCAGCCGCGCAATTCCGCGGGAAGCTTGAACGTCATGCCCTCGTCGACGAGGGCCAGCGAGCGTACGGCGACGTCGCCGCTGTGGAGTTCCTTCAAGCGCTCGATCACCTGCTCGACCAGGAACTCGGGGGTCGATGCGCCCGCGCTGACGCCGACGCAGTTCACGTTGGCGAGCCAGCTGGGCTCGATCTCGTCGGCGTTCTGGATCAGCGCGCTGTGGATGCCGCGCTTGGCGGCCACCTCGACCAGGCGATTGCTGTTCGACGAAGCCGGTGCACCCACGATCAGCACGAGGTCGGCCTGCTCGGCCAGGGTCTTCACGGCGTCCTGTCGGTTCTGCGTCGCGTAACAGATGTCGTCGCGCTTGGGCAGGCGGATCTTCGGGAAGCGCTCCTTCAACGCCTGCATCACGACGGCTGTGTCATCGACCGAGAGCGTCGTCTGGGTGACGCAGCCGAGGCGATCGGGGTTTCGCACCTCGAGCTTCTGAACGTCGTCGACGGTTTCGACGAGATGCATCTGGCCGGGCGCCTGCCCCATCGTGCCTTCGACTTCGACGTGGCCCGCGTGGCCGATCATGATGATCTCGTAGCCCTGCGCGACCATGCGCTTTACTTCGACGTGCACCTTGGTCACCAGGGGGCAGGTGGCGTCGATCGTGTGGTGCTCGTGCGCCGCCGCTTCTTCGCGCACCCGGGGCGAGACGCCGTGGGCGCTGAAGATCAGCTGCGAGCCCGGGGGCGCCTCGGAGGGCTCTTCGACGAAGATCGCGCCCTTCTCGCGCAGCGCGTCGACGACCGCCTTGTTGTGGACGATCTCGTGGCGCACGTACACGGGCGGGCCGTGCCGTTCGAGCGCGCGTTCGACGATTTCGATGGCGCGGTCCACGCCGGCGCAGAAGCCCCGGGGACTCGCGAGCAGGATCTCCATCGGATCTCCGTTCTGGATCGAAGGCGTACCCTAGCAGTCTCCTTCGACCTCGGGGGCTCGCAGATCCGTGGGTGGAACGGGCATTCGCAGACCCGGCAAGGGTTCGCGCGATCCGATAGCCTGCGCGCCCCATGTCCGGTGACGATCCATCTTCCATCCCCCAGTCCACCGGCCCCGACGACAACCTCGACCCCGAGACCGCGCCCGGTCTTCCCGCGACGACCCTCGCCCAGCAGGCGATGCCGACGCGCGAACCCGAGAGAGGCGATCTCGTACGGCGGCTGCGGCTCCACACCTCCGCCGTCCCCGAGATCTTGAAGCTCTCGTGGCCCGTCATGTTGGCGACCGGTGCCGTGATGCTCGCCGGGGTGATCGACCGCGCGATGATCGGACGCCTGGGCGATGCCGAAGGCGGCGCCGCCGTGCCGTTGGCCGCGGTCGGCATCGCGACGCAGTTCTTCTTCGTGGTGCAGAGTTCGCTCTTCGCGATCGGGCTGGCCTGCGTGGCCTTGATGGCGCGCGCGATCGGCGCCGGGGATCCGCGTGAGGCCCAGCGTGCGTTCGGCGCGTCGCTGCAGGTCGGCGTTGCGAGCAGCATCGCGCTGAGTGTGCCGATCGCGTGGGTCGCCCCGACGGCGTTCGCGTTCCTGGGCCAGGAGGCGCGCGTCACCGAGATCGCGATCCCCTACCTCTATTACGTGCTGGCGTCGTCGGTGTTGATGGCCGCGGCGCTGGTGATCGAAAGCGCCCTGCGCGCCGACAAGCACATGCGCTTTCCGATGGTGATCGCGATGTTGGTGATGGCGGTGAAGCTACTGCTCAATTGGGTGTTCATCTTCGGCAACCTCGGCGCACCGCGGATGGAGCTCGAAGGTGCGGGGCTCGCCACGCTGATTTCCCAGGCGATCGGGCTCGTCGCCCTGATCGCCCGCGTGCTCGTCGCCCCACCCGAGGCATCGCTTCGTGCGCGCCTCGCGGATGTCTTCGGCTTGAACCCGCGCAGTCGCGAGGTGTTTCGCATCTCGCTCCCCGGCATCGTCGAACGCCTCGTGATGAACACGGCGATGCTGAGTTACATCTGGGTGCTCGGTCACTACTACGGAACGCTCTCGGTCGCGGCCTATACCGTCGGAATTCCGCTGCTGGCCTTCACCTGGATCCCCGGCCAGTCGTATGCGCAGGCGTGCGCGACGCTGATCGGCCAGGCCCTGGGCGCGCGCGAAGCCGACGAAGCCGAACGCATCGGTTGGCAGAGCGCGGGGCTGGCGATCGGCACCGCGGCGGTCCTCGGCGCCGTCGTTGCAGTGCTGCGTTTCGACATCGCGGGGCTGCTCACCGACGACGTCGAAGTCATCACGGCCCTCGGCCCCTTCATGCTCGCCCTCGCGATCGCCCAGCCCCTGCTGCAGCTCCAGTTCACCCTGGGCGGCGCACACCGCGGCGCGGGTGACACCTTCACGCCGCTGGTGGCCGCATGCGTGGGCAATTGGCTCTTCCGCGTACCCTTGGCGTTCGTGTTCGCGATCGTCTTCGCCTTCGACGTCTCCTGGGTGTGGTCGGCGCTGATCTTCGACCACCTCGCCCGCAGCGTCGTTCTTCTATACACCTTTCGACGCGGCGACTGGAAGACGAAGCTCGACGAGCGATCGACGTAGCCCGCGCGAAGCGCGCATACACGGAGGGAAGGCATGAAGTGGGTACTGCGGGGTGTCCTCGCATTGGTCGCGCTGGGCTTTCTGGCTTTCGCCGTGATCGTCGGACCGGCCCACGTCCAGATCCGTTCGATCACCCCCGAGATTCCCGATCGCAACGCGCTGCGGAGCCTGCTCGACGTCGAGAACGGCCCCACCCACATCCACCTCATCCGCTCGTCCGAGCAGTCGGTGCCGGACTTCGATCTCGGACACACCTCCATCGCGATCGAGTGGGCGGATGGAAGGATCTTCCTGATCGACGCCGCGATGGACGAGCCGGCCACGATCGAGTTCGCCGAGTTGATCGCCCTGATGGGAGGCGAACGCGGGGAACTGAAGTTCCACGGCACCATCGCCGAGCAGCTGGGTCCCGCCGTCGAGCGTGTCGCGGGGATCGGCTTCACCCACCTGCACATCGATCACGTGCAGGGCATCGGTGCGCTGTGCGAGGCCCGCGGCCAGGGCGCCCGGGTGTTCCGAACGCGCTGGCAGGCCGAGGACCACAACCTCCACACCGAAGAGAGTGCCGCGCTGGTCGAAGAGAGCTGCTTCGAGCCCGTCACCCTCGACGGCGAGGGTCTCCTCCTCGTCCCGGGTTTTCCGGGACTCGCGATCGCCGGGCTCGGCGGACACACGCCGGGTTCGACACTCTTCGCAGTGGTTGCGAACGGAAAGCTCTGGTTGATGAGCGGAGACATCACCAACTCGAAGCAGGACCTGCGCAGGGACACCGGAAAGGGCTTCGTCTACAGCGGGCTGCTCGTACCCGAGAACACGAACCACACCGGAAAGCTGCGCCGATGGCTCACCGGGCTCGATACCCATCCGAAGATGGAGGTCATCGTCTCGCACGATGTCGGCGCTGCGCTGGCCAGCGGTCTTCGCGACTTCGAGCCCGCCGCGCACTGATCGAAGCGCTCAGCTCTCGCCGTAGTCGAAGGTGAACTCGCCTTCTTCTGCACCCACGCGAACGTGGCCGCCCTTGGTGAGGGCGCCGAAGAGCACTTCGTCTGCCATGGCGTCGACGATGTCGCGTTGGATCACGCGAGCCAGGGGTCGCGCGCCGAAGTCGGGGTCGTAGCCCCGCTCGGCGAGCAGGGCACGAGCGGCAACGTCCAGTTCGATCGAGATCTTGCGTTCGGCAAGCTGGCCTTCGAGTTCCTTCACGAACTTTCCCACCACCTGATCCATCACGCTCTCGGGCAGCGGTTCGAAGACGACGATCTCGTCGAGGCGATTGCGGAACTCGGGGCTGAACAAGCGCTCGAGGGCCTTCGAAACGCTCCCCGCCTTGCCACCGCCAAAACCGATCGCCTGGGCCGACGCCTCTCGTGCGCCGGCGTTCGAGGTCATGATCAGGGTGATGTGACGGAAGTCGGCTTCGCGGCCCTGGTTGTCGGTGAGGATCGCGTGATCCATCACCTGCAGCAGGATGTCGAAGACATCGGGGTGCGCCTTCTCGATCTCGTCGAGTAGCAGTACCGCGTAGGGGTTCTTGCGCACGTCTTCGATCAACATGCCGCCCTGGTCGTATCCGACGTAACCGGGTGGCGCGCCGATCAGGCGCGAGACCGCGTGCTTCTCCATGTACTCGCTCATGTCGTAGCGGAGGAAGGGCACGCCGAGGGTCTTGGCGAGCTGCTTGCTGAGTTCGGTCTTGCCGACGCCCGTGGGCCCCGTGAAGAGGAAGGAGCCGATCGGCCGCTCCGTGCCACCGAGGCCGGCACGCGCGCGCTTCACGGCGCGCACCACCGATTCGACGGCGGGATCCTGACCGAAGACGACGCCCTTGATGTCGGCTTCGAGCTGCATCAGGCGATCGACGTCTTCGCCCTGGGTGCGTTCGAGGGGGACGCGGGCCATGCGGGCCACGGTCGCCTCGACGTCGCGCACGCCCACCGTCTTGCGCTTCTTGCTGGCGGGCCGCAGGCGAACCGCCGCCCCCGTCTCGTCCATCACGTCGATGGCCTTGTCGGGCAGGAAGCGATCGCCGATGTGGCGCACCGAGAGTTCGACACAGGCCTTGAGCGCCCCGGCAGTGAACCGCACGCCGTGATGTTCTTCGTAACGCGAAGCCAGCCCCTTCAGGATGCGAATGCAGTCGGCCTGCGTGGGCTCGCCCACGTCGACCTTCTGGAAGCGACGCGCGAGCGCGCGGTCGCGTTCGAAGTGGCGGTACTCCTGATAGGTCGTCGAGCCCATGCAGCGCAGCTTGCCGTTCGCGAGCACGGGCTTCAGCAGGTTCGACGCGTCGACGGTGTTGCCCTGGGCCGAGCCCGCGCCGAGGATGGTGTGGATCTCGTCGATGAAGAGGATGGCGTTCTCCTTTTCATCGAGGGCGGCCAGCAAGGCCTTGAAGCGCGCTTCGAAGTCGCCGCGATAGCGTGTACCGGCCAGCAGTGCGCCGAGATCGAGAGAGAAGATCTCCGCGTTGATCAGGTCTTCGGGCACACGGCCCTCGTGGATGCGAAGCGCCATGCCTTCGGCCAGCGCCGTCTTCCCCACCCCGGTCTCGCCGACGAAGATCGGGTTGTTCTTGCGACGCCGCGCGAGGATGTGGATCGTGCGCTCGAGTTCGGTGTTGCGTCCGATCATCGGATCGAGCTCGCCCTCGGAGGCCTGCAACGTGAGGTCGGTCGCGAAGGCTTCGAGGGGATCGGCGGGAACGCCCTCCTGTTCTTCCCCCATGCCGGGCAGGGCCCCGCCCGCATCCATCGGCGACATGGGCCCGCCATCGCGGGTCTTCGAGATGCCGTGGGAGATGTACTGCAGGATGTCGAGGCGATCGATGTCCTGACCCCGCAACAGGCCCACCGCGTAGGAGTCGGGCTCCTGGTAGAGGGCGACCAACAGATCGCCGACCTCGACCTCGTCCTTCTCGGCGCTCTCGGTGTGATCGACGGCGTGCTGGAGCACGCGGTGGAAGGCCAGGGTCTGGCGGGCCTCGATCACCTCGTCGCCGGGCACCGTCTCCATGTCCTCGTTGAAGAAGCGCTCGAGTTCGCGCTTGAGGACTTCCACGTTGCCCGCGCAGGCGTGGATGATCTCCACACCGCCCTCGTCGTGGAGCAGGGCGAAGAGCAGGTGCTCGACCGTCACGTAGGCGTGCCGCCTATGCACCGCCTCGCGGTACGCCGCCTGCAGGGTCAGCTGCAATTCCCGACTCACTCCGGCCATCTGGCAGAAAACTCCATGTCTCGCTGATGCTTACAGGGGGCGCGGCAGCCGCGCGGTTTGCGTCTGCCCTCTCATTCCTTTTCGACACCCGAGCGGAGCGGATACCCCCGCTCTTCGGCCAGCCGATGCACCGTCGACACCTTGGTCTCGGCGATCTCGCGGATATAGACCCCGGCGACTCCGAGTCCACCCCTGTGCACCTGCAACATGATCTGGGTGGCCGCAGCCGGGCTCTTGCCGAAGACCTGGACCAGGATGTTCACGACGAAGTCCATCGGCGTGTAGTCGTCGTTGTAGAGCAGGACCTTGTAGCGATCCGGGCGCTTGGTCTTCTTGCGTTCAGCGGTCGCGAGCCCCTCTTCGCGTCGGTCTTTCGGGGCCCCCGGTTTGTCACCTGCAAGCGTCGTCGGAAGAACTTCCTGTTCCACGGCGGGAGGATAGCCCGGACGCGTTAGACTGCATCGAGATGCCGAGGATCGAAATGACCGAAGGCGTCGCCACCCTTCCCCGCGACGCCTGGAATGCACTCGCCAAAGGTGAGAGCCCCTTTCTCGAATGGGATTGGCTCGCCGGGCTCGAGGAAACGGAGTGCGTGGGCGGCCGCAGCGGCTGGATTCCGCGCACCCTGGTCGGCTACGAGGGCGACCAGCTCGTCGCCGCGTGTCCGCTCTACGTGAAGTACAACAGCCAGGGCGAATTCGTCTACGACCATAGTTGGGCCCACGCCGCCGAGGGCGCGGGCATCGCCTACTACCCCAAGCTGCTGGTCGGCGTGCCCTTTACGCCCGTCTCCGGCGCCCGCTTTCTCGTCGCCCCCGGCGAAGACCGCGAGCAGTGGGCCAAGCAGTTCGGCGCGGCCCTGCGCAGTATCTGCGACGGCGAAGAGGTCTCGGGCGCCCACGTCAACTTCTGCCTCTCGAACGAGGCCGATGCGCTGCGCGAGATGGGTTTCGACATCCGGGTGGGCTTCCAATACCACTGGAAGAACCACGGCTACGAGACCTTCGACGACTACCTCGCCCGCTTCCGAAGCAAACGCCGCAACCAGATCCGCCGCGAACGCCGCGAGATGAAGAAAGCTGGCGTGGAGATCCGCTTCCACACCGGCGACGACATCGACAGCGA
>JANQEL010000279.1 GCA_028278345.1 Myxococcota bacterium
GCATCGAGGCCAGGCGCGGCGCCGCCGCCATCATCGCTTCGTTGATCTGCCGTGCGCCCTGGCTCCCACCGAAGATCAACAGGTGGAAGGGCGCCGAAGGCGTGCGCGGCGCGTGAGCCGTTTCGAAGCCGTCGACCAGCGCCTGCCGCAGGGGCACACCGAGCACCTGACTGCGCTCGACCGCGTTCAGTCGTTCGGCTGCGATCTCGAATGCGGGAAAGACCCACTTCGCAAAGCGCGCCGTCAGGCGATTGACCCGACCGGGGATTGCGTTCGGCTCGACCAGTACGATCGGCAGCCGCATCAACACGGCCGCGAGGGTGGCGGGCATCGCGGCATAGCCCCCGACCGAGATCACGATCTCGCTGCGATGCGCACCCAGCGCACGACGCGCACCCGCGACCGCAGCGAGGATCGAGAACGCGCCCGCGAGCTTGCCGAGTAGACCGCGTCCCATCACCTGCCCACTCGAGAGTGCGACGAGTTCGAAGCCGGCTTCGGGCACGAGCCGCGTTTCGAGTCCGCGCTGCGAACCCAGGAAGACGATCTCGTGACCGTCTCTCGAGAGCGCTTCACCGAGGGCGAGCGCGGGCATCACGTGTCCACCCGTTCCCCCACCCGCGATGGCAAAGCGATGCGTCACGCGATCACTCCCTGTGCGAGGACGCGGTTCTGGCGGCCGATCTTCGGTCCGCCCTGTCGCGAGAGGCCGAGCAACACGCCGAGCAGCATGCAGCAGATCACCAGCGACGTTCCGCCGTAGGAGAGGAAGGGCAGGGTGAGTCCCTTGGTGGGCAGCATGCCCATCACGACGGCGGCGTTCACGGCGGCGGGAACGGCGAGCAGCGCGGTCATCGCGAAGGCGAGGAGCAGGGCGAAGCGCGAGCGCGCGCGCCGCGCAATACGCGTGCCCGAGATCAACAGTGCCGCAAACGCACCGAAGACGATCAGCACACCCACCAGCCCGAGTTCCTCGGCCACGAGCGAGAGAATGAAGTCGGTGTGGGCTTCCGGGAGATAGAAGAGCTTCTGTTTTCCGTTGCCGAGACCTACGCCGAAGAGCCCTCCCTGGTTGAAGGCCACGAAGGACTGCACGAGCTGGAAGCCGGCACCCTGGGCGTCCTTCCACGGATCGATGAAGCCGAGCACGCGGCGCAGCGCGTAGGGGTTGCTCGCGATGTAGAGCGCGAGGCCGAGCGCGCCGACGACGCCGGGCACGAGCAGGTGTCGTAGCGGCAGGCCTGCCACCACGAGCAGCATCGCGACGAGCAGCGAGAGCAACACGGCGTTGCCGAGGTCGGGCTGCAGCAGCAGGAAGACCACGACCGGTGCCGCCATGCCGACGGCCAGCAGGGCGCGGCCCTGGGAAAGCGGCGTGCGTCCGTCCTGCGGCGCGACGACCGCGGCGACGGCGATCAGCGTCGCGAGCTTCACCGGTTCGACCGGCTGGAAGCGGAAGTCGAAACCCGGCACCGGGAGCCAGCGCTGCGCCCCGTTCACTTCGACACCGAAGAGGAAGGTCCCCGCGAGCAGCAGCACTCCCACCAACCACACGGGAAAGGCGATGCGATGCCAGAAGACGACGGGCATGCACGCTGCGACGGTCGCCGCGAGCACGCCGACGGCGAGCGCGCTCACGTGGTGTACGAAGAGCGGCGGGATCGTGCGGTCGATCGAGAGCGGCGCGGTCGTGCTGTAGCTCATCACGACGCCGAAACCGATCAACACCGCAGCGGAGATCAACAAGCCGCTATCGATTCCCGCGTGGGATTCGAGGGCGGAGCTCGAAGCGCGCTTGCTGCGCTCGCGCGGTGCAGTTCGTTCTCGCAACATCAGGCGGTTTCTCCCCGGGTGATCGGTCGCGTCGTCGCGCCCTTGGGCAGCGCGTGTACCGCGCGACGAAAGTGCTCGCCGCGCTCTTCGAAGTTCTGGAACTGATCGAAGCTCGCGCAGGCCGGCGCGAGCAGGACGACCTCTCCGCTGTTCGCACGTGCGGCGCTTGCAACGACGGCTTCGTCGAGGGTGTCGAAGCGCACGGTCTCGCAGCGCCCGCCGATCGCAGAGGCGAGGGCTTCGGCGGTTTCGCCGTAGAGATAGGCTCGAACGACGCGACCCTCGACTGCCCTCGCCAGCACGTCGAAGTCGACGCCCTTGTCTCTGCCGCCGGCGAGCCAGTGGATGGGCGCGTCGAAGCTCTCGAGGCTCTGGGCTGCGGCGCCCGGGTTGGTGGCCTTCGAATCGTTGACGTAGATCACGCCCTGTCGCGTCGCGATCGTCTCGCAGCGATGGGGAAGCGGTGCGACGTCGCAGGCGGCGGCCACGGCCACGGCGGGGTCGACCCCCAGGGCGCTCGTGATCGCAACCGACGCCAGGAGGTTCGCGAGAGCGTGCCCGCGGTTGAAGGGCGTGCCTTCGAGGGCGACACGCTTCATGCCATCGGGTTCGATCACGGCGAGGGCACCGCCATCGACGCAGACGCCGTGGGGAACCGGGCCGCGCATGCTGAAGAAGCGCACTTCGGCCTTGCAGTCGGTCGCCATGGCGCGCGTCACGGGGTCGTCGAAGTTGAGTACCGCGCTGTCGCTCGGACCCTGCTGCGCCAAGATGCGCGCCTTGGTGGCCGCGTAGTTCTCCATGTTGCCGTGGCGGTCGAGGTGGTCGGGGGTGACGTTCAGTACGGCAGCGACGCGCGGCGCGAACGCTTCGACCGCTTCGAGCTGGAAGGACGACACCTCGAGCACCGCGACGTCGAGGGGTTCACCGACCAGCGAGAGCGCGGGCGTCCCCACGTTGCCCGCCATGCGCGCCCGCATGCCCCCCGCGCGAAGCATCGCCTCGACGAGGGTCACCGTCGTCGATTTCCCATTCGTGCCCGTGACGGCCACGATCGGCACTTCGAGGAAGCGCGCGGCGAGTTCGATGTCGCCCACGACCCGGCGCGCACGGCCGGCGTAGCGCTCCTGCGGAATGCCGGGACTCGGAATCACGATGTCGAAGCTCGAGGGATCGGGGAGGGCTTCGCCCGTCCGCAGTTCGACGTCGCTCGCGATCTTGTCGAGGCCGGCGAGCCGCTCGCGCGGCGCTTCGTCGGCGGCGCACACCCGGGCCCCGCGCGCGGTACAGAAATTCGCCGCGCTACGGCCCGAGATGCCGAGCCCCAGAATCAAGATGCGCTGTTCGCGCAATTCCATCGCGCACCGCTCCCTTCGTTTTTCGTACACGCGGCGCAACCGGAAGCGTCGAACTCTGGCGGTGCGACCTAACGAAGCTTGAGCGACGAAAGGGCGACCAGGCCGAGGATGATCGACACGATCCAGAAGCGAACCACGATCTTCTGTTCCGCCCAGCCGAGTTTCTCGAAGTGGTGGTGGATGGGGGCCATCAAGAAGACGCGTCTTCCCGTCAGCTTGAAGGAGGCCACCTGGATGATCACGGAAACCGTCTCGACGACGAAGATTCCGCCCACCACCGCCAACAAGATCTCCTGGCGGATCAATACTGCGATGGTTCCGAGCGCACCCCCGAGAGCGAGCGAGCCGACGTCGCCCATGAAGAGTTCGGCCGGGGAGGCGTTGAACCACAAGAAGCCGAGGCCCCCGCCGACCATGGCGCCGCAGAAGATCGCGAGCTGGCCCGCGCCGGGGACGTACTTGATCTGCAGGTACTCGGCGATCACCGA
The DNA here is from genome assembly GCA_028278345.1 of Myxococcota bacterium. Taxonomy (GTDB): domain Bacteria; phylum Myxococcota_A; class UBA9160; order UBA9160; family UBA4427; genus DUBZ01. The sequence goes on from JANQEL010000279.1 coordinate 3,680, forward strand.
ATGGCCCGCAGCGTAGGAAAGCAGCAGGAAGGTCGCGGCGGATATCATCACCGGCCCGATCGCGAGGCCGTCGAGGCCGTCGGTGAGGTTCACCGCGTTGCTCGCCGCCACGATGATGAAGGCGGCGAGGGGCACGTAGAACATGCCGAGATTCGGGGTGAAATTCTTGAAGAACGGCACCGCGAGTTCCTTGTCGAAGGCGGGGTCGGTGTAGATCGCGACCGCCACCCCCGAGGCGAAGACGATCTGCCACACGAGCTTCATGCGCGCGCTGATCCCCGCCGAGCTTCCCTGGGTGACCTTCTGGTAGTCGTCGACGAAGCCGAGCACGCCATAGCCGGCGGTGAGACCGATCAGGATCCACACCATGCGGTGGTCGAGTTCGCTCCAGAGCAAAACGGAAACCAGCACCGAGAAGAGGATGAGCAGGCCACCCATGGTGGGCGTGCCTTCCTTCGACTGGTGGTCGGGGCCGATCTCGCGAATCGGTTGCCCCACGCGCAGGGCGGCGAGGCGGCGGATCAACCAGGGGCCGACGACGAAGCAGATGAAGAGCGCGGTGAGCGTCGCGGCCGCCGTGCGGAAGGTGATGTACCGCACTACGTTGAAGGCGCCGTAGGTTTCGGCGAGGGGATAGAGAAGGTGATAGAGCATCAGTTCGTCCCCGAATTCGAAAGTGCTTCGACGATGCGTTCCATACGCGCGGCGCGGGAGCCCTTGACCAGGATCCAGTCGCCTTCACCCAGTGACTTGCGCAGCACGGAGCACGCCGCCTCGTGACCATCGACGCGTGCGATGCGCGCGTCGTCCATTCCGGCTTCACTCGCGCCGTCCGCGATCCCGGCCGCGGTCTCGCCGACGGTGATGAGCTGGCCGATACCGCGTTCATGAGCCAGGCGGCCGATGTCGAGGTGCGCCTGCGCGGCGTCGTCGCCGAGTTCGCCCATCGCGCCGAGCACGGCCACGCTGCGCGCGCCTTCCGCAAGCCGCGTCACGCTCTCGATCGCCGCGGCCATCGACTGCGGGTTGGCGTTGTAGGTGTCGTCGATCAGCGTGACGCCGTTCGCGAGGGCGACGCGAGTCATGCGGCCCGCGATGCCGCGGTAGTCGGCGAGGCCCCGGGCGATCGTCTCCATGTCGAGTTCGCACGCAATACCGATCGCCGCGGCCGCAAGCGCGTTGATGATCGTGATCTCGCCGAGCCCCTCGACTTCGATCGGCGTCTTCGTTCCCGCGTACTCGAGGGTCATGGCGAAGCGCCCTTCGGGATCGAAGACGACGTGGCTGGCGCGCAGGTCGGCATCGTCGCTCGTGCCGTACGAGAGCACGCGTCCCTTGCAGCGCTTCGCTTGCTCGCGCACGCGCGGGTCGTCGAAGTTCGCGGCGGCGATGCCGCTTTCCGTGAGCGCTGCGAAGAGATCGCCCTTCTCGGCGGCGATCTCCTCCTGGCTGCCGAGGTGTTCGATGTGGGCGGTGCCGATGTTGGTGACGAGGCCGACATCGGGCTGGGCGATTGCCGCGAGTCGCGCGATCTCACCGCGGTGGTTCATCCCGAGTTCGATCACAGCGCGCTCGTGGGCGTCTTCGCGGCGCAGCAGGGTCAGGGGCACGCCGTAGTCGTTGTTGAGATTGCCGTGCGTCTTGAGGCAGGGCCCGGCCGCTTCGAGGACGGCGGCGATCATCTCCTTGGTGGTCGTCTTGCCGCTGCTTCCCGTCAGCGCGACCAGGGTGCCGTCGAAGCGGCGGCGGTGCTGGGTCGCGAGATCCTGGATGCCCTTCGTCGTGTCCTCGACTCCGACGACGGCCACGCCCGAAGGCAGGGTGTCGTCGCCGACGCGCGCGGTCTCCACGAGCAGCCCACCGGCGCCCGCCTCGGCTGCTTGTGCCAGGTATCCGTGTGCGTCGTGGTTGGGTCCCACGATCGCGGCGAAGAGTTGGCCGGCTTCGATCGCACGCGAGTCGATCGAGAGGCCGTGGAGCTGTGCCGCACCGTCCCCCTGTAGGAGCGTTCCGCCACACCAGGTGGCGAGATCCGCGACGCTGTAGCGCGTGCTCATGCTTCACCTCCGCTCGCTCGAGTGCGGAGTGCGCGTCGCGCCTGATCGCGATCGTCGAAGGGCAGCTTCGCCGTGCCGACGATCTGATAGTCCTCGTGACCCTTGCCCGCGAGCACGACGGCGTCTTCGGGCTTCGCCATCGAGATCGCCTGGGCGATCGCCTCGCTGCGGTCGGGCAGGGTGGTGTAGGCGCGGTCGCTGCGATCGAGGGCATTGGCATCGACGCGCGAAAGACTGTCGAGGCCGGCTTCGACGTCGGCCAGGATCGCCAGGGGATCCTCGGTGCGCGGGTTGTCGCTGGTGGCGATCGCAAGGGTCGCGTGGTTCGCCACCGCGCGCGCCATCAGCGGGCGCTTCGCGCGATCGCGATCCCCGCCGCAACCGAAGACGGCGATCAGGCGCCCCTTCACCAGCGGTCGCACCGCGGCGAGCAGCTTGTCGACCGCATCGGGGGTGTGGGCGTAGTCGACGACGACCGTCGGCTCACCCGCACCCTGGGCTTCGACCACCTCCATGCGACCGGGCACCTGCGGGCAGTGCCGCACGCCTTCGGCGATCACCTCGGGATCGATCTCGAGGGCCACCGCGATCCCGACCGCGACCAGCAGGTTCTCGAGGTTGAAGTCACCGACGAGGGGCAGCTCCACTTCGAGGGCGCCACTCGGCAGCGCAAGCGAAACACGGCTGCCTTCGATGCTCACCGCTGCGTCGCTGAGCGACACGTCGGCTTCGCGATTCGGGTCGCGCGACACCGTGAGCAGGCGTGCGCCGCGTTCGCGCGCGGCTTCGACGAAGTGCGCTGCACTCGGATCGTCGATGTTGATCACCGCAACGCCATCGGTGTCGAGGTATTCGCTGAACAGGCGCTCCTTCGAACCGCGATAGGTCTCCATGTCGCCGTGGAAGTCGAGGTGGTCCTGGGTGAGGTTGGTCATGGCCGCGACTCGAAAGCCACAACCGTGGATGCGTTCGAGTTCGAGGCCGTGGCTCGACACTTCCATCACCACGTGGTCGACGTTCTGGGTGCACATGGCGCGCAGGGTGGCCTGCAGGTCGAGGCTCTCCGGGGTGGTGTTGACGGCGGTCTGCACCTCGCCCGCAAAACGGACCTCGACGGTACCGATCAGCCCGGTTCGCATGCGCGCGCGCTGCAGGATCGACTCGACGAGATAGGTGGTGCTCGTCTTGCCATTGGTGCCGGTCACGCCGACCAACGTCATTTCGTGCGCGGGATCGCCGTAGAAGCGGGGCGCGATGCGCGACATCGCGCGACGCGAATCCGGAACCACGACCGCGACGGCCGATCCGAGGACATCGGTCGCCGGCGCTTCTTCCACCAGCAGGGCGACGGCGCCGAGGTGCACCGCGCGTTCGAGGTAGTCGTGTCCGTCGGCCACGCTCCCGCGCAGTGCGACGAAGAGATCTCCCGGTGCGACCTTGCGCGAGTCATAGGTGATGCCGCGAATCACGGGATCGGCGGCGTCGCCCGCAGTGATGCGTTCGCGCGCCGCGAGTTCGGGGGGGAGGGCGTCGAGAAGCTTGCCGAGTTTCATTGCCGCTACCGCCCGTCGCTGCTGAAGGCGACCCACACGCTGCGATCGGCATCGACCACGATGGTGCCGGGCGAGGGGTGCTGTTTCACGGCAAGCCCGCGCCCGCGTACCTCGAGGCGGATGCCCTCGCTCTTCGCCATGGCGCGTACGGACGCGACGGTCTCGCCACGGAAGTCGGGAACGAAGAGGGGGTCGGCCGGCGGCGGCGGTGCGGAAACGTGGGGAAGCTCGTCGACCGAGCGAACGCGCGCGGGTGTGGGCGTGGGCAGGGCCGCGGGAGTTTCCCGCTTCGCGACGACGCGCGGCGCAGTCTTCTTCTGCGGGGTGGGCTTCGCTTTCACTTCGACTTTCTTCTTCGCTTTCGCGGCGGGTTTCGCGCTCGCCAGTTCGACGGCCCTCGGCGGCGCCGGGATGGGTGCGGGTTTGGTGAAGATGTCGACGTGGGCGAGCTGTCCGGCAGCGACCTTCGCGAAGAGCGGCGCAGCGACATCGCCGCCGCCGTGGGCGAGACCCTTGGGCTCGTCGAGCATGGCCACGATCACGAGCTTGGGATCATCCGCAGGAGCCGCGCCCATGAACCACGCCGTGTAGCGGGTCTGGGAATAGACCCCGCGATCCGTATCGAGTTTCTGCGCCGTGCCCGTCTTTCCCGCGACGCGGAGCCCTTCGAGTGCCGCCTTGCGTCCCGTCCCCTCGGCGGACACCACGGCCTCGAGCATCTTCATCACGCGGTCGGCGGTCTCCTCGCTCACCACGCGTCGCGGCGTCGGGGCCTCGACCCGCTGCCACTCGGCACTCTGGCTCTCGTCTCCGCGTCGCCGCGCGGAGATGATGCGCGGCATGCGCCACTGCCCGTCGCCGGCGAGCACGGCCATGGCGGATGCGAGCTGCACCGCGGTGACGCCGATGCCCTGGCCGTAGGCCACGGTGGCGTGATCAATGGCCTTCCACTCCTGCCACGGGCGCAGCAGGCCGTTCGATTCGGAGGGGAAGCCGCTTCCCGTCTTCGTGCCGAAACCGAAGGCGCGCAGGGCGTCGTAGTGGGCTTCGGGGCCAAGCAGCTGCGCGATCATCACTGAGGCGACGTTGCTCGAGTGCATCAGCGTGTCGGTCGGGTCGAGGATGCCGTAGGGCTTGTGGTCCTTGATCTTCTTGCCGGGCACGTCGAGGGTGCCGTCGCCGGTGTCGAAGCGTTGGCGGGGATGGACCGTTCCCGTCTCGAGGGCCGCGGCGATCAGGAAGGCCTTCATCACCGAGCCGGGTTCGACCGCGTCCTGGAAGGCCGATGATCGCGTCAGCTCGTAGCGCGTGTCGCGAAAATCGTTCGGGTCGAAGCTCGGCCCTTCGGCCAGGGCGAGGATCTCTCCCGTCATCGGGTCGAGGGTGATGACGCAACCGCCGTGGGCCCCCGACTTCTCGATCGCCGCGCGCAGGGCCGTCTCGGCTTCGGCCTGCATCGCCATGTCGATCGTGAGCGCCACGTCGCCGCCCGAGGTCATCTCGGGTTCGACGCGCCGCTGGGTCAGCAGCTGGCCGCGGGCATCGCGTTCGACGGAGACACGCACCGGGGTCCCGCGCAGCCACTCGTCTTCCATCTGTTCGACGCCGCGCACGCCCTGGCTGTCGATGTTCGAGAAGCCGAGCAGCGAACTCGCGAATTCATCGGCGGGGTAGGCGCGTCGCGGTTCCATCACGATGCCGACGCCGGGCAGTTCGAGCGCTTCGACGCGGGCTGCGACCTTCTCGTCCACCCAGCGCGCGACGAAGGTGAAGCGATCGCGCTCGGCGAGGCGTTTGCGGAGGGTCGTGGTCTTGCGCCCGAGGGTCCGCGCGAGCCTTCGCACGGCGTCTCCCTGGGTGTCGAACTCCTGGGGAAGCACGTAGATCGAAGGCGCTCGCACGCTCAGCGCGAGTTCCACGCCTGCGCGATCCACGATCAACCCGCGCTGGGCAGGAAGCACCATCGCGCTGGCCAGCTGTCCCTTCGCCCGCATCTCCCCGCGTTCGGTGACGACGGTGAGATGGGCGGCGCGCGCGGCGAGTCCGACGAACAAGACGAGCAAGACGGCGCGCATCACGGCCACACGGCGACCCGCGCCCCCCAACTCGACACTTCTCATGGTCGCGTTCCGTCCGCAGCGATCGGCCCGCTCTTGTTCGGAAGGGGAATCACCTGGTCGGGCGTGCCGAAGCCGAGCTTGCGCGCCTCCGCAGCCAGACGGGTCGGCTCGCGCTGACGGAGCAGTTCGACGGTGACCTTCTGCTTGTGATCACTCAGCGCCTGCACTTCGGCCATCGCTTCGGCGGCGGCGTAGCGCATGCGAACGACGTCCATCCGCAACCACACCAGACCCAGCGCGCACACCACGACGGCGACGATCACGGGAACCAGGGCGGCGTTGCGATGGCGCTTGCGACGCGGCGCCATGTCGAGACCGATCAGGTCGAGGCGGCCTTCGGGTTCGCGCTTGCCGCGCGCCCAATCGGGCAGCCGATTCTCGAAGAATTCCGCGAAACTCACGCTGCTACTCCCCCGCTCTCGGCCCTTCCCCCGCTCTTGTCCGTTCCCCCGCTCTTGGCAGTTTCCACCCGCTCGGCCGCGCGCAAGCGACCGGAGCGCGCACGCGGATTGCGCTTCACCTCGTCATCGGAGGGTTGGACGGGCCGCCTGGTGATGACGCGCAAAGTGATCTGTCCGCCGCAGATGCACACGGGTGTGCGGGGCGGGCACGTGCAGCCCTTCGCGGCGTCGCGCAGGGTCTGTTTCACGATGCGGTCTTCGAGGGAGTGATACGCGATCACCACCAGGCGGCCCCCAGGGCGGAGGACCCGGATTGCAGCGTCGAGGCCTTCGCGCAGCGCGTTCAGTTCATCGTTGACCGCGATGCGCAGTGCTTGGAAGACGAGGGTTGCGGGGCTGTGCTTGCGACCGCGGCCGATGCCCGCGGACTCGATGACGCGGAGCAGGTCGGCTGCGGTGCGAATCGGATCTTGCTTGCGGGTTTCGACGATGGCGCGGGCGAGGCGCTTGCTGCCCGGCAGTTCGCCGTACTCCTGGAACCAGAGCTGGAGTTGGTTCGCGGTGGCGCTGCGCAGCAGGGCGCTCGCCGGCTCGCCGACCTCCGGGTCCATGCGCATGTCGAGGGGCGTGTCTTCGGCGCCTTCGACTGCGAAACGAAAGCCGCGCTCGCTGGAATCGATCTGATACGACGAAACGCCGAGATCGAGCAGCACGCCGTCGACCTGATCGATGTCGAGCTGCGCGAGGATGCGATCGAGATCGCGGAACGAACCGGGCACCACCTGCAGGCGATCGCCGAAGCGGGCGAGGCGGGTGCGCGCGGCGCTTCGCGCATCGGGGTCGAGATCGATGCCGATCAAGCGACCGTCGGGCGAAGTGGCTTCGAGGATCGCTTCGGCGTGACCGCCGCCACCGAGAGTGCCGTCGACGATCGTGGCACCGGGCAACAGGTGCAGGTGTTCGAGGGTTTCTTGCTCGAGAACCGGGCTGTGTTGGAAATCTAGGGCCACAACAGCCGCCTGCTTGCCGCACCCGCGGATCCCCGCGCGCACGTGTGCCACATGAAGGGCGAGCAAGTACGGGAGTAGAGAGAGGTGCTGGGGGCCCCAGCTTGCCTACGTCCCAGCGCGTACCCCCCAGTAACCACGCTGGTCCATCAATGGCTTGCCAGGACCACCCAGCCTCTCTACAGGAAGAGTCCTCTCTTCCTGTCCCCCAACGGATCTCCCCCTAGCTCGTTGGCGCTTCGTCCACCGAGCGTTGAATCGAATCGAAGTTCTCGACGATGTCGAGATTGCCGGCGTCGTACGTTGCTGCGTCCCAAATTTCGATGCATTCGAGATTGCCGGCCAAGGTCACTTTGCTTTCCAACTTTGCGTGCGCTCTCAAATTGGGCGGCACGAGAATTCGTCCCTGGCTGTCGATGGGGCACTCTGTGGATCCCGAGATGACGAAGCGCGTGTACTTCTGGACTTCCGGCTGCAGCTTCGATTTACTCTTCAGTGCCTGTTCGATCTCCAACCAGTCTTCGTATGGGTAAAGCGCCAGGTAGTCCTTGAATCGAGTCAGTATTGGAGGTTTTTCACTACGGCGAAGGATTTCGTTTCTGAACGCCGCCGGAATGCTGAGTCTGCCTTTGCCGTCGATCGTGTGAACATGCTCGCCGCGAAACATTCTCAGATGCCCCCCGGCTGTGTGTCCCAACGGTCGCTTGCTTGGGCCTTCGTCCCACCTCCCGTCTGACGCGATCCACCTTATCCCACCTCATCCCACTTTCCACCCCTTCATCCCAGGGAAAGTCGATTTTTTCGATTTTTTTTGGATACAGGCGTGCGCGTACGCCAGGAAGCAACAAATCACCACCGGATTTCGCTCAGTTTGGGACCTGAGGTGGGTGGTATGGAGTGGCGTCAGCAAGCAGCCGGTTGAAGAACCCTTCGGTCGCCATCCGCGGCCCTTCGACCCGATCTCTGCGTTGCGCAATCACGGCCGTAGCTATGGCTACGCCCGCGATCACGCGCCTTGATCTCGGGTCGAATGACCACGGCTGGCTCGGTCAGGGTTCCTCAACCGGCTGCTACGCGATGCCGGAGTAGTGGCCCGAGTGCACGTCTCGAACGGCGCGCACGATGTCGGCCAGGTTGCTTCCATCCGGAATCTCGAGGCGGTTCGAAAGCAGGCTTTCGGGGTCGTCCTGGAGCATGCCTTCGAGCACCGAAAGGGTGCCTTCGGCCAGCCCCTGGGCCGCATACCCACCTTCGAGAATGAACGCGAGACGCCCGTTGCAGGCTGTTTCAGCCACTTCCCGCACGATCTGGGTCATCGCGAAATAGCCGGTTCGGGTGATCCCCATCGAGCCGAGCGGGTCGGTCTCGTGGGCGTCGAAACCGCAGCTCACGAGGATGAAATCGGGGTCGAACTCGAGCGCAGCCGGCGCGAAGAGGTGCTGGAAGACGGCGATGTATTCGTAGTCGCCGCAGCCAGGTGGCATGGGAATGTTGAGGGTCGACCCGATTCCCTCCCCGGTGCCGGCCTCGCCCGCGGCGCCGGTCCCGGGATAGAACGGGAATTGATGGGTCGAGACGTAGAGAATGTCCCGATCCCCCTCGAAGCTGTGCTGGGTGCCGTTCCCATGGTGGACATCCCAGTCCAGGATCAGGATCCGGTCGATCCCGGCCTGCTGCTGGAGGGCCCGGGCGGCGATCGCGACCCCGTTGAAGAGGCAGAACCCCATGGCGCGGTCGGCTTCGGCGTGGTGGCCCGGCGGGCGCAGGGCCGCGAAGGCCCGGTCGATCTCGCCGCTGGCGATGCGCAAGGAGAGGTCGACGCAGCTTCCGGCGGCCAGACGGGCCACGTCGAAGCTCGCAGGGGAAACGTAGGTATCGGCGTCGAGGCGCCCCGGGGCGCTCTTCACCGCGGTTTCGATACTGCGCAGGTGCTCGGCGGAATGCACCGCGAGGATCTCCTCGTCGGTCGCCGCGCGCGGCTGCAGACGCTCGAGGCTGCCCGGCGCGTGGGCGTCCCACTGGGAGATGGCTTCGCCGACGGCCAGCAGCCGAGCCGGCTTCTCGGGATGGCCGTCGGGCGCGACGTGATCGCGAAACCGGGGATCCTCTACGACGTGCATGCGTCGGGTGACGGCCATGACGCACGATGGTATCTGATCGTTCACTCGAGGTGGCAATGAGTTGCAGGGAACGGGGGTAGGGCGTGTCGATTGGCGATCTTCCGCAAGACGTCGTGAACCGCCTGCGCGAGGCGAGTCGCGGTCTTTCCCGCGAGATCCGCTCCCAGCAGCGGCGCGCCCTGCGCCCCGATCGCGAAACCGAGAGCGGCAGCGAGTGGAACACCCTCTTCGATGAGCTGCGCGGGCGCATCGGTTCACTCGGTCCGTTCAAGGAGAGCGAGGGCGACCGCGAAGTCGACGATTTCGGGCTGCGCAGCGACTTCGTCGAACGCATCCTGCCGCTATTCGACTTCCTGTTCGATCGCTATTGGCGCGTCGAAGTGAAGAGCGATTGGAACCTGCCCGCGCGCGGCCCCGTGCTGCTGGTTGGCAACCGCGCCGGCGTGCTTCCGTGGGATGGCATGATGCTCTCCCACGCGGCCAGTCGGCTCTTCGACGATCACGCCCGCCCGCGCTTCCTGGTCGAACCGGAGGTGTGGAAGCTTCCCTTTGCTCGCGTCCAACTCGCGCGCGTGGGTGGCGTGAAGGTGAGCGCCGAGAACTACGAGGAACTCACCAGTGCGGGGCATTCGGTGGTCCACTTCCCGGAAGGCGCGCGCGGGGTGCTGCATTCGTTCCGGGAGCGCTATCAGGTGGGGCCGTTCAAGCGCCTCGAGGTACTCGAAGCAGCCCTCGGGCGCGGGGTGCGGATCGTGCCGGTCGGCATCGTGGGCGCCGAGGAGGCGGTTCCGCGCCTCGGCGATGCGCGCATCCTCTCGCGCTTGATCGCACGCGAGATCGACGCACCCATCCTCCCCATGACACCGACTTTTCCCCTGCTCGGGCCGATGGGGCTCCTGCCGTTGCCTTCGCGTTGGGTGATCGCCTTCGGCGCGCCGATCGAGGGCGGGCAGGTGGAGCAGGTCGCAGAAGCCCTGCGCGAAGAGGTGCAGGGCCTGGTCGAGGAGGGGCTCGACGCGCGTTCGTCGACCTGGCTCTAGCCCGACGGCCTCAATCGGCGTCGAAGTCGCTCGAAGGCGCTTCGGCCTCGGGTTCGCCCCGGGCGAGCACGTCCTGCAGTTCTTCCAGGGCGCGCGCCACGCGTTCGAGGTTCTCGTTCAGGGCGTCGACGTCCTTGCGCCGCGGCAGGTCGAGCACCTTGAAGACGCGTTCCACCGCGTTCTGGATCGCGCTGTCGAAATCCGGTGAGGCGTAGGCGATCCAATCGCCGAGCCCGCGGCGATCGCGTGCGCGTCCACTGGTTGCGCTTCGGCCTCGCTTCTGGCCCCGCGACGCATCACTTCGTCGCTCGGTTCGCGGGCGTGAAGCAAAGGGCGACTCGCTCGGGTCGATGCGCTCGTCCTCGCGATCGTCTTCGTCGTAGGGATCGCGGTCGTCGTCGCGCGACGATCCACGCCGCCGTTCGGCGTCGGCCCCCAGGATGCGGCGGAAGCGCTCCTGGATCTCATCGAAGTTGTCGCTCGCGTCGTCGACGCCCTTCTTGAGTACGTCGTAGAGCACGTCCCCACCGCGCTCCATGATCTGCGAAAGCAACGAAGGCGAGGGATCGCCCTTCGAGCGCGTCGAATCGACCAGGATCTGCGAGAGCGCGACCGAGGTGATGTCCTCGCCGGTCTCGTTGTCGATCACGCGAACCTCTTCACCCTCGTCGAGGAGTTCGGAGATGCCCTTCAACGTGATGTAACGACTCGAAGCCGTGTTGTAGAGCTTCCGGTTCGCGTAGCGCTTGATCAGGATCGGCATGGGGGTCTCACTGGAAAGCGCGTGGTGGGTGGGGAAGCCGCAAACTAGCACGCGGCCGTTGCGCCGTCGTGCTTCGACGGGAGCAGCCCATTGGAGAACCCTTCGGTCGCCATCCGCAGCCCTTCGGCCCGGCCTCTGTGTTGCGCAACAGCGGCCGTAGCGGTGCTACGCCCACTGTCACGCGCCTTGATGCCGAGCCGAATGACTACGGCCGGCTCGGTCAGACTTCTCCAACGGGCTGCTAGCGCTGGATGGGGATCCTCTGCACGCGCGCCCGGCGCGTCGAGCGCGTGCGCGCGCTCTCGGACTTCGCCCGGTTGGTCCCCGCTTCATTGCGGCCATGGGAAGCCGAACGGTTGCGCGTCCTGGTCTCCGGGCGAACTCCCAGCTCCCAGAGCACTTCGCGCATGCCCAGGAAGACGCGCAAGACAGCGCGCGCGTCGGGATCGTCCTTCGACCGCAGCTCCCAACGCTCGACCTCGCGGTCGACCGCCGCGAGCACCGTGTTGATGGCCGCGTTGCGGAAGGAGGGGGCTTCGCCGTTGAGGGTGCGCTCGAGTTGCTCGAGCAACTTTGCGAGCTCGCCGAGGCTGCGGTGGGTATGGGCCGGCGCACCGAGTACGCCGATGCTCGCGACATCGAGCAGATCCCGCGCGCCCGCAACGCCTTCGGCGGCCGCGCGCTGCGCGTGATCGAGGGCGCTTTCGAGCGACTCGCGCATCGACGCCTCGTCGCGCGCGGTCGTCGATCTTCGCGTTCGGCTGCGGGCGGGACTCATGGGGCCGGCTCGTCGGTGCGCTTTCTGGGGGTTGCGGGGGGTATGGCGAAGTGAAGGTCGTTCACTCGGGGCTGGCAAGCGTTTCTTCGCTGGGCGGGCTCACGCCTTCCACCTCGCCTTCGCGCACGTCCTCGAGGGCGGCTGTGATCTGGTCGAGGGTGTCGAGGTCGTGGACGTCCCGGCGCTGCTCGCGCACCAGGCGGAAGAAACAACGGTTGCGCTCGGCGCGAAGCCTCAGGGGCTCGACGTTGCGTGCATCCTGGGCCGCGACACGCGCAAAATCCCCGACCGCGTCGATGGTCGCCCGGGCCGCGGCGCCGTCGCTGAGGGCAACGGCCAGCCGCTTCGCCTCGGCTTCGGGAACGTCGTCTTCGAGCAGGGCGTCGGCGGGGGGCGTCTGCGCCGGCCAGCGGTGGATGCGATTGATCACCACCCCGCGCAGTCGGGCCTTCATGTCGACGAGATGTTCGAGGAATTGCTCGGCGTTGCGCGTCGATTCGCGGGACGGCCCCGCGACCAGCACGAACGCGCTCTTCGGCCCGAGCAGCGTCGCCTCGATGCGCTCCGCCCGACTCTTGAAGCCCTCCGACAGGTCCTCGATCGCCAACAGGAAGGAAGAGAGATCTTCGAGGAAGCCCACCCCGGTCACGCGTTCGAGCAACTGCAGCACACCCTGGATCGGTCGCTGGAAGACGCGAACGCTCCAACGCCCCGCCGCCATCGCGGGATGCACCAGCAGTTTCACCAGGCGGCTGTCGAGGAACTCGACCAGGCGCCGCGGCGCATCGAGGAAGTCGAGGACGTGTTGCGCGGGGGGCGTATCGACGATGACCACGTCGAAGTCACCGCTCTCGGACATCTCGAGCACCTTCTCCATCGCCGCATACTCACCGCTGCCCGAGAGTGCACCCGAGGCGTGTTGGTAGATCGGATTGTCGAGGATCTGCCGGCGGATCTCGTCGCTCGGCGAGAAGCGTTCGATCAGGCCGTCGAAGGTGCGCTTGGGGTCGAGCATCATGGCGGAGAGAGCGACGTCGCCACCCGGGTTCCCGCTGCTCTCGGGCAGGCTGACCCGCCTGGGTTCGTTGCCCAGGGATTCGATGCCGAGGGCGTCGGCCAGGCGTCGCGCCGGGTCGATCGTCAGCACGAGGGTGCGCAGCCCGCTGCGCGCGGCGAGTAGCCCGAAGGCCGCAGAAACCGTCGTCTTCCCGACGCCACCGGTGCCGACGCACACCACGATGCGGTGGGAGCGCAGGATCGATTCGGGCGTGACGGCTTCGCTCACTGCGGACTCCCAGCCGCATCGGCGCCGCCCTCATTGCGCCCGATCAGCTGACGGCCGATTTCGAGCAGGGTTTCAGGTCCTTCGATGCCGCCGAGTCGTTCGCGCACTTCGACCAGCGGAAGTCGGGTGCGCTCGGCGAGCTGATCGACGTAGCGCGAACTCAGCTCGAAGCGCTCGCGTCGCCAGGCGCAGCACTGCGCCATGACTTCGGGCGTGGGGAGCACCTCGAAGTCCCCACCCGTCGCGTTCACATCGAGGGCGTTCAAGCGCGCCTCGAGATCCCGCGCGTCTTCGGCGGTTCCAAACGGTGAGTGCGCGACGCGATTCATCACCGCGCGATCGATCGGCACGCCGACATGCTCGATGATGCGCTCGATCAACTCGACGGTCTCGTTGACCGGAAGCTCTTCGGCGAGACTCACGGGCAACAGCCGCGTGCGCTCGGGATCCTTGATCAATGCCTCGACGTTGTGCGCGTTGCGCCGCAGGGGCCCCGTGCGAATGGCGCCCTGCACGACCCGCGGAACGTCGAGGAAGGTGAGCCCGTGTCCGCTCGCCGGGGCATCCACGATGATGAGGTCGTAATCCGGGCGCGCGGCATCCCGCCCGAGGGATTCCATGTAGTAGACCTTGCCCAGGGTGATGAGCTCCCTCCAACCGGGCGCGGCCGCGAGTAGCTGTTGGAAGGCGGGTTGTCGCAGGCCGCGCTCGACGAGCGCTTGCATGCCGATCTGCAACCCGAGGTACTCGACCAGCGCGTCGAAGGGGCGGATGTGGAGCACCTCGAGGCCGGGCCGCAGTTCGCGCCCCTGGTAGCCCACCGAGGCCGTGCCCGGATCGATCAGCTGCGGGCAGTGCTCGTCGTGGCCGGTCTCGGCCAGCGCCACCCGCTTGCCGGCCTCGGCCGCGGCGAGGGCGAGGGCCGTGGCGACGGTGGTCTTCCCGCAGCCCCCCTTGCCGGTGACGATCACCAACCGGCAATCGAGCAGCGAAGGCAGCGCCCCCGGCCCGCGGGCTCCGTTCGGCTCATGCTGCAAAGTGACCGATGACACGCCGGGTTTTCCCTACGAGCGCTGGCCGTCGCCCGGCTCTCCCGCGCCCGATTCATCCGCGCTTCCGCACGGGTCGTCGTCGCGGGGAGCGGTGTTCAGTGGCGAGCGGGTTCGGGGCCGCGGGGGCAGCGGGCGATTCTCAAGCAATGTGCGGGTCCGTCCGAAACAGCCTCGTGGAACAGCAGTTTCGCATCGACGTCCGAAGTCGTCGGGGCCGACGACTTCGGGGAAGAAAGAACGCATCGCTGCGCCCGGCGAGCCTGGCAGAACGCCGGGCTCTCGAAATCGACGCTAGCACACAGCACACAGCAGCTACGCAGGACAACCACGCGGGAGCAGGCCTTGGTCGTTGAATGCCGAAAGTGCGGGACGCGTTTCCAACTCGATGCCGCTCGCATTCCCGATAGCGGAATCCGCGTGCGCTGCTCGCGCTGCAAGCACGCCTTCTTCCTGCAGCACCCCGATCAGAGCCAGGCGGATGGGGTCGACGCAGTCGTCGAAGAGGCGGTACACGGCGACGCCACGCCGACCCCGGGCGCCACCCGGGACCTCTCGGTCGCCCACCCCGAGGATTCCGCGGCGGCCCAGACCGTTGCTGCGACCGTCGCACCGACCGATGAAGAGGACTTCATCGACGACGAAGAGGACGACTGGGAGTTCAACGAAGATCTCCCGGACTATGACGACGATGAGGACGATGTCGGGGGCGAGGGCTTCGCGGCCGACGCGTTGGGACACGATTCGTCGAGCGATATGTCGATCGAGCTGGCCGACGACGACGACGACGATGACGACGAGGACGATGTCGATCTGGCGGAAGACGACTTCGCCGACGGCGCTTCCGAGTTGGAAGCCGACCCGTCCGAGATGAGCGCGAACGACCTGATGTCGTCGAGCATTGCCGTCGAACCCGACTCGCCCTTCGAGGCGGTCGACGACGACGGGGACGACGGCATCCCGTTGGCCGACGACAGCGCCATGCCCGAAACCGTCGAGGGCGTGCGCGAGGAGGCCTTCGGCAGCGTGGAAGACTTCTCGGCCCTGGCGGAGCCCGACCCGGCCACCACGCCGATGGAAGCCGCGCCCCAGGCTCCTGCCGCTTCCGCGGCGAGCGAAGAAGAGAACATCGAAGACCCCGAGAGCTGGGACTTCTTCGGCGATGGCGGCGCGACGAACGACGCGCCGTGTACTCCGCAGGATCCCTTCGGCGCAGCGCTTTCCGCTCCAACGCAAGCCGACGCGGGTGACGACGCCATCCAGGACGCGATGTCGGACCAGGATTGGCCGAAGCTGGGTGAAAACAAGGCGATGAGCGCCGCCGGCCGCATCGGAAACGCTCTGGCCTGGACGCTGGTCTGCGCTGCGATCGGCCTCGGTGTGGCGCTCGGCCTGCGTGATATCTTCGACCCGGGTGTGCGCGCTCCCGCCTTCGTTTCGATTGGCGAGATGCGCGCGGCCAACGTGAAGGGGCAGTGGGTCGAAACCGCCGGGATGGGCACGCTCTACGTCGTGAGCGGCGATCTGCTCAACCCCGGGACGGCGCCCGCGGCTCCTAACCTCGCGATCGAAGTGCGCCTGCTCGACGACGCCGGTCCCCTCGCGGATTGGCCGACTGCCCACGCAGGCAGCGGCATCGAGTTCGACACCCTGCGCACGCTCCCGGCAGCCGAACTCGGCGGACTGCGCACACAGGCCATCAGCCAATTGGCCTGGAGCGAGATTCCCGCCGGCGAGTCGATTCGCTTCGCGGCGATCTTCGAGCGCCTGCCCGACGCCGCGGCCCACTTCGAGCTGGCGGCGGCAGAAATCGACGGCGTCGTCGCGCCGCCACCGGTCGCAGAGCCCGGAGCCCCGCAAGACGCCGAGGCGGTGCGGCTCAGCGCCAACGACTGAAGCTCGAACCGCGGCGCGCGGGCGCCGGGGGCACGCGCCTCAGGTCTTCGACTCGCCCTCGTCGACCTGTTCCTTCTCGGGCGTCACGTCGATCTCGCTCTGTTCCGAGATGCCGCTCTTGAAGTTCTTGATCGCCTTGCCGATGCCCGAGCCGATTTCGGGCAGGCGCTTGGCGCCGAAGAGCACCACGACGATGGCGAGGATGATTCCGAGTTCGAGCGGCCCAAGGCCAAACATGGGGTTTTCCTCGCTTTCTGGGTTGGCGGGAATTCACCGGGAAATGTGCCCCCCGAACACCGGGGGGTCAAGCGCGCACGCGCGCAGTGGCTATCGAGTCTGTGGTCGCGCCGAGAGTTCGCGGTCGATGATCTGGCGGAACATCTCCAGCGGCTGGGCGCCTCGCAGCTCGATGCCGTTGATGAAGAAGGTCGGGGTCGCCGTGGCTCCGAGCTGTCGTGCCAGCGCCATGTCTTCGCTCACCTGAGCAGCGCTGGCCTCGTCTTCGAAGCAACTGCGAAAGGCGTCGGCATCCAGACCGAGCTGATCCGCGTAGCCGAGCAGTTGTCGTTCGCCGAGGGCCCGCTGGTTCTCGAAGAGCAGGTCGTGGTAGTCCCAGAAGCGATCCTGTGCGCCCGCGCAGTTGGCTGCGACCGCGGCGGGCATCGCGTTCTCGTGGAAGTCGAGGGGCAGGTGGCGGTAGACGATGCGGAGCTTGCCCGGGTAGAGCGCGTCCACCTGCTTGAGGGTGGCCTCGGCGCGTTTGCAGAAGGGGCATTGGTAGTCGCTGAACTCGACGATCGTGATGGGGGCGTCGGTCGGGCCGCGGCTCGCGCCACCTTCGGGAAGCTCGTGGCGGACGATCGGGGGCGGCGGCGGTGCTTCGAGCAGGATTTCGATCTCGACGTTCTCGCGCAGGTTGTTCATCACGCGAACGGTGCGGTCGCCCTCGAGGAACTCGCGGATGCGCGGGCGCAGGGTTTCGAGCGGCTGCGGCGGTTGGATTCGATCGCGGTTGCGCGCGTAGAAGTCGTTGATCTCCTGCTCGGTCACCGGGCCGAGGGCTGCGGTCTCGCGCGCCAGGTAGGCGTCTTCGTCGAGGCCCGCCGCCGCGGCGGCATTCGCGATCAACTCGTCGTCGATCACCCCGTCCAGACCGGCACGGCGCAGCTGGTAGAGCTGCTGTTGATCGTCTGAAATGCCGCGCAGCCAATCGTTCTTGAGCCAATCGTCGAGTTCGCTCTGGCGGATGTCGCGGCCATTGAGTTTGGCGACGACCGGCCCGGGATCGTCATCGCCTTCGGCCGAGCCACCGAGCGTCGAACAACCCGTGGCCGCGAACGCGAGGGCGAGCGCTGCTGCGATGATGAGGGAACCGGGGCTTCGTCGATGCATGTCTCGAGGCTTGGCGTGCGGCGTCATGGCGCAGACCCTACCGGATGCCCGCATTGGACGCCGCCAGAGCACGTGTCAAGCTTGCGCGATGGATCACCAATCGCTGCTCGAACGCGCAATCGAACTGTCACACGAAGGTCTTCGTCGCAGGGCGGGTGGACCCTTCGGCGCGCTGCTTGCGCGCAACGGAGAGATCGTCTCCGAGGGATGGAACTGTGTGACGTCGGTCGCAGATCCGACGGCCCATGCGGAAGTCGTCGCGATTCGCGCGGCCTGCAAGGCACTGGGCACCCACGACCTCTCGGGTTGCGTGCTCTACAGCTCGTGCGAGCCCTGTCCCATGTGCCTGGCCGCGAGCTACTGGGCGCGCGTCGATCACATCTACTACGCAAATACCCGGGAAGACGCCGCGCGCATCGGTTTCGACGACCGGTTCTTCTACGAGGAACTCGCGCGCGGGCCCGAAGCGCGACGCGTTCCTTCGACGCGTCTGCAGATCGACGAGGCCTTCGCGCCCATGCAGGTGTGGTGGGACGACGCCGAGCGGACACCGTACTGAGTTGCTCTGCGGGTGCATGTGACTGCACATCGGGGGAGGGCGCCGTGCGGCTTCGCTGCGCACGCGCTTCGCACGCGGACCCCGGAACTCAGTCGCCCGGTTTTCGTGCCGATAGATAGGGCGGGAAGGGGAGTTGGTTCTGCTCTCGCGTCGTCCGCTCCGCGGGCGACGGAGGTCCCCGACGATGAACAAGATCGTGCGCGCCTGCCTGCTGATCGCGGCGCTGTATTGCGCGGGTAGCTATTACCTCGACCGCCCCGAAGAGGTCGAGCGCGACGTCGCGGCGCTCCGCGACATGGCCGATCGCATCCCCGAGCCCGAGGTGGTGATCGAAAAAGCCCGCGCTACCGGCGATGCCGTGGTGCAGCGCGTTTCGCGCAGATGAAATCGCTCCTGAAACGGGCTACATGATCCCGCCGCCGTGCGGGCCGCTTGCGCCCCGACCCTCGCCGCGGCGTGCGCAGTCTGCATTCGCCGTGCGCCGGTTCAGGAGCCGTCGATCGATGAGCGAAAACGCCTCGGGTGACGCCAAGCGTCCCAACGCCTCGGGTCGATCGACTCGCGACGTCCTGGCTGAGCTGTTCGCGTTGATCGAAGAGCGCAAGCGACTTCGACCCGAGAAGAGCTACGTCACGAGCCTCTTCGATGGGGGCCACGAGGCGATCGCGGCGAAAGTGCGCGAAGAGGCTGCGGAGCTGATCGAAGCCGCGGCCGCCGACGATCGCGGACACACGGCGCAGGAAGCTGCCGACCTCGTCTTCCACACCCTGGTGCTGCTCGCGCAGGCGGGGGTCTCTCTCGACGAGGTGCTCGACGAACTCGCATCGCGCTCCGGGGTTTCGGGGCTCGAGGAAAAAGCCGCTCGCTCGCGCGACGCCGGAGACCGCTGATGTTGGGAAGTGAACGCCTGCGTATCGCGGTGCCGTCGAAGGGCCGCCTGCGCGACAACGCCATCGAGATCCTGAAGGGTGCGGGGCTCCGCTTCCGCCTGTCGGGGCGTCGCTTGTTCTCCGTCTGCAGCGATACCGACACGCGCATCATCTTTTCGAACGTGCAGGACATCCCGGTGCTGGTCGCCGAGGGCGTGGTCGATCTCGGGATCACCGGCAGCGATCAGGTGGCGGAGAAGCGCGTCGAAGTGGTCGAGCACCACAAGCTCGGCTTCGGGCGCTGCCGCGTTTCGGTGGCGGCCCACAAGGACAGCGAAGTCCGCAAGCCTGCCGATCTTTCCGGCAAGGTGGTGGGATCGAGCTTCGCGAACCTCGCGGCCGACTACTTCGCGCGCGAAGGGGTCGACGACGTGCACGTGATCGCGATCGAGGGTGCGGTCGAGGTGATGGTGTTGCTCGGTCTGGTCGACGCCATCGTCGAGATCGTCGAGACGGGAAACAGCCTGCTCGAGAACGACCTCGTCGAGCTCTGGCCGGTGCGCGCAGCGGAAGCCGTCTTGATCGGCAACGATCGCCCGCGTGACACGGCCGAGTGCGAGCGCTTCCTGCGCCGCGTCGAAGGCGTGCTGGCCGCGCGGCGCTACTCGCTCCTCGAATACAACTGCCCCGCCGACAAGCTCGAAGAGGCCACGCGCATCACGCCCGGCTTCAGCTCGCCGACGGTGACGCGCCTGCTCGACGACCGTTGGGTGGCCGTGCGCGTGCTCGTCGAGCGCGACGTGATCCACGGCGTACTCGACCAGTTGGAAGCGATCGGCTGCGTGGCGATCCTCGAATCGGATCTGCGCCACACGCGGCTCTGAAGACCCCGAAGGAGGCGTGCTTTGACGAGCGATCCCTTCACGAAGAGTGACGGCGCGGGACGCACTCTGGCGAGTCATCCCGTGTCGGGGTTCGCGAGCGGTCTGCGGCTTCCCTTCGAAGGGCTCTCGATGCTCGTGCGCGAACGCAGCCTGTGGGCGCTGGCCTCCGTGCCGATGGCGCTGTGCACCCTCGCCCTCGCGATCGCGGGGAGCCTGCTCTACTTCAACTCGGCCGCGGTCTTCGAGCTCGCGACCGGCTGGCTTCCGGTGTTCGACGTCGAGGCCTGGTACCAGTGGCTGTGGCTCGGGCCGGCGAAGGGGGTCGTCTGGCTCGTGGGATGGGTGCTCTTTGCGGGCATCTGGGCGGTGGCGCTGCTCGCCGCGATCCTGCTGGCGAACCTCGCTTCGGCGCCGTTTCTCGATCTGCTCGCGCAGCGGGTGGAGCGCATTGCCGTGGGTCGCGTGGCCGAGAGCGACGAAACGGGCTGGGCGGCGATCGTCGGCGAGGCACGCCGCACGATGACGAACGAATTCCAACGCCTCGTCTTCTTCGTGGGGATCTCGGGCCTGATCTCGCTGGGAGGCGTGCTGATTCCAGGCGGGCAACTGATCGCGCCGCCACTGCTCGTGCTGTTCACCGCGACCTTCCTGCCTCTCGACTACGCGGGGTATCACCTCGACCGCGCGCAGGTTTCGTTTCGCAAGCGACGAGCGTGGTTGGGTGATCACCTGCCCGTGATGCTCGGCTTCGGCGGCGCGGCGATGGCGACGGCCCTCGTACCGGGGTTGAACCTGCTGCTATTGCCGGTGCTCGTGACAGCGGGGACGTTGCTCGCACTGCGGCTCCCAATCGAGCGCGCGCCGTAGCCGCTCTCGCCCTGGCCGACTACGAAGTGAGACGCGTCTCGAACCAGGCGCACACCGCTTCGTCCGGTGCGTGCGGTGCTTCGATGAGCGCGTCCTTCGCGAGCGCAGCTACGTTCGCGTCGGCTTCGAACTCGGGATCGACGGGCGCCGATCGCGCGAAGAGAGCGATCGCGCGAACACCCGCGACCTCGGAGGCCACCTGGGCTACCAGGTTGGCTCCGACTCCGTTCCCCAGCAGGCCGATCCGATCGCCATCGATCGAGGGTTGCGAGGCCAGGGCCTCGACCGCGCGAGCGAGATCACCGCGCGACTGCTGCGCGAACTCCTGAACCAGGGCGCGTGCGTTGTCGTCCAGCGCATCGTCGGTCGCGAGTGCCCCGACCAGGCGCTCGCTGAACTTCGGGCTGCTGCGTGCGCCGTGAAGGGAGAGGTCGAGGGTCGCGACGGCGATGCCGCGTTCCGGCAAGGCGCTCGCGAATTCGAGAGAACCGTCGTCGCTCCGACTTCCGGCTGCGCCGACCACGACGACGACCGGCACCGCCGCGGAGGCCGCGGTGGGAAGCGCCACGCGGCAGGTCACGCGATCACCGCGGCTGCTGAACTCCGTCCGCAGGCCGTCGGCCTTCGGAAAGAGATCGGCGACGTCACACGCTGTAGTGAGCAGGCCGAGGGGTTCGGGGGATCGTGCTGCACTCGAGTCCGTCATGGACGCGTACGCTAGCAAGCCCGCCCACGTTCCGATCAGCGTGCCAGCAGGATCTTTCGCGCGCGGTAGAGATTCGATTTGATCGCGTTCTCGCTCTTGCCGAGGGTGTTCGCGATCTCCTGGATCGGTCGATTCTCGAGGTGGTGGAGTTGGAAGAGCACCTGCTGTTCGCGGGTGAGCTTCTGATTCACCAGACGATCGATGCTGGCCACCCGCTGCTTGTACTCGATGCTTTCGATCGCGCTCGGCACCACGGCCGAGCTGGCGAATTCACTCGCTGCCGACTCGCCCTCCTCGTCTTCGAGGGGCACGGTCGGGTGGCGCTTCTTCTTGAAGCGCGACGCGATGGTTCGGCGGGTCACGCCGAAGATCCACGCGGCGAAGGGCGCTTCCCGCCGGTAGGAGTCGACGGAGGAGAAGACGTTGACGAAGACTTCCTGCACCGTCTCTTCGACGTCGGCGATGTTGTTCATCCGCTTGTCGACGAAGTGATAGATCCGCTTGAAATAGCGATCGTAGAGGGCCGAGAAGGCCTCGTGATCGCCGGCGCTGATCAGGTTGACGAGTTCCTCGTCGGCCAGCGCGGCTACATCATTCATCTCAGGAGCTGCCATCGTCTCCCCCTTCCCAATCCCAATCCACTGTTCCGCGATCGCCGCGAGCGCGAGTCCCAGTCACGCGGCGTTCCACTTCATCTCATCCCAGGTCGAGCCGTTGGCTCGAAAGGAGGGCTCCGGTCGGAGCACGCCTCATTTGGGAAGTGGCCGATTTCGTCGATCGGTGTCGAAAAATGTCAGCGGTGACGGAATTTGTTTCTGGGGCGGTGCCCAGCAGCGCGTCCGGAAACGGGGAAAATCGCTGGCACCGCAGAGGGTTCGCGGCTTAGTCGCGTATCGGCAGCGGACTTCGGCGATGCGCAGATGACGCGCAGGTCCGCGCGAGTCCCCGCTAGTGAAACGCTGTCTTGCGTGCGCGCTCGAACACCAGCTTGGCGGCTTCGCGCAGGGCGGCGCGGGCGGGGGAGTCGGGGTGAGCGCGCCCGATCGCCTGGCGGGCGGCCAGGGAGCGGTAGACGTCGAGGTCCTCGAGCAGCAGGCCGTAGTTCACCAGCGAGCGCCCGAGCCTCTGCTCGACGCTGCGGGCCAGCACGCCGAAGGCCGCTTCCCCCTCGCGGCGGCCGGCGGCCCCGTGCACCGCGACGCCGATCTCGGCCTCCGGGTTCTCGCGCAGCACCCGGCTGGCCAGAGCGAACGCATCGCACAGGTTGCGTTCGTGGGTCGAGGTGAAGAGCAGAAGCCAGTCGAGCAGTTCGCCGGGCATCTCGGCCGCGTCGAGCCACTCCGGCGGGATGCGCGCGATCACCACGCCATCGACGGCGTCGGCCTGCTTCAAGCCCTCGGCCCGCTCGACGGCAATGCTCGCCAGTTCGTGGAGTGAGCCGACCTCGGCCACCTCGACTTCGGTCGCGGTATCCCCCGTGAAGAGACCGCGCGCGTTCGCGGTATCGGGGGTGACGAGGATCGTGCGTCCACCGAGTTCGCCGACCTCTTCGGCCAGGCTCGCGACCAGGCCGGCGCGCAGCATGTCGCGATCCGCGATCGGCACGCTGGCCAGGGGCAACAGCGCATCCGCCTCGGAGGTCGCCTCGGGAGGATGCGCGCTCGGCTCGGGCGGCGGGGTGGCCACGTCATCCGGACGTTCGAGTTCCGGCATGAAGTAGTGCAGTACGTCGGATAGATCGCGCGGCACGGCGGCTCCGTACTCGAGTCGTCAGCGAACGACGAGGACCGAGTTCTCCTGGCCCGCAGCCGTGGGAACGAAGTCGGTGTTGTCGGGATCGCGGAACCACTCACCGTCGACCACGTAGCGGTACTGATAGGTGCCCGGCGGCAGATAGAGGATCTTGGTCCAGATCCGCGTTTCGCCCTCGCTCTCGATCATCGAGCGCACCCCCTTGTCGGGGATCCAGCCGTTGAAGTCGCCGGCGATGCGCACCTCTCCCGCCTGGGCGTCGCGGTAGCGCACGACGACCTCACGCGTCGAATCGCCGCCCACCGTCTCCTTCTCTTCGCGCGGGATGTCGTTGCGGATGGCTGGCGGCGGACTGGCTTCGACTTCGATGGCCAGCGCCGCGTAGTCGCGCGCGCCGTTGGCGCTCGATGCGAAGCGGGCAATCGGCTTCCCGGCGCGCGCTGCTTCCCGCAGCTTCACGTTGTTGCGGATGACCGTGTCGAAGCAGAGATCCTTGAACAGCTCGCGCACGTCGCCCAGCGTCTGGCGCGCGTAGCGGGTGCGTCCGTCGTACAAGGTCGGCAGGATGCGCACCGACACGTCGTGGCCGATCCGATCGTTGAGCAGCGCCACCGTCTCGAGCAGCTTCTGTACGCCGTCGACGGCAAAGAAGCTCATCTCGAGGGGAATGATGACTTCACGCGCGGCCCGCAACGCGTTGAAGGTGAGCAGCCCGACGTTCGGCGGGCAGTCGATCAAGACGTAGTCGTAGTAGGGCGGCAGATTGTCGAGGGCGACGGACAGCCGCTCGGTGCGCGAGTCGTGCCTTTCGGCCGCGAGCTTCTGCTCGAGGGCCGAGAGCACGATGCTCGAAGGCGCGAGATCGAGCCCATCGCTCGCGCTGATGATCACCTCTTCGAGGCGTCGCACCCCTGCGGGCTCGGCGAGGATCTCGTAGAGATTCTGGTCGAGTTCCTCGGGATCGATCCCGAGCGCCAGCGTCGCGTGGGCCTGTGGGTCGAGATCGACCACCAGGACCCGCGACCCGTCGGCCGCAAGCGCACCGGCGAGATTGACCGTGGTGGTCGTCTTTCCACAACCACCCTTCTGGTTGACGACTGCAATGACCCGCATGGCGTACCCCCCTACGCCGAAGGACTGTGCTGTGCCCTTCGTTCCTCCTCCCGATTCGCGGTTCGCGAGAGAAGGCTTGCCCGTATTCGGTTGTTGGCTCCCGTTTCTCTGGTCTTTCGGTTCGTTGCTTGCTGGTCGGGTTGCCTTGTTGGGCGGGGGAGGGGGGTGATCTGCAGTCGATACGGTCTACGCGGTCTGGCTGAAGCTCTGTGCCCTGCGCGCGGTGCGGGCGCGTCGTGCGGGTTCGACGCGAGTCTCACTCTTCCACGTGTCGACTTCGCGCTTGAAGTCGGCGACCTCGAAGATCCACTCCTGCCCGGAGACGGCTTCGAAGGCGGTGTTCTCGAGGAAGACGAGGACGACCTCGCCGGTGGCGACGAGCACCAGTTCGGCGAGGGGGCGTTCGATGTTGGGGAGGATGTCCCGCAGCGCGCGAATGCTCGAGCGAATGCGCTGTACCGAGACACCGGCGTCGATCAAGCGCTTGGTGGCCTTGAGTGCGACGAGATCCTGGAATGTGTAGCGGTGGTGGCCGCCCCGGGTTTTCACCGAGGGGACGACGAGGTCGGTCTGCGCCCAGTACTGCAACTGGCGTCGTGAGATGCCGAGGATCTGAACGACTTCCTTGGTGCGATAGAGATCGCCCGGTTCTCCGTTCTGCTTGCTCTTCTCTCGGCCGTCGTGGTTCGGATCGATCGAGTGGCTCTGTGCGGGGGTGTCCATCTCGTTTCCTCTCACTTGACTACTTGCAAGTTGCGGTTGGCAGGTTGTGCTTCTTCGTTCGTTGGTTCTCGTTGCTACGGGCTTGGCTCGAATCGAATCCCCACACGACGAAACGCTGTTCGTGGCTCACGATGTCGTCATTCGAATCGCTCGTTGCAGCCCCTTTCGATACGCGATGCTCGATGGATCGAACTTGCGTTTGGTTGGCGCAAAAGTTCTTGCAAATCCCGCTTCTCGAACGGAAACGGAAAGCGCTCCTCCAGCTAAAACCGAGAAACCCTCGAAGTCAACCCATTTGTTCAGCGAAATGTAGCGGTTGAGGCAAACGAATCGAGTCGAATCGGGGTTTTCCACGAGAAGTTGCGCATCCGCAGAAGCCTGATCCGGACTCACCGGCGCGGAGCGGATCCGGGCCTCGGGCTGCGGTAGGGTGCCCCGCATGTCGGATCCGAAGGAGAAGGGCGGAACGACGGGCGATTCCCCTGGGGGAGATCGCGATTCGCGAATCCTCGTCGAGGACGACGCGGGTCGCCGCCCGTTCATGCGGGGGATCATGGTCCACTCGCTGATGGCCCGCGGTGTGAGCTTCGACGAGGCCTTCACCACGGCGAACCTCGTGCGCGATCGCACCCGCGAGCGCGGCGTGGTGCAGCGCAGCGAACTCGCGAAGCTCGTGAGCGAGATCCTGAGCGAAGACGTGCTCGGTGATCATCAACCGCCGATTCCGATCCCCGGCGGCATCCAGGTCGGTGGCCCCGAAGAATCCGAACCCTTCTCGAAGGGCGTGCTCGCGCAGTCGCTCCTCGCGGCCTCGATCGATCCGAGCGACGCCCACGATGTCGCGCGCGAAATCGAGATCGGGTTGCTGCGCCAGGGTCGCCGGCAGATCACGCGACACGAACTTCGTCGGCTCGCCCACGACACCATGCTTCGGCGCTTCGGTCCGCGAGCGGCCTCGCGCTACCTGATCTGGCGCGAATTCCAGGAGCCTCAGAGGCCGGTCATCATCCTGCTCGGTGGCAGCACCGGGGTCGGGAAGACCTCTCTCGCCCTCGAGGTCGCGCGACGCCTGGGCATCCGGCGCGTGCTGTCGACCGATTCGATCCGCCAGGTCATGCGGCTCATGCTCTCGAACGATCTGATGCCGCAGATCCACGCGTCGTCCTTCGACGCGCACCACGATCTACCCGTCGCCGAGGGGATGGACGACGAGGAAGATCGCATCGTCGGCGGCTTCATCTCCCAGGCCTCGGTCGTCTCGGTGGGGGTGCGGGGCATGATCGAGCGCGCGATCGAGGAGAGCACGAGCCTCGTGCTCGACGGCGTGTCCCTCGTCCCGGGCATGATCGACCTCGACGCCTACAAGGCCAACGCCCACATCATCTACCTGGTGGTCGCGCGGATGGACGAGGAGAGCTTTCGCAACCACTTCGTCGCCCGGGGCAAGCGCCAGAAGCACCGCGACCCGGCGCGCTACGTCGAGAATTTCGACTCCATCCTGAAGATCCAGGAGCACTTCCTGGAGCTCGCCGACCGCTACGACATCCCGATCGTCGACAACGTGACGATCGACGGATCAGTCATGCTCGTGATCCGCCACGTCGTGGAAACCCTCCGTAAGTCCGGTAACTTCGACGATCTCGACCTGCTGCAGACGGAATCGTCGTCGTAGCGCTTCGGGCGGGTTCACGGGGAACTCGCGGGTTGTCCGCAGGTCGAGAGTGTCGAGAGTCCGCCCGAGGGCGCGACCGCGTGCGCGACCTCGAATCCCACCCCACCGGAGGTCCCATGCCGAAGAGTTCCCCCCCGGCCATCACCCGTCTGGGTGATCTGCGCGGCCAGGGTTATTCGCACCGCAGCCTGCGCGACGAATTGCGCGCCAATCTCCAGCGATGCATGCGCGAGGGGAAGCCGATCTTCCAGGGCATCGTGGGTTACGAGGACACGGTGATCCCGGCCCTCGAGAACGCATTGCTCTGCGGCCACGACGTGATCTTCCTCGGCGAACGCGGGCAGGCGAAGACGCGCATGATCCGCTCGATCGTGGGGCTGCTCGACGAGTGGATCCCCGAGGTGGCGGGTAGCGAGATCCACGACGATCCGTTCGATCCCATTTCCGCCTATGCGCGCGAGAAGGTCGAGCGCGACGGCGACGATACGGAGATCGCCTGGTTGCACCGCGAGGATCGCTACGGCGAGAAGCTCGCGACCCCCGATACCTCGATCGCGGATCTGATTGGCGACGTCGATCCGATCAAGGTGGCAGAGGGGCACCACCTCTCGGACGAGTACACCCTGCACTTCGGCCTGCTGCCGCGCACCCATCGCGGCATCTTCTGCATCAACGAACTGCCCGACCTCACGGAGAAGGTGCAGGTCGGCCTGTTCAACGTGATGGAAGAGCGCGACATCCAGGTGAAGGGCTATCGCGTGCGCCTGCCGATCGACGTGCTCGTGGTCGCGAGCGCGAACCCCGAGGACTACACGAGTCGCGGTCGCATCATCACGCCGCTGAAGGACCGCTACGCGGCACAGATCCGCACCCACTATCCCAGGAAGCGCGAGCTCGAAGTGGCGGTGGCGAACCAGGAAGCCGAGCTTCCGCATCTCGGCGAAGCCGCGGTGCACGTGCCCGACATCATGCAGGACGTGGTGGCCGAGCTGACCTTCCAGGCGCGCAGCAGCGCCGACGTGAGTCAGTCCTCGGGCGTCAGCGTGCGCATGACGATCGCCAACTACGAAACCCTCGTCGCCAATGCGGTGCGCCGGGCGCTGCTGCTGGGAGAGCCCGAAGCGGTTCCGCGCATCACCGATCTGCCTTCGATGCTGGCTTCCAGCCGGGGCAAGATCGAACTCGAGTACGCCGGGGTCGAGCGCACGGAAGACGAAGTGCTCGCCGATCTCATGCAGCGCGCCGTGCGCGTCGTGTTCGAGGAGCGCGTGCAGGAAGAACAGGTGAAGCCGATCGTCGAGGCCTTCGACCAGGGTTGGCAGGTCGAGGTGTCCGCGGCCCAGGAGTCGGCGAGCTACCTCGAAGGGCTCGACGAGATCGCGGGCCTGCGCGAACTGGCCGTGTCGCTCGCGGGCGGTGATTCCGAGGCGCGCATGGCGAGCGCCATCGAGTTCGTGCTCGAAGGGCTCCACCTCGCCAATCGCCTCAACAAGGCCCAACTCGAAGGCGCGACGCGCTTCGGGCGGCTTCAGGAATAGGAACAGGCGTGTTCACCTATCGCTACAGCCGCTGGGATGGCACCCAGAAGGAATTCAGCCTCGACGCGAAGAGCGCGCTCGACGCCATGAGCGAGCTCATGATGGAGGGGCTTTCCGCGCGCGAAGCGATGGAGTGGATGCAGCGCATGGGCTTCGAACTCGCGGGCCTGAACATGCGCGTGATGGGGCTCGACGAACTGCAGCACGAGCTGCGCGAAGCCATGCGCGATCTCTACAACCAGTTCGACCTCGACGAGGCGCTGCCCGAGATGCAGGAGCGCCTCGACGAGATCCTCGACCGCGAGCAGGAGACGCTCCAGCGCGAGCAGGGCTTCGAATCCTCCGCGATGAACGACTTCCTCGATCGCCGACACCGCGAGCGCCAGCGCACGTCCGAACAGATCGAGGATTTCCGCGACTACGAATTCCAGGACGAACAGGCCGCGCGCGACTTCGCCGAGCTGCTCGAAGAACTCGAAGCGATGCAACAACTCGAAGAGTTCATGCAGGAACGCGGCGGGCGCTTCCGCGGCGAAGAGATGGCGGATTACGAACAGGCGCAGGAGATCCGCCAGCGCATCGAGCAGATGGAGCAGCTGATGCAGCAGCTCGCTTCGGGGGATCTCAAGGGCCTCTCACCCGAGGCGCTCTCGGAACTGCTGGGCGACGAAGCTGCCGAGTCGCTGATCCTGATCCAGGGTCTCGAGAACCAGATGCGCGACGAGGGTTTCCTGCGCGGCGAGGGCGACGATCTCCAGCTGACGCCGCGGGCGATCCGACAGATGGGCGCCTCCGCGCTCGCCGACATCTACGGAATGCTGAAGCGCGACCGCGCGGGCGAACACGACTCGGCCGAACGCGGAGTCGCGATGCCGCGCCCCGACGAAACGCGTCCCTGGGAATACGGCGATCCGATGGATCTCGACATCGTGAAGACGGTGTTGAACGGCGTGAAGCGCCGCGTGGCCGAGGGGCTTCCGGCGGCCGGCGCGAACGTCTCCCTCGACGTCGAGGACTTCGAGGTGCGAGAGACCGATTGCGCCACCCAGACCACGACGATCCTGCTGCTCGATCTCTCGTGGTCGATGTCCTGGGCGGGACGCTTTCCCGCGGCCAAGCGCGTGGCCCTGGCCCTCGATCACCTGATCCGCACCCGCTATCCGCGCGATCACTTCGCCGTGGTCGGCTTCTCGACCCGAGCGAAGGAGATCCCGATCGGTGAGCTGCCCGAAGTGTGCTGGGACATGGGGGATCCGTTCACGAACTTGCAGGGCGGGTTGATGGTGGCGGAGGAGTTGATCCGCAAGAAGCCTTGTTCGTCGCCGCAGATCCTCGTGATCACCGACGGACAGCCGACGGCGTACCTCGATGAAGGCGAACTCCGCGTCGAATGGCCGAACGGCCTCGGTGGCGTGTCGCCGCATGCGGTCGCGGCGACCCTCGCCACCGTGCGTCGCGTGACCCGGCGCGGGATCACGATCAATACCTTCATGCTCGACGACGCCCCCGAGCTCGTGGGCTTCGTCGAGCGCATGACCCAGATCAACCACGGCCGCGCCTTCTACACGCAGCCGAGCCAGATCGGTTCGTTCATGATGGTCGACTACGTGCAGCAAAGGCGACGTCGGCGGTAGCTGCGATGTCGCGAACGCTCAAGTACGACATCCCCGGCACCGACTGGCGCCGCAGCATGGCCGACGCCTACGAGTTCGGCGTGCATTCCCTCTTCGCACCGGAGTGGGAACCTCCGTTTCCGCTGGTCGTGGAGATCGGCTTCGGGCGCGGCGAGTTCCTGCTCGAACTCGCGGCGAAGCATCCCGAGCTGGCCTTTCTCGGGGTCGAGGTTTCGTGGAAGCGGGTGCTGAAGATGGCGCGCAAGGTCGCGCGCGCCGAACTCGAGAATGTGCGTCTCCTGGCGGGAAAGGGCGAAGCGGTGCTGGGCGACTGCGTGCCCGAAGGCAGTGTGCACACGGTGTGGATCAATTTCTCCGATCCGTGGCCCAAAGCGGCGCATGCGCACAGGCGTTTGTTCCAGCCGGAGTTCGTTCGGCAGGCGGCGGTGGCGCTCGAACCCGGTGGGCTGCTCCGTGTGGCCACGGACGACCGCGTCTATGCCGAGCAGATCGACGAAGTGCTGAACGGCGAACCGCTGCTCGAGAACGTCTATGCCCCGGAACCCTGGGTGCGGGAAGTGCCCGGCCGCATCATGACCTCCTACGAGCGCGACTGGCGGGAAGACGGTCGCGACATGCACTTCTTCGACTACGCGCGGGTGACGACGTGAGCGCGACGGCCAACCTGAAAGACCACGGCCTCGAGTCGCTGCGCGCGCGCTTCGTCGAAGAGGGCATCCCCGCCTATCGTGCCAACCAGGTGATGGCGTGGATGTACCAGCGCGACGTCGACGATTTCAACCTGATGACGGATCTCTCCCTCGATCTGCGCGACGCCCTCGCCGAACGCTACGCGACCCGGGCCGTCGAGATCGTGAAGGCCGAGCGCTCGGTCGACGGTACGCAGAAGCTCGCGCTCACCACGCACGATGGACATCGCATCGAAGCGGTGATCATTCCCGAAGCGAGGCGCAATACGCTGTGTATCTCGACCCAGGTGGGGTGCCCGCTGGCCTGCGACTTCTGCGCGACGGGGACGATGGGGCTGACGCGCAACCTCACGACGGCGGAGATCGTCGATCAGGTGTGTCGCGCGCGAACCTGCCTCGACGAAGAAGACGGCGAGATCAGCAACATCGTCTTCATGGGCATGGGAGAGCCGCTGCTGAATCTGCCCGCGGTCGAAGAGGCGATCCGCATCATGACCGACCCGCGCGGGATGGCCCTCGCACCCCGTCGCATCACCGTTTCGACGGCGGGGGTGGTGCCGCGCATCCCGGATCTCGTCGAGATCGGCCCGATCAACCTCGCGGTCTCGCTCCACGCCACGACCGACGAGGTGCGCGACGTCCTGGTGCCGATCAACAAGAAGTTCCCGCTCGAGGTATTGCTCGACACACTCCGCAGCAATCCCAACGTGACGAAGAAGCGCCCGGTGTTCTTCGAGTACACGCTGATCGAGGGCATGAACGACAGCCTCGAAGATGCCGATCGCCTGCCCGGGCTGCTCCGCGGCATTCCGTGCAAGATCAACCTGATTCCCGCCAATCCCCATCCGGGAAGCCGCTACCGCGCGCCGAAGCAGGAGGTGATGGATCGCTTCGCCGCGCGCGTCCACGAGCACGGGATGCGGGTGACGCTGCGACGAAGTCGCGGGACCGATATCGCCGCCGCGTGTGGCCAGCTGGCGAATACGGACGCAGACGAAGTCGGGCTCGGCGAAGGAGCGTGAAGCTCACGGAACTCACTGATCGTCGTGTCGTCACGGTCGCTTGCGCCCTCGTCGCCCTCGACGTGTTCTTCGTGATCGTTCACGGCGTGAAGTTCGCCTTCAAGGAGGAGTTCATCGATCTCTTCGGGTATTGGCTCTACCGCAATCTCACGATCACGAACGACTGGGCGATCCCCGAGGCGGTCAATTACCTGAAGTTCGTCGTGATCGTGGCCCTGCTCGCGCGTGTCTACCGATCGGTTCGACAACCCGTCTACCTCGCATGGGCCATCGTGTATGCGGTCGCCCTCATCGATGATTCGATGCAGATACACGAGCGACTCGGCGAATGCATCGCGGGTGGGATCCCGGGAGGGGAGGGGGCGGATCAGGCGCTGCGCCCCCAAGATCTCGGTGAACTGGTCGTGTACGCGATCTATGCGGGCGCGCTCTCCGGCGTAGTCGGCATCGGCTTCATGCGGAGCAGCGGCGAGCATCGCAAGTGGGCTCTGGGCTTCGTGGCGTTGTTGCTTGCCCTGGCCTTCTTCGTCGGTGTCGTGGACATGATCGATCGCATGGCGCTCGCGTACGGCCGCACCCTCGCGCAGGTGCTCGCGACCTTCGAGGACAGCGGCGAGATGGTCGTCGTGAGCCTGACCGTCGCCTACGCGCTGTTCGTCCGTCGCAGACTCGCGTAGGCCCGTGTAGCCTGTTCGTTCGCACTGCCCCGGTGTGAGAGGAGCTACCCCGTTGACGATTTCATCATTGAAACGCTTGGGCAGACCTTCTCGCCGGCGCGGCCCGTCGAATACGAGGGGCTCGAGCCCGTGCTCATCGTTCTCGTGCCGGATCAGCTCGTGAGCGACGCAGATGAGGCGACGGGGATTCGTCTGCGTGCGGGCGGCGAACTGGTCGACGTCGACGAAGACGAGGTGACCTTCCGGTACTTCGACTTCGAATCGAGCGATCTCGTCGACGTCTTCGCGGGCGATCTGCCACCTGTGCATCCACCGGGCTCGCCCCTTCGCATCGAAGGAACGCTGACCCGGGTGGATCAGCGCTACCGCGTCTCGCAAGGCATCTGCCCTCCCGCGCCGATTCCACCGAGGGCTGCGACGCAGTGCACGTCGTGCCGCGAGGAGTTCCGGGGACGAGCGGCAAGTAGGGGGCGACCGCTCTGTGGCTCGTCCGATCGATTGGATTTGAATCCAGTTGATGGACAAGGGATGGAGATCCGATCGTTCGAACCGTGGTGATCGCCGCTTGCGCGCTCCTCTCGCTTCCGATCGCCCTGGTGGTGGTCTCCGAGCTCGGCGAGGTCGTGATCCGGAGCGAGATCGACGGCGAAGAGTTCGCCACCCGAATCTGGGTCGTCAATGCTCCCGGTGGGATCCTGGTGCGTGGCTCGAGCGGCAAGGCGTGGGTCGAAGCGGCGCGTCGCGCGGGCCGTGTGACGGTGGAGCGCGGAGAGGTCCGTCACCACTACGCCGTCAGGGATCGTTCGAACCGCGCCGGCATCGCAGAGGTCAACGCACTGATGCGGGAGAAGCATCGCGTCGCGGACCGAGTGATCGGCGCCATGCGCGACTACGAAGACATCGTCGTTTTGTATCTCGAGGATGCCGAGTCTGACTGAGGATTGGCCTACTGGGGTAGGCATTCCGCTTACCGAACTTGAATTGTCTCGATTGGCGCGGGCGGCCTGTGCGCACGTTGCCGGGCGTTCACGATGATGTCGGAGAACGCACGGTTCGGTGTTCTCTTGGCGAGGTGTGACCTGATCCGTCACGGTCGTGCTGCATGTTCGCGTCATGAGTGGAGCAGCGGGGACCGCGCGACTCGCGACCGTTGGTGATGGGCCGAGAGAGCGTGCCGAAGACGAACTGATTCGGTTGGCGCGGGCGCAGGGGCCGTTGCGTGAAGCGTTGGCTCGGGTGGCGGCGCGGTTCGTGTCGACGCAGGGGTGGAGCTGGCTGGGTTACGCGCGTCTGGGTGACTACGCGCGCGAGGGGTTGGGAACGTCGGCGCGCTCGGTTCAGGATTGGGCTTGCGTGGGGGCACGGTTGGACGAGTTGCCGGAGCTGCGTGGTGCGCTGACTTCGGGGCGATTGCCGTGGAGCAAGGTGAGGTTGCTCGCGCGGTCCGTCGAAGCGGCGAACGAGCGTGGTTGGATCGGGTACGCCGAGCAGCAGAGCGTGAAGACCCTCGAGGGGGAGCTGCGTGCGGTGGATCGGGGTGCGCTCGAAACGGGTGCAATCGAGCGCGCACAAGAGGAGAAGGACACTCGGGTTCGGATCTCGGTGCCGTTCAGCCTGGCGATGAAGTGGCAGCGTACGAAGAGGCAAGCGAGTCGGATCGAGGGGGTGGAGCTGTCAGCGGGGGAGGTGCTCGAGCGGGTGACGGCGGAGGTGCTGGCAGCGTTGCCGGTGCAGTTGGAGGTGGTGGACGACGACGCGGGTGACGATCCCGTCGGGTTCCAGTTCGCGCGCAGCTGCTCGTCTGCCGCGCCCTCTGCCGAGGCCTTTTCCTGGCTTCCGGCTGTGGTCGAGGGTGGCTTGCCACCCGTTCCCGCGTTTCTTTCCCGACTGGTCGAAGGCCTCGACGAGGCCGATGCCTTCGAGCTGGATGCAAGGCTGAGGCAGGTAATCCGGCTCGAACAGCGACTCGATGCCCAGATCGCAGCCCTGGTGCGCGTGGTGACTGCACCGGAGTATGAGTGGAGTGGTCAGCGTCCCACGAAGGCAGCGCTCGCCCGCGAGTTGCTGGGGATGTCGCCCAGCAAGCTACGGGCATTGCTGCGGATCGAGCGGGTGGGGGATCAGTGCCCGCCGCTTCGGGAAGCGTATCGGGACGGGGCGCTCTCTTGGAGTCAGGCCGATACGCTGGCGCCTCTCCTCGATCGTGACTTCGACGGAGGCTGGCGCGAGGAGTGGGTCCGGTATGCGCATGGGGTCACGGGGCTGCGGCTGAAGGAGGCGGTCGAGCAGGCGAAGTTCCTGCGGGACACGGATCCAGAGGTCTACGAACGCCACCGGGAAGATCCGGCCTGGTTCGCCTCGCCGCACGCTGAGGAAGAAGACCCGGACCGCCAGAAGTGTGCGCGACCCAGGCGTTTCGGAGAGCCCATCCGGATCTCGTTCGAGGCGGCCAGCGACGTTGTGAAGCTGTTTCGGGCGGTGCTCTGCACGGTGAGGAGGGCGATCGAGCGGGATTCGGGGCGACTACCGAGCGAAGCGGAGGGGTTCGAGGCCATGCTCGCTCACGTACTCGACGGTTGGGATGTGGACGATCCGTGGTTGAAGAAGAACATCAGTCGGAAGTATCGAGAGGTGCTCGATCGAGACGACTGGCGGTGTGTGTTCCCGGGGTGCACGTCGCAGAGGAACCTTCACGTGCATCACATCCGGTTCAGGTCGGCGGGTGGGGGCGATGAACCCGAGAATCTGACGACGCTGTGCGCTTTCCACCATCTGCGAGGGGTGCATGGAGGGACGGTCAGCGTTACGGGTTCGGCGCCAGACGAGCTCGAGTTCGCGCTTGGGCTGCGGGCGGGGTGCGAGCCTTTGGCGCGGTATCGATCGCGGGGGCGCGTCGCTTGATCGAGGGCCAGTCTCGGGTTCGATCAAGCGTTCGCCGACCGCAACTGCCGAACCCCCGCGATTCCAATCAGCGCCGCACTCGCCAACGGGACGAGGAGTGGAATCGGAACCGATGGCGGGAGCACGAGCCCGAGGGTCGGGGGCGACGAATCGAAGTCGAGGACGAGGAGTTCGAACGGACCCTCGCGGAATGGCACCTCGAACCCCGAGAGCGCCAACAGGTTGCCGCTGCCGAACAGGTAGTTCGTTCCGAGGATGCCGTCGAAGGTGAAGGTGTCCATCGTGACCGGGTCCATCAACTCGATGTCATGGACGTAGACCGGCGCCGACGGGAAGAGCAGATGATTCGGATCGCCGTCGACCAGGGGATTGCCTTCGAGGGTCCGCACCAGCAGTGAATCGGCGTTGAAGCCCGCAATGGTGACGGTGCCACCGATGCCGCCGATGTCGACGGTGAACTGGTTCGCGACGAGCGAACCGTCGGCGTCGTTCACGAGGGTGGCCGGCGTGCCCGGGTCGTAGCCCGGGTCCCCCGGTTGCCAATAACGCACGCCCAGGCTGAGGGCCATCGCGCTCGAGATCGAACTGATCTGGGCACCGGTATCGAGCAGAAAGGTGCCCTCCACGGTACTGCCGCCTCGGGTCAACTTGATGCCGGGTGGCGTGGTGGGGAGTGGAGTCACCCCTTCCAGCTCGGCGAGGGGATCGGGGCCGATGAAGGGATTCTCGCTCAGGGTCGGGCCGGTTGCGCCGGTGGGCGTGGTCTGGGTGAAGCGATCGAAGGCCTTCATCGTGAGTTCGACGCGCAGATCCGGTGTCACGATGCCCGGCCCTTCTTCGGGCGCCACCGCGGGATCGTAGACGTAGGTATGGATGGTGTCCTCGATCGTGAGTTCGTCGATCGACACTTCAGCGCGTTTGGGATCGATCACGGAGACCCGATCGTCGAAGGCCGGCATGCCCACGATGCCGAGCTGGGACGTGTCGGCGAGAAAGAGCGCCGCCGAACCGGGTGGCCCGAGCTGCAGCCGTAGGCCGGCGTTCTCGCGCGGATAGTCGGCATCCGACGTGTAGGGGGCCGGGGGATCCTGCGTGAAGTTCCCAAGGCTCAGGTGCGTCGGATCCGAGACGTCGAATGTCGTAGTGCCCCCGACGCCGACGTCGGTGAAGACGATCGGCGTCCCCATGAACTGGGCCTCGGGAATCGTGAGCGCCGACGCGGGCCCCTCGAAGAGAATGACGCCGCTGGCCCCGGTGTCGTAGATCAAGCGCAGATTCGTCAACGCGAACCCGAACGAGTCGAGACCGGAGTAGGGCGCCGCGCCAACGCTGGGACGTAGCACCACGTTGACCTCGGGCAGACCAACCGAGTTGGGAAGCACGCCGTCGATCTCGAGTGCGCGGACTCGCCCCGGTGACGTGGATAGGATCAGCGCCATCGCGAGCGCCGCGAGCACCGCGAGGCGTCGGCCCGGGCCCGCTGCTTCGGCGGGTACCGTTCGAGGGTTCGAGGTCATTTCAGACACGATACGCGCCCAGGCCGTTCGACGTATCTATCTATTTGAGCGCGGGACACGGAATTCCCCAGACGAAACGCGGCCGCTCGCGTAACCGTTGCCTGTTGCCGTGGCTCTAACAGGGACCGCGCCTGGACGTCCCGTCCACGCCGCGAGGCGTCAAGTCGTCCATTCTGAGGGCCGATGAGCCACCGGGGGGATTGCACACCTCATGCTCTACGCCATAGGTGACATTCACGGTGAGTTGGACAAGCTCGAGGAGCTCCTCGACGACTTGCCCCTGCGTGAGGGTGACCGGCTGATCTTTCTCGGCGATTACGTCGACCGCGGACGCGATGCGTTCGGGGTGATCGAACGGCTGATCGAGGTGCAGAAGCAGTGGCCCTGCGTCTTCCTGCTCGGCAACCACGAGTCGATGTTCCTCGACTTCCTCGGCTGGACCGACAAGTCGTACTTCGGCGGCGACGCGTTTCTCATGAACGGAGGCGACCGCACCCTCGAGAGCTATGGCTTCCTCGCGGAGAGCGACCGCAAGAAGTACCGCCTGCCGAAGACCCACGAAGACTTCCTGCTCAGCCTGAAGCTCTACCACCGCGAGGGCGACTACCTCTTCGTCCACGCCGGCATCAATCGCAGTCTCTTGCGAGAACGCGACATCAGCTACGTGCTCCACAAGGCCAAGGTCGAAGACTTCCTCTGGAACCGCAGCACCTGCGACCTGCCGCACAACATGCCGGTCACCGTCGTCTACGGTCACACTCCGGCCGAAGACTTCGAGGTGCGCTGGAACCTGCCGTTCAGCGTGGGCATCGACACCGGCGCCGTCTACGGCGGGCCGCTCACCGCGCTGCGCCTGCCCGACGAGACCGTCTTCCAGGTCTGATCGAACTCAGCTCGCCCGCTGATCCGCGACCTGGGTGCTGGGGTTCCAGCTGTCGCGCTCTTCGAGGATCGGCACCTGGATCTTGGTGCCCTTCTGCAGGGCGGCGAAGTCGACGTCCGGGTTGTACTGGCGTAGCAGCCAGAGCGGTACGCGGTACTTCTTCTCCGAGAGGGTCCACACCGAATCGCCGCGGCGGGTCACGTGGGTCTTCGTGCCTTCGATCTCGTAGCGCTCGAAGAAGGCCTCCTGGAGATTGCGGTGGTACTCCTGGCGGCGCGCTTCGAAGACGCTGGCGTCGATGCGCGAGAGGTCGAGCTTGATGCGCTGGCCGATCGCGATCGAGCGACCGTAGGAAAAGCCGTTGAGCCGGCGCAGGCGACTCGCGCGGATGTCGAGCCATTCGGCGTAGTGGCCGAGGGTTTCGGCGCCCTGGACTTCGATCGTCTTGTCGGCCGCGACGCCGTAGTCGCTCGGGTCGGCGAGCAGGCCGGGCAGGTCGCTCGGACTCACTTCTTCGGCCAACTGATCGGCGGCCGCGGTCTCGATCAGCGCGGCGCCCTGCACCGGCAGCAGGCTCTCCGCCGGTCGGTTGGGCGGGTTCGAAAGGGTGGCCACGGCGTCGGGGTGGGGCTGTTCGACGATCGGCTTGGCCTTTCCCTTCTCGATCGTCGCCACGACGGGCTCGACGCCGCGCAGCAGCAGCGTCTGCCCGACGTAGATGCGGTTGCGATTGCGCAGGCGGTTGGCGGCGAGGATCTCCGCCTCGGAGAGATTGAATCGCTTCGCGATGCGCGAGATCGTGTCGCCGCGGCGCACCGTGTAGCGGCCCGAAGCGGGGATGTCGGCGGTGGCGAAATCGGCGCTGGATGAGCGCGAGCGATGCACTCCGCCGCGGTCGGGAAGCTTCAGCTTCTGGCCCACCCGGATGCGGTGTCGGCTGCGCAGGCCATTGATCGCCACCAACTCACTCACGCTGACCTTGAAGCGGCGCGCGATGGTCGAAAGGGTATCGCCGCGGCGCACGCGATAGTCGAGGTCGCGGGTCTGCTCGGCGTAGCGCTTGTTGCGCGGGATCGATTCGATCGCCACCTTCGCGGGCCGCGCGAGCTGCGCTCTCGGGACGCGCAGCTGGAACTTGCGCGGGATGTACTTGGCGCCCCGCCACACCGTCGGGCGCAGGGCGGGGTTCGACGTCTCGAGGGTGCTGCGCTCGATGCCGAGGGCGTCCGCGAGGGAGGTCGGGGTCGTGTAGAAGGGAAGCTCGAACCACTCGTAATCGATCGGCTGATCGACCGTGACCTTGCCGAAGTAGCGCTCGTGGTTGTGCGCCACCTCGGTGGCGGCCAGCAACGAGAAGTAGAAGTTGCGCGATGCGAAGCCGAAGGTGCGGCTCTTGTACTTGCGGTTGATCGTCACGATGTCCTTCGTGCCGAGCTTGCGCGCCGCGCGTCGCATTCCCGCCGCACCGTGGTTGTAGGCCGTGACCGCGAGCGGCCAGCTGCCCGTGACTTCGCGGTTCTGTTTCAACAGGCGCGCGGCGGCCACCGTGGCGCGGAAGGGGTCGAGACGTTCGTCGACCACATGATCGACGCGCAGGAATCGCCGCCCCGTCGAACGGGTGAACTGCCACAACCCCGCCGCGCCCACACGCGAATATGCCCACGGAGTGAAGGAACTCTCGACGTGGGGGAGCGAGCCGAGTTCAGGCGGCAGGTCGTGCTCTTCGAAGACCTTGTCGATCATCGCGTGCCAGCGACCCGAGCGGATGATGCCGGCGCGGAACCGGTCCGACTGCCCGAGTTGGAAGCGCAGGCGGCTGCGCGCCTTGCGGAATTCGCTGCTGGTGGTGCCCGAGGGCCAGAGCCCGAGCACCCGGCGTTCCTCGCTCGAAAGCCCGGTGCGCTTTCCGCTCGCGAGGGTGTCGAGAATCTTGCGGTACTTCGACTTCGCCTTCTCGGTGTACCGCTCGCGCGATCGCGAAGAGAGACCCTTCGGGATCTCGATGCGGTCGTAGACGATGCCCAGATGACGAGAATCGTGGATCAACCCACCGCTGGTCGGCACCTCGGAGTAGATCCGCACCCAGAAGTGGACGTCTTCCGCGGCCTCCGCGGGACGGGGCAGGGTGACGTGGCGGCCGGCCGTCGCCGTCGTGGGCGCTGTTGCGGCGATTCCGCAATAGACAAACGCAATCAGCGCCACCAGCCACAGGCCGAGGCGGCCCATCCCCCGGGCGCTTCGCAGAAGACACTTCATCGGTCCCTCACCAATCGGCAACTTCGAGCGGAAATTGAACGGTCTACGGCAGAGTTGATCCCTCGGGGGTGCTGGGGAGCGAGAGGGTAGTTTGAGGGAGACAACCCGTGGACGGAGGGGGTTCCTTCTATTTCTTGCGCCCTTTCCGGCGCGACTTCTTGGCCTGCTTGTTCTTTTTCTTTCGGGCGGCGCTGGAGGTGCGCTTCTTGGTGCGGCCGCCACCTCCGCCACCCCCGCCGAGGCCCCCCAGCATCGCCATCGGGTCCATTCCCGGCATCCCGGGGCCGCCCATGCCGGGCATTCCCGCCATTCCCGGCATGCCGCCGCCCATCCCAGGCATCCCGCCCGCGAGCTTTCCCATGCCGGGGATCTTTCCCATCAGTCCACTCTGCTGACCGAGCATCGCCATCATGCCCTTCATCTGGTCGAAGCGGCCGATCAGGTCCGTGACTTCCTTGATCTTTCGGCCGCTGCCCCTGGCGATGCGGGTGGCGCGGCTCTTGTCGATGAGATCGGGGGTCTGGCGTTCGGCCCTGGTCATCGAGCTGACCATGGCCTTGACCTTCACCAGCTCGCCCTCGTCGACCTGATCGGCGAGGCCGCCCATGCCGGGCATCTTGGCGAAAATCTCCTTCAGCGGGCCCATCTTCTGGATGGTCTGCAGCTGGGTGATGAGATCGTCGAGGGTGAATTGCCCCTTGAGGATGCGCTCGGCGTCTTCTTCGGCCTGCTGTTCGTCGACGACTTCTTCGAAGTCCTTGACCAGGCCGACGATGTCGCCCATGCCGAGGATGCGCGAGGCGAGGCCTTCGGGCCGGAACTCCTCGAGACGGTCGACCGTCTCGCCCATGCCGAGGAACTTGATCGGGACGCCGGTGATCGCCTTGACGGAGAGCGCGGCACCGCCGCGGGCGTCGCCGTCGAGCTTCGTCATGCAGATGCCGTCGAGGTCGAGGCGGGCGCTGAAGGCTTCGGCGTGGGAGACGGCGTCGCGACCCATCAGCGAGTCGCAGACGAGGAGCTTGTTGGCGGGTTCGACGGCGGCGTCGATCTGCTCGAGCTCCTGCATCAACTCATCGTCGACGGCGAGGCGGCCGGCGGTGTCGTAGATGATCGCGTTGAGCTTTTCGTTGCGCGCGCGCTCGCGCGCTTCGCGGCAGATCTCCGGCGGGAGCTGGCCTTCGCTCCCGCTGTGCACGGGGACGTCGATCGAGCGGCCCAGCGTCTTCAGCTGATCGACCGCGGCGGGGCGGTAGATGTCGGCGGCCACCAGCAGCGGGCGCTTTCCCTGGCTCTGGAGGTAGCGAGCGAGCTTCGCCGCGATGGTCGTCTTGCCGACGCCCTGGAGGCCGACGAGCATGATCGAGACCGCGCCGTCCTTGCGCACGAGTTCGGTGTCGACCGGGCCCATGAGCTTCACGAGCTCCTGCTCGCAGATGCCGACGAAGTGCTCGCCCGGGGAGACCTTGATCTTGCGCCCGCCGCGCTCGCGGGCGCGGGTCTTTACCTTTTCGCCCAGCGCCCGCTCTTTGACGATGTTCAGGAAGTCTTTCGCGACCTTGAAATCGACGTCGGCTTCGAGCAGCGAGCGGCGCACGTCGGCGATCGACTCGGCGATGTTCTCTTCGCTGAGTTCACGTACGCCCTGCAGGCGTTCTGTGGCCGACTTGAAGCCCTGGGTGACGGTTTCGAGCAAGCTTGGGTTCCTCCGGGGCGGCTACTCTAGCAGCAGCTCAGGTGGATGAGGTGGTTGCCGCGGCGCGGGGTGGCGTGCATGATTGCCCGGCTGCGAGAGGCCTGGATTTCGGGGGGAGGGGGGAAGAGAGATGAGTGTTTCGGTGGAAGCGCAGGTGACGGGGCGCGTGGTTCGCATCGAAGCGAAGGTGGGAGATACGGTGGCCGTCGACGACGTGCTGCTGGTTCTCGAAAGCATGAAGATGGAGATCCCCGTCGAATCCGAGAGCGCGGGCACGGTGAGCGAAGTCCGCGTCGCCGAGGGGGACAGCGTCGAAGAGGGCGATGTCCTCGTCGTGCTCGACTAGGTCGCCTGCGTGTTCGAGCGGGAAACTCCCCTGCCTCCGCGGCCCCGGGCGGCGTTTCTCACGCCCGACGTCCGCGAGACCGTGCTCGCCTATCTCCACCGCGACGCGCGCCTGAACCTTCAGCTCCTCGATCTGCTCGACCCGGGCCCCGAGAGCGAGAGCGCCGAGCCCGTGGTGCTCGTCGCCTGGGATGGCGACGAGGTGGTCGGGGTGGCGGCCCTGCGCCCCAGCCTGTTGTTCGACGCCCATCTCTCGACCCCGGCCCTCGAGGCCTTCCTTCCCTTCCTCGAATCGATCGACTCGGGGCTCTTCAAGAGCCTCGATCGGGTGATCGACCGACTCTGGAAATTGCTCGAGCAGACCGGGCGCCGTGCACTGATCGATCGCTTCGAGACCGCCTTCGCAATCGAACCGGGACAGCTCGCCCCGGCCTCCCTTCCAGCCGGAGTGACCCTGCGCAGCGCGGTCGAGTCGGATCTCGACGAACTCGTCTATGCGGCGCGCGCGAGTTTGCGGGAGGAACATCGCCCCGACCCCGGCGAGCGCGACCCGGTGGGGTTCGAGCGCTGGGTGCGCGGCCGCCTGGCCCGCGCGCGGGTGGCCGAGTACGAGGGGCGGCTCGTGTTCGTGGGTTACGCCGACGTTCGCAGGAAGGAAGGCTGGCTCGTGCAGGGGGTATTTACCTGGCCCGAGATGCGCCGTCGTGGGGTGGCCGCGGCCGCCATGACGGGGCTCGTCGAGGAGGCTTTCGCGACCGGCACCGACCACGTGCAACTCGCCGTGATCGAAGGCAATGATGCGGGGCTTGGGCTCTACCGACGGCTCGGTTTCCGCAGTTTTGCGCGACTTCGAACGGTACTCTTTGCCGGGAGGGCCGCTCGCCGAAAGTAGAAGGGTGATCCCGAGCGCACTCGCGAAACCTCTCGCGCGCCACCCGCAGCACAACCTTTTCCCGCCCCGTCCCGTCCAACGAGAACCATGGAAGAAAGAGACCCAGAACGAACCGTCGACGGCGCAGTGAGCAAGCCGGACGACACAGCCGTCGAGCGTTCGACGAGCCGCGATCCCATTACCGCGATGGTGCCGGCCTTCAACGCCGTTGCCCGCGGCTTCGCCCGCCGCTACTTCTCGCACTTCGAGCTCGAGCCCGAGACCGTGAAGAACCTGCGCGACATGGAGGAGCGCGGTTCGGTGGTCTACGTGATGCGGTACTCGAGCCGCCTCGACTACTTCCTGCTCAACACGCTCTTTGCGCGCGAGGGGCTGAGGCTCTCGGCCTTCGCGAACGGCATCCGTTATCACATCTTCGGCACCTTCCTGAACGCCCTGCGCATCACCTTTACCCGGGCGCGGGCGCTTCCCGCCGAAGTGCAGCACGAGCACGATCGACAGCACGCACGGGCACTGGCCCTCGGTGGGCAATCGCAATTCCTCTTCCTGCGAACCCAGCGGGTGGGGCGGTTCTTCCGAAGTCGGCGTCGGCGCGAGCGCAGTGACGAACTCGATCTCTTGAAGGAAGTCGTGCAGGCGGTGTGGGATACCGATCGGCCGGTCTTCGTCGTGCCGGTGGCGCTCTTCTGGCGCAAGGGGCCACGCACCGAGAGCCGCTTCCTGAATCTGAACTACGGCGCGCTCTTCCGCCCCTCGGATCTCGCCAAGGTGAGTTCCTTCCTCGCGACCTATCGCAGCCTCGCGGTGAAGGTCGGGCAGGCGGTCGATCTGCAGGGCTTCATCGAGAGCCATCGCGAGGAGGGGGCCGCGCGGGTGGCGCGCAAGGTGCGGCGCTCGCTGCTCATCTACCTCTTCCGCGAAGAGAAGGTGGTCGAGGGGCCGACGCTTCGCGCGCGCTTCCGCGTGCAGCGCGAGGTGCTGGCGGATGCCGGAGTGCGGCAGATGATGGATCAGGTGCGCGAGCAGCGCGGCTGGACCGCGGAGCGCACCCAGGGCGAGGCCCAGAAGATCTTCCTCGAAATCGCGGCCTCGATGAACAGCACCTTCCTCGCCGTGATGAACGGCATCGTGAGCGCGATCTTCCGGCGGCTCTTCTCCTCGATCGAGATCTACGGTCTCGAGCAGGTCGCCGAGAACGTGAAGCACCGGCCGGTCGTCCTGGTGCCGAGCCATCGCTCGTACTTCGACTTCCTGATCCTCTCGGTGTTGCTCTACGGCAAGTTCATGATGCCGCCCCACATCGCGGCGCGAGAGAACATGGCCTTCGGGCCCTTCGGCGCGATCTTCCGCCGCTGCGGTGCGTTCTTCTTGAGGAAGTCATTCGACGACCCACTCTACAAGGAGGTCTTCCGCTCCTACGTGGGTTATCTCGTGCGCGAGGGCTTCACCCAGGAGTTCTTCATCGAGGGCGGGCGTTCGCGCAGTGGCAAGACGATGCCGCCGCGCCTGGGCATGTTGACGTGGGACGTCGACGCCTTCATCGACAGCCACCAGCGCGACATGGTGATCATCCCGGTGGCGATCACCTATGAACGCCTGGTCGAAGAGAGCGCGATGCTCGAAGAACTCTCGGGGGGCGAGAAGACCGAAGAGAGCGTGCTCAACCTGATGCGCGCGCGGAAGTATCTGCAGCGGCGCTTCGGCAGCGCGCACGTGTGCTTCGGCGATCCGATCTCTCTCGCCGACGGGCTCGGTGCGAAGCGCGAGGTCTATCGACGCGCCGCGGCCGACGATCCCGCCATCGAAGCCGAGAAGCGCGACTTCGTGAGCGATCTGGGCTGGCGGATCGTGGAGCAGATCAACTGGTCTTTCGTTGCCAACGCCACTTCGGTGGCAGCCTCGGTGGTGATGGGGGCCTCGCATCACGGTATCCGGCGCA
Source organism: Myxococcota bacterium (assembly GCA_028278345.1). GTDB lineage: Bacteria > Myxococcota_A > UBA9160 > UBA9160 > UBA4427 > DUBZ01. The sequence continues at coordinate 48,275 of JANQEL010000279.1, forward strand.
AGGATCTGGTGGCGCGCATGGGGGATGTGGTGGATCTGCTGAGCCTCCAGAAGACGCGCATCACGAAGGCGCTGCTCTCCGATCGCCGCGGATTCGAGGATTCGATCTCCTTCCTGCTGCGCAACGACCTGCTGAAACTCCGCGAAGACCTCGGCGGGGAGATCCTCTACTACGAGGAGTCGCGCCGGCAGGCCCTCGACCTCTATCGCAACTCGATCGCGCACTTCCTGGCGGCGCCGAGTTTCCTCGCGCGCCGCATCCTGGCGGGCGCACCGACCGAGGGGCTCGCGCGCGATCTCGACGTCTGGCACTCGCTCTTCTATCAGGAGTTCTATCTGCCGAAGAGCGGTGTGTCGCCCGAGACTTGCGAGGCGTTGCTCGGCCACTTCGCGCAGAAGGGCTACACGATGCAGCGCGACGGGCTCTGGGTGCCGACCGAGGCGGGACGCCCGGTGTTCGAAAACCTCGCCGAGCAGACACGCGGCGTGGTCGACGTCTTCTCCGTGGCCTGTGTCGTGGCCTCCGAACTCGACGAAGAGATGACGCGCAAGGACTTCGTCGCGCGTCTCTCCACGGCATACGAATCGGCGAGCATGCTCGGCGAAGCGCGACGCGTGGAGGCGGCCAACGACACGACCTTCAGCAACGCGGTCGATCTGCTGGTATCGCGCGAAGTGCTGCTCGAACGCCACCGCGATGTCGTCGACAAGAAGGGAAAGCCCAAGGGCAGCGAGCGGGTGCTCGTGCGGGTGGACGATCCCGCCGCGCTCGAGCGGCTGCGCGACGATCTCCGGGTCTCGGGGCCCCTCCGTGGTGCGTTCGCGCTGTAGGGCATGGCGCGCGCTCGTGCTCGGCCTCGCGATCGCGGGCCTGAGCTGCGGGGGGAGCGGCGAAGACGATTCCGGCGCATCGGAGAACGACGACGCCCTCGTCGATCACGAGGAGTGGGAAGAGGTACTTTCCGTCGACGACGTGTTCGGGGACCGCCCGGCCGTCGTCGATTGTCCATTCGGTTGGGCGCCCGAGCCGTTTGGTGCCGGCGATTCCCTCGGCGTGGATCTCGCAGTGTGCGACTACCTGACGGTGACCCAGCCCTCACTGCGCGATGTTGCGGCGGGCCAGACGGTTCGCATTCGCGTCTACCACTTTCCCCTCGAGAGCCCTGTTCCCGGTGTTCGGGCCCATCTCGCGATCGCCTTCGATCGCGAGGTCGTGTGGGAGCGCTTCCTCGACATCCCGGCGGATGCGTCGGTGATCGACGCCGAATTCGTGGCGGGTCGCGAGTTCGCAGCGGGCGTGCCGATCGACTTCCACGTCCACAACCACGGGCCCAACTCGTACAACCTGGTGTGGATCGAGCGCGAGTAGAGCCGGCTAGCGAACGGCTTCGATACTCCAGTGCGTTTCGGCGGGTGGCGGGAAGCTCTGGCGGTGTTGGAGTTCCATTCGCACCTGACCGTCGTAGCGGCGCGGGATGCCGAAACGCAGCACGCCGTGGGGGAGATCCCATTCGACGATGCGGATCAGCTGATCGGTGTTGACGTCGCGAAGCAGGGTGGCGCCGAACTGACCGCGTTCCAGGCCGCGGACGGGCGGGCCATAGCGTTTGATCAGCTCTTCGCGGACGCGCTCGAAACGTTGACCCGCCGTTTCGATGGCACCCGCGTCGTCGAGCTCGATGATGAGGGCGCTGGCCAGCACGGTTTCGTCGTCGTGAATCACGACCAGGCGCTGACGTTGATCGATGCGGCGCAGCACCGGGGTTTCGTAGACGTCGAGATCGGTTTGCGCGACGCCGCCCACGATGCCGATCTGGGTGAGCCGCTTGCGCGTCTCGGCGAGCGGGAGGCCGGGCGCGATCTCTCCCGGGTCTCCGGCCTTGATGTTCGCCGCGACCAGCGGTTGCGTGACTTCGGCCGAGGGTCGCTCGAGGAAGGCGGGGTGCCCCGGAGCGATCGGGCGTCCCGGTCGGTCGAAGGTGAAGGTCCAGAAGATGCCGAGGTTCCAGGCGTCGGTGTCTTCGCCGGGTTTCCTGTCGAGACCCAGGTACTCGAACTCGGTGCCGAAGCGGTTGCGGCCGACTTCGACGGTGTAGTCCGCGGTGATGGTGTGGCGTTTGAAGTCGGTGGCGCCCGCACCCGATTCGCGTTCCTGGATCAACGCGCCGTAGTTGAAGCCGACCGAATGTCCTCGCGCCCCCGCGCGCACCGCGAGCGTCGGCTGGAACTCGTCGCTATCCGGGGTGCCGTCGACGATGAAGCGCATCAGGAAGCCGGGGGTGACCACGCCGTCGAAGGGGCCGAGGCTGAAGTCGTGATCGGCGCTGGTCGAGACCTCGACCGTAGTGCTGTCCGCGTTCGCGGCGGTCTTGTCGTTGTCGTCCCGCACGACCCAGCCCAGGCGGCCCAGCCACCCCCAGCCGACCTCCGAACTGAGATCGCCATTCCAATTGATCGAAAGGCTCTCCACGGTCTCGGATTCGTTCTCGCGGTGCTGGATGAAGAAGTCGCTCGACCCCTTCACGCTCGGAAGCAGGTGCAAGCCAATCGGCCCCGATACGTTCACGCCGCCGATCACTGTGTCGGTCTGATCGGCCTTCTGGAAACCGTCGGCGAAGCCCTGCACGCGTCCGCGCATCTGCACGCCGTTCTCGAATTGCCAGCTGGCGTGGCCTTCCCCCGAAGCGCGGTTGGATGAAACGATCGCTCCCCGCGGTGTGTAGTGGCGATCGTAGACCTCACCGCGGGCGCGATAGGTGAGGGGAAGATCGGTGTGCCGCCCCGAGACCTCGGCGAGGAAGCCATTGCCCACCTCACCCGTTTCCGCGCCCAGGTCGCCGAAGGCCAGGGCTTCTTCGAGTTCGATGCTGAGCGCCTGGTCGCCCCACTCGAACTCCTTGAACACGGCGGCGCTCACCACCCCCTGGTCGCGATCTTCGGGGAAGAAGAGATCGTCGCCCTCGCGGTGGTTGTAGATGCCGTCGACGTGCCATGTGCCGTAGCGATCGGTTTCGAACACGTAGGTGGCGCCGCTCGAGATGTCGTCGGCGAAGACATCCTCTTCGAAGATCGTCTGCCAGTTGCCTTCGTTCGAACCCATGAAGAGCTGCAGGGAGTCGGCGTTGCCGGCGATGCGGGGCTGCACCTCCATCTGCACGCCCTTCACCGAACGCTGCTGGGTGAGGATGCTCGTGTGGGAGAAGTAGTCGCCGACCTGCCAGCGATAGGGAATGGTGCGATCGCCGAACTTCCGATCCCCCGCTTCGCGCGTCAGGTTCATGCGCTCGGGGACGAAGCCGCGATCGGGTGCCCGGTATCCGCGCTTGTTGAGCAGTACGCCCGAGAGCTGGCCGCGCCACTGGGAGTAGGGCCCGTCGGGGTTGCGGAAGTTCACGTTGAATTCGTCGAAGACCTGGTTGCCCTCGAAGGGGTAGGGTGACTCGGGGCCGTCGGCGTCGAAGTGGTCGTAGCGCAGGGTGTTCGTGCCGCCGAAGTGCACGTTGGGCAGCGCCGTCACCCGATGGGTGAGCGCTTCGCTCGGCGGCTCGCCCGCACCCGTTTCTTCGGCTGCGCCCGAAGCACCCGCCCACATCAGCGTCGCGGCGAGCAGGGGCGCCGACCACGAGAGCAGGGCTCGGATGTGCGGGCTTGGTCGCATGGTGGACTACGGCTGCTCCATCTCGGTGATACGCAGGATGAACTCGTTCACGCCCGGCAGCCGCACGAAGCCCGTCGGTGAGTTGAACTCGAGCTGGGTCTGCGCGACGGCAGAAACGATGCTCGTCCGTGTCTGCGGGCCGTACTCGCTCGGCTCGCTCATGTACTGCTGCACGGTTCGCACGCTCTGGATCGACTGCAGCTTCAACTGCGCATCTCGTGGAACGTTTGCCTCCACCGCGTCGAGCAACCGCGACTTGTCGTAGAAGCTGTCGGCCATCGTCTGGGCCATGCGGGGCGAGTTCCAGCGTTCGATGATCTTGCGCAGCTTCGTTTCGACGACCTTTCGCGGAACCGGGGTCGGGTTCTCGACCGGAACGGCGCCTTCCGGCAGGGCGAGTTGAACGTCGGGGGAGGCAATCGGCTGGATCGCGCGGAAGTTCTGCGCCAGGGCCGCGCCCGCCGTGGCGACGGCGAGGAGGAGGGTTGTGCCCGCCGCGAGCTGGAACGCGGGGTGCCCTGCGTTCTTCTTTCGCTTCGAATTCGCCATGTCGCTCTTTCTCATTGCATGAACGCCCTTTGGCCTCAGTTCCGAATCGCGCACTGCGAGCGCGGAATCACGATCACGTCGTCGACCGTCCCGTAGCCGCAGACGAGGGGGGCTGGATCGGACTGCGATCCGCCGTTGCAGTCGAGCACGGGAAGCACGATCGCGCGGGTGTCGTGGTAGTGGGGATCGTCACAGTCGTCGGGATCCGACGGACCCGAGAACTGATCGATCGGAATGAACACCCCACCCGGTCGCGGCAGCACCTCGATGCCGTCGATGATCGAACCGCTCCCAAGGTTGCCCCCGTCCTCGCCCAACGGGTCGCGGGCGTCGTAGGGGTTGTTGCCGAGGATGAAGATCACCTGGATGAGTTCGGCGTAGCTCGAGAACGCGCCGTCGTCTTCGTCGTCACCGCAGTAGAACCACTCGCAGACCTCGAGGGCATCGAGCAGGGCATCGAGCCGTGCATTCACGGCGGGCGTGTCGACGCCGCTGGCGACCAGCTGGTTGTACTCGATCACGTAGTGGATGCAGGGCGGGCAGTAGGTCATGATGCCGCCGGTCGGAAGGCCCGGGCCCATCTCGAAGTGGATGGGATCGACGACGGGAATCCCGCTGAAGCCACCGGCCGAGATGAGGCCCGAACCGCCCCCTTCTTCGTCGTCGGGCAGGCGCACCGGGTTGCGGCGCGTGCCGCTGTAGTCGGGACTGCGATCCTTGGCGCGTTCCCACAGGCTCCGGTCGCGTTGTGGGGCTGCGGGGTGCTCACCACCGGTGCCCGGGCCGAGGGGTGTGTTCGGGTCGGGATCGGGCGGTCGCAGCGGACCCGAGATGCCCGGGTTCTCCACGCCGTTCGACGGGTTCATCGGGAAGCGCTTGTTCATCAGCAGGTCGATGTTGCTGTAGCCCTCACCCAGGGTGTGGAACTGGAAGTCCGGGTGGAGGTCGTTGATGGCATCCCAATCGATCAGGTGGTCGAAGTTCTCGGCCAGCCATTCTGTGTGGATCTGGCGACCGGTGACCTGCCGCGGGTCCAGGGGGTTCTCCCACTCGACGCCGGGAGCCACGGCTTCGTCGATCGGGTTGTCGAGGGCGTGTTGCAGGCGGCGGGCGGCGGCCGGGTCGAGGTTCTTCATTGGGACGATGCTGCCCGCGTCGAGGATCACGAGCTTCCACTCATCCGGCTCGCCGACCTTCCGGAACGCGTAGTTGTCCGGCTTGTTGTCGAGCATCACGAAGCCGTTCTCGTTGATCTTCTCCATCGCGCGTCGGTAGGCGCGCCGCCGGCCCGGGGTCATCACCTCTCCGGCTTCGCGTGCCTTGCGCCAATCGGTGGGCGCGCGGTCGACGACTTCGACGATGCCGCCATCCATCTGGTGGCCTTCGGCGGCGACGCGGTGCTGCGAGTGGCGTCGCGGCAGTTCGAACGCATTGCCATCCGGGTCCATGTTGCGAAGCGCACGATGCCCCGCGTTGTCGAGCGCCTGCCCGGCGGGGTCGGCCTTCGAAATGCGCACCACGACATCGCTGCGGCCCGGAACGCTATACACCTCTGTCGTCGAACCCTTGCCCATCGGCGTTGCGGGCAATTCGAGGCGCGTGCCGTCGTTGCGCAGCAGCACGATGTTGGGTTGGCCCTGGGGATCCAGGATGTTCACGTTCATGTGGGTGCCCCACGGCGTTCCGTCCGCGGGGTAGTCATCGCCGTAGCGCTGGGCCGGGGGGATGTTGTCGGCTGCGCCGGCACCGGTCGGTGTGCCGCTGGTCGCTGCGCGACTGGCGTCACCGGTCGCGCCGGCGCCCGGCGTCGGAATGGCACCGGCCGGGGGAACGGCGCCCGAAGGCGGCAACGCGTTGGTGGCCCACAAGGTGACGCCTCGAACCGCCCGGGGCGCCGCGGCCGCAACGCGGAACAGCGCCTCTTCGACACCGACCACCGTGCCGACCACGTATCCCGTGTCTTCGAGAGCCCGCCGGACGTTGCCGCTGCCGGCGGTCGATTCGACGCGGCGCTCGAGTTGGCGCGCGACGTTCTCGCCGAGCTGCACGAGTTCCTGTGCGAGCCGCGCGCCCTCGGGATCGTTCGGGTCGAGGATCTTCGCGAAGCCGCTGCGGATGCGTTCGAGGGTGGCGAGGTTTTCGCTGCCGAAGAAGTCGCTGCGCACTCCGAAGGCTTCTTCGAGGAAGGCTTCGAAGGCTTCGCCCTGGGTGTCGAGACCCTCCTTCGCGATCATGGCCAGGTCCTTGACCGCGTCGACGCCGGCGCGCGTTACGCCCTTGGTATAGGCGCCCATGCGCAGGGAGAACTCGTACCAGGTCAGGTCGGCGTTGGTCGACGCGACGTCGGAGAAGAAGCTCCCCCAAGTGTTCTCGAACTCGGCCATCGACGGGGCGCCCTGGGCGATGGCGAGGGCGCTGGTTCCGGCTGCGGATTCGGCCGCGGAGTCGATGGCGGTGATCTCGGCGATCATCTCACCGCCTTGTGCTTCGCTGAGCTCGCCTCGCCCGATGCGTTCATTGATGTCGGTGATGACCCGACGAATCGTGCTGCGCGATTCGCCGGAGTTGGTTTCGCCGATGCCGTCCTGGCGATTGCGATCGAAGAACTGCTCCTGCTGCTGCACGTGTCGCCGCAGCTCGCTGTCCATGCTGTTGCGCCACTCGGTGTGGGCCTCGGTGATCTTCTGCCGTTCGGCGAGCAGGTCCAACACGGCCTGACTGTCGGGGGCGCGCGTCGTGACCATCTGCGATTGGTCGACGACGCCCGTGAACTGGGAGGCGCTCGGGGCGGGAGTCTTGGCGCGCTCGGCCGCGATCTGGGCATCGAGGGCCGCGAGCTGGTTGTTGAACTGGGTTTCGCCAGCTTCGATCTGCGCGCGCTGGGTCGCCACGTTGCGCACGTGTTCCATCGCCTCGACCGAGCGTCGTGCGCGGTCTTCCGCCAGGAGGCGAGGCGACGACTTGATGATCTCGACCTCGTAGGCGCGATCCTGCTCCATCGCGTTCTGCCGCGCGGTCTCGATCTGGGTGCGCGTGCGCGCAATCTGCTGGTCGAGGTTTCGTTCCTGGACCGTGGCGTTCTCGAGGTTGGTTCTCGCGGTACCCGAGGGCGTCGATTGGCCGAAGATCCCGACGGTGAAGTCGTAGATGTCGTTCAGGAAGTCGGTGTGCTCCTCGACCAGATCGACTTGCGCTTGCGCGTCACGTCGCGCCTGCTGTGTCGTTGCGAGCTGGTTCTGCTGGTTGTTGAGCGTCTGGATCAGCCCGTTGATCTCCGCCGTCGCCTCTTGTCGGGCCTGCAGGCGCTGGCCCTGCAAGGTGGCGACGCGATCGTTGATCTCGGTGTTGCTCGAGCCCATCGCCTCGAGCTCGGTGCGCGAATCGCGCAGCTGGGTGCGGATGCTGTTCGTGCGGTGCTGCGCGGACTGCACGGCGCGCTTCAGCGCAGCTTCCTCGTCGCTTTCGTAGCCGAAGAGGTTCATCGCGCGATCGCGCAGTTCGCGTGGGTTGTAGGCCGTGGAGTTGTCTTCGTAGTACTGGATCAGGTCGGCGTACGCGGCATTCTCGGCGGCGATCGCGCCCGGGAGCGCCTCTTCCCGTTGGCTGATCTGCGACTCCAGCCGCGCGCGCTGGGCGTTGGCCTCGCGCATGGCGTCGACCTCGGCCTGGGTGAGTTCACGGCGCTGGCTGCCGGCGTTGGGGTCGATGGGTACGGCGTGGTACTCGCGCGTGCCGCTGAACTCTCGCGTCGTGAGACCCGCCGCAGATGCACGGGCGACTTCCTCGGGCGTGAGGATGCCCGTGTGGGTGTGTTGGCTCGCGCGAACGTCCTGCATCAGCCCCGCCACGGCGATGGCCAGACCGAGCGAAACTCCGCAGCGCCAGAGCACCGACCTCACGGCTGATCCTCCCCGGTCGGAGTGCGCTGGATGCGGATGGCTTCCGCACCGTCGACGCCGCCCTCGATCGGCGCGCCCGGATCGCGCGTCGTCTGTTGCCCGGTGTTCGGAGCGCGGATCACGCGGCGCTCGCTCTGACTCGGCGGTGTGGTCGTCTGGTCTTCGGTGGGTGCGATGCGGAAGCCGCCGCCGGATTGGCCGGCCGGGTCCGTTCCGCGCTGGATGCGATCGAGCAGGCGCGGGCTCTGGCCCGTCCCCTGGGAATCGTCCATCGGTGCACCGCCGCGATCGAAGGTCCACTGACTCGACGAGGGGCCGCCACCCGACGACGATTCGACTTCGCGCGTCACGAGTTGATCGCGCGGGCTGCTGCGTCCGAAGGAGGGACCGCCGATCGCACCCTGATTGGTTGCGCGCGGCGCATCCGGCGGCGGTTGTCCCGCTGCGGCGGCTTCGGCGCCGGGACCGACGCCCATCACGGCTTCGGCATGCGCCTTCATGGCCAGCATCTCGGGGATCGACATGGAGGCGATCTCTCCGAGGGAGGGCAACCAGGCCCAATCATCGGGTGAGTTCCGGACGTAGGGGCCGAGGATCGCGTCGACGAAGCGGCTCGCCAGGGCGCGCATCTCTTCGGTGCAATCCTTGTCGCCGAGTTGCGCGGGCGGCTCGCCGATCAACCAATAGAAGGTGCATAGATCGGTAGTCGCGAGTCGCTCGGGGCCGCCACCGGGAGGCGGCGGCGGTCGGAAGTGCATGTGCCCGCTGATCGTGTAGGTCTTGCGCACCGCGTTGCAGTCGGTCGAGGGCGACCACGCGTGCCACACCACGACCTCGCCTTCGATCTCCTCGAAGTTGGGTTGGTGGAACGTCGGCGGAGGCATCATGCCGGGAGGGATGATGATGTTGCCGAAGTCGATCCATCCGTCGCCGGAGTGGTGCGGACCGGGAGGCTCGGGAGCGAGCTGTACCGTACCCGTCACCGTCGTATCGCCGGGGGGAACGGTCACGACGTTCGGCATGGTGAGGTAGGGGTTGTCGTAGACGAAGATGCCGACGTCCTGCGGTGAATCACACTTGTTGTGGATCACCAGAGGGGCCGCGAACACCGAGTCGTAGTAGCGCTCACCCCAGGGCCAATCGGCCTTTCCGCTTCCGACGAAGACCTGGTTGAGGCCGGCGCCGCTACTGCCTTCCCACTCCTCGCCGGGATCCTTGGTCGGATTCTTGAGCGGGTGATGGGGATCTTCGCGCGGGTCGTACTCTTCACCGCGCGGCCCGCGGTAGTCGTCGCCGAAGTCGGGAGAGAAACCGTTGTCGGGGGAGTACGCGCTCTCGTCCCAGCCGCGCGGCGGGCGATCACCCGACCAGTCGCGGTTGCGCACGTCGGAGGCCGCTGCGGGAGGAGCGTGAACGCCGGCGAGGATCGAGACGACGCAGGCCGTGATCACCGCGGCGATCCGGCGCCGTCGTGGGATGACGGTCGATGCCGGATGCAGAAGGAAGGCAACTCCCATGCAGAGAAATCTGACACGTTCGCTCTTCGTTGGTCAAGGTCTATGCGCCATGCAACCCGGCGGCGTTGCAGTGCAAGCGCAGCGGGAGCCGGACAGGTCGGAGTCGATCTACATTCTGGGCATGGGTGCGCACGCGTTCAGGCGAAGCGGGAATCGAGCGGTCTTTGCACTGGTTACGCTCGCGTGCCTCCTGGCCTGCGGGGGCACCGGAGGGGGAAGCAGGGAAGAGGGCGCTCTCACCCTGGTCTTCCGCCATCAGAACGACGGCGCAGCCCTCGAGATCGACCAGCTCATCTACCAGAACGAGGCGGGTAACCAGTACAGCGTCGAGAAGTTCGAATACCTGATCACGGACATCTGGCTGATCCGGGAAGACGGACGAATCGTCGAGGTTGCGGATGCGATCCAGGGCAACGCGGTCACCCTGGGTGCGATCGACCACCCGTTCGAAGGGGTTCCCGCCGGGCGCTACACGGCGATCGAGTTTCGCTGGGGCATTCATCCCGATCGCAACCGGAACTTCACCCTCGACTCGAGCTTCGACAATCTGCTCTGGCCGCCGAATCTGGGCGGGGGGTATCACGCGATGCGGTTCGAGGGAGATTGGAGCCTCGCCGCGCCCGGTGATTCGAGCTTCTCACTGCACAGCGGCTATCTCCGCGCAGCCGGTCGCCGCGAGGCCGATGGGTCCTTCGTCGTTCGACTCGATGGCTTCGCGATCACCCTCCGCGACGAGGGCGAAATCGAGATCGAGATTGCGATCGACGTCGACCGTTGGATGAACGATCCGCTGATCGATCTCACCGCCGAGTGGGCCGATCAATCGATCTGTCCCCTGGCGGCGCCGGCGACCTGCACCCTGGCGGCGTTTTCGATGATGAACCCCGAAACCCAGGAACTCCTGCGGGACAACGGTGACGACGTCTTCAGCCTCCTGGACGCTCGTTCCTCGCGGTGATCCGATGTTGCGCGGGTTCCTCGTCCTTCTTCTACTACTGCTCGTCGCAGGTGCGGGCTGTGGCAAGTCGAAGAGCGGATCGTCGGATGACGAAGGCCCGACCCCGGTCGACCTCGACCTGCCGCGGGAGGGCCTCGCGAACTGGCCCGAGATGCCCATCCCCGCCGACAACCCCACCACCGAGGAGGGCATCGCCCTCGGTCGGCACCTCTTCTACGACCCGATCCTCTCGGGAGACGACACGCTCTCGTGCGCGAGTTGTCATCGCCAGGAAGCCGCGTTCTCCGATGGGCCGAATCGCTTGAGCAATGGAAGCGGAGGAGCGCTCGGGAGCTTCAATGCCAATGCCCTCGCGAACCTCGGCTGGCTCTCGGCACGTCCCTTCGCGATCGAAGTCGCCGGGCAGACCCTCTCGATGTTCTGGGACGGTCGCGCCGAGAGCCTCGAAGCCCAGGCCATCGAGCCCGTGCAGAATGCGACCGAGCTCGATCAACCGTGGCCGCTTCTGCTACAGGAGCTGGCCGCCCACCCCGAGTATCCGGCGCGCTTCGAAGCTGCCTTCGGCAGTCGTGAGATCACCCAGCAACACGTCGTCCAGGCGCTCGCCCAGTTCCAACGTTCGCTGCGCTCCTTCGATTCGAAATGGGATCGCGTGCAACGGGGCGAAGACGTCTTCACCGATGCCGAAGCCCGCGGTTTCGACGCGTTCACGGGTGAGGTCGGGGATTGCTGGCATTGCCACGGCGGAAATCTCGCGCTCTTCGTCAACCAGGGCACACCCTTTGCGAACAACGGCCTCGACTCGAGTCCCGACCCCGGCTTGATGGGGCCGACCGGGCGCGCGGACTTCGAGGGCCTGTTTCGCGTGATGAGTCTGCGCAACATCGAAGTCACCGGGCCCTACATGCACGACGGGCGCTTCGAGACCCTCGAAGAGGTTCTCGCCTTCTACAGCGATGACGTCGCCCTCGACAGCCCGAACCTCGACTCGAACCTGCGCACGCGCGTCATTGCTGGGCCGATCCCGGCGCAGGCCCAGGCCGACATCATCGCCTTCCTGAAGACGCTGACGGACCAGACATTCCTGACCGAAGAGGCCTTCTCCGATCCGTTCCGCTGATCGTCGTTCTAGCGATCGAGATGCTGGATGATCAGCGTCGGCACGCCGACGGGTTCGCCCTTGATCGTGAAGACGCGCGTGCCCGGCTTGTTGCCGTCGCGGAAGTCGCTGATTTCGAGGCCGGCTTCTTCGACGCGCTTCGCCGCGGCGTCGATGTCGTCGACCTGATAGGCGAGGCCAAAGAACCGGTCGTCGGGGGCCTCGCCTTCGGGCGCGGGGCCACGCAGGGAGTGCCCGACTTCGATCGTCATGCCGCCCACGCGGAAGAAGAGCAGGCGCACCCAGCGCTCGTCGAAGGTGCGATCGAGGGCGAGGCGGATGTCGAGCTTGTCGCGAAACAGCTCGATGGCGCGCTCGGGTCGCGCGGTGAAGATCACCACGTGATCGCCGGCCTTGACGGACGCCGCCTCGTTGCCGATCGGCAGCGACGGCGGGTCTTCGCCGGACTCGTCGAGGGTCTGGTTGAGTTCGATGCGGATGCCCGCCGCGTCTTCCGGCGCGAGCCCGCTGCGCAACATGCGGCGATAGGCGCCCGAGGGTTCGTCGCGCGCGATGACCTCGACGGGATCGTGCGGGGAGAGCCCGCGCTCGCGCAGGGTTTCGATCGTTTCTTCGAGGTTGCCGGTTTCGAGCACGACGGCGTGGAGGCCGGCACCGCCAACGTCCAGGCGCTTCCTCAGTGCGGCGTTCGCGTCGCTCTCCTCGCGCGGGCTCACGAGTTCGACGTGGAGGTTGTCGAGGCGAAAGGAGACGCAGCCGATGCCGACGGCGGCGTATTCACCGATCCAGGCGGGGCTGCGGCCGAGCACGCCGATCATCTCGCGCTGGGCGCGTTCGAGGTCGGGGACGGCGATCACGACGCGATCGATGCAGTGGAACATGGGGCTTCCTTTGTGGAACCGATCAGTTTGGCAGAGACCCGAAGCGCTCGGCCCAGGGGTGTGCGCGTTCGAGTTGGCCGGATAGCTGGAACAGCAGGTCTTCGTGGGCGGTCGCAGCGACGAGTTGCACACCGATCGGGAGACCGTTCGAGCTGGTGTGCAGCGGCAGCGAGATCGCGGGCTGCCCGGACACGTCGAAGGCCATGGTGAAGCGTGTCATCCCACCCAGGCGCCCCAGCAGTTCGTGTGCGGGAACGCTCGGTGCCGCCCAACCCAGCTGCGGTGGGAGGATCGGCGAAGTCGGCAAGAGCAGGATGTCGATGGCGTCGCCCCACGGCGCTTGCAGCTCGCGTGCCCACGCGAAGGCGCGTTCTTCGGCGGCCACGTACTCCGGCGCGGTCATGCGGCGCCCGGCTTGCGCCATCAACCAGTTCACGGGTTCGATGTCGTCTTGACCAATGGGTTCGCCGAAGTGCTCGGACCAGCGATCGAGATCGCGGGCGAGCCCGCCGGAGATCCAGGGGCCGAACTCCGCGCGGTCGAGGCAGGCGAACTCCTGCCGCTTCACCTCGTGCCCCAGGGAATCGAGCCAGCCCGCCGTTTGATCGACGGCGCCGCGCACTTCGGAGTCGACGGCGTCGTCGAGGTCGAGCACGCCCACGCGAAGCCGCTTCGGTTCGGCTTCGACCTCTTGGCGCCAGGGCCGTCCCGGCGCCGGGGCGCTGTACGGGTCGCCGGGTGCCGCTCCCGCGATCGCATCGAGCACTCCGGCGCTATCGCGCACCGAGCGCGTCACCACGTGTTCGTGAGTGAGGGGCCCCCAGTACTGGCCGAAGTCCGGCGCGAGGCTGCCGCGAGCGCGGGTCGGTTTCAGGCCGACGAGTCCGCAATAGCTCGCGGGGATGCGAATCGACCCGCCCATGTCGTTCGCATGCGCCGCCGCGACCATGCCCGAAGCCACGGCGGCGGCCGAACCGCCGCTGGAACCGCCGGTCGAATGGTCGGTGTTCCACGGGTTCTTCGTCGCGCCGTAGGCCAGCGGCTCGGTGGTGGCGGACATCGCGAGTTCGGGGGTGTTGGTCTTGCCGACGAAGACGAAGCCCGCCGCGCGAAAGCGCCGGGCGAGTTCGCTGTCGTGGTCCGAATGAAAACCGCGCTCCTTCAAGAAACGCATGCCGAGGTGATAGGGATCGCCCTTCGTCTGACAGACCGCGTCCTTCACCAGGAAGGGCACACCGCGGAAGGGCCCTTCGGGTAGTGCGCCGGACGCGATTTCGCGCGCGCGATCGAAGGTCTCGTGGATCACCGCGTTGAGTTCGGGGTTGCTCTTCTCGACCCGCGCGATCGCGGTTTCGAGCAGTTCACTGGCGCTCGTTTCGCCCCGTTCGATGGCCCGGGCTTGTGCGGTGGCGTCCTGCGAGAGAATCGATTCGCTCATGTGGTGCACCATAGCAGCGCGCAAACGGCGGATTCGGCCGACGTAGCGGCCCCAAGGGTGAGCAGGTAGCCTCGGCGCCCCATGTCCCTGCTCGACCAACTCGATTTCGCCAAGAACGACGGTCTCGTGACCGCCATCGCCCAGGATCACTCGACGGGAGAGGTCCTGATGGTGGCCTTCATGAACGAGGAGTCGTTCAAACTTACCGTGGAAACCGGCACGGCCGTCTACTACAGCCGCTCGCGCAAGAAGCTCTGGCACAAGGGCGAAGAGAGCGGAAACGTGCAGAAGGTGAAGTCGCTGTACATCGATTGCGATGGCGACGCGGTGTTGATGCAGGTCGAGCAGATCGGCGGGGCCGCCTGCCACACGGGTCGCCGCAGCTGTTTCTACCGGAAGGTCGACGGCGACGACTACATCGATGTCGGGGTGAAGGTCTTCGATCCCGACGAGGTCTACAAGAAATGAGCGACAGGTCTTTCGCGGATCGCTCGACGAAGAAGCTGCGCCTCGGCCTGCCGAAGGGGAGCCTGCAGGAGACGACCGTCAAGCTCTTCGCCCAGGCGGGCTACAACGTCCGCATCCAGAGCCGCAACTACTACCCGGACATCGACGACGAAGAGATCGAGTGCATCCTGATCCGCCCCCAGGAGATGGCGCGCTACGTCGAGCAGGGGGTGATGGACGTCGCGATTACCGGGCGCGACTGGGTAATCGAGAGCGGAGCCGATGTCGAGGAGGTCGCGAACCTCGAAGCGCCGTGGCCCAACTACGTGCCCGTGCGTTGGATCCTCGCGGTGAAGGAGGGCTCGCCCTTCGAAAAGCCCGAAGACCTGCGGGGCAAGCGCATCGCCGCCGAGGTCGTCGGCATGACGAAGAAGTACCTGGCGGCGAAGAACATCGACGCCAGCGTCGAGTTCAGCTGGGGCGCGACCGAGGTGAAGCCGCCCATCCTCGCCGACGCGATCGTCGACGTGACGGAGACGGGTTCGAGCCTGCGCGCCAACAACCTTCGCGTGATCGACACCATCGCCGAGAGCACACCGCGCCTCATCGCGAACCACGCCTCCCTCGAAGAACCGTGGATCGTCGACAAGATCGATCGCCTGAAGATGCTGCTGCTCGGTGCCATTTCGGCGGCTTCGCGCGTCTGCCTCGCGATGAACGTTCCACGCACGCAACTCGACGACGTGCTCGAGTTGCTCCCCGCACTCAACACCCCGACCATCTCCACCCTGGCCGACGAAGCGTGGGTCGACGTCACCACCGTGATCGAAGAGCGCCTGGTGCGAGAACTCCTCCCGCGCCTGGTCGCCGCCGGCGCCCGCGGAATCATCGAGTCCCCCCTCAACAAGATCGTCGGTTAGCGCCGTGCTGCGGGTCGCCTGGAGCCTGCTCGGCGCCTTCTTCACCTACGCGAAGATCGGCTGGTGGGGCCTCGTCATGCCACAGGTGCGCGAGCACCTCGTGGTGGCCCAGGCCATCGTGCACGGCGAGGATGGCGTGCTGCTCGCAGTGCGCAGCGACCTGCGCGGCTGGGAGCTCTCGGGCGGCGAGGTCGAGGAAGGCGAGACGGCGGAGGCCGCGGTGTGCCGCGAGGTGTGGGAGGAGACCGGGCTCGAGGTCGAGATCGATCGCCATGTCGGCGACTACGAGCGCGACGGTTTCCGTCCCCATACGGCGAAGATCTTTCTCTGCCATCCGATCGGCGGTGCGCTGCAACGCAACTGGGAGACCCTCGACCTTCGTTGGTTCCGACTCGATGCGCTGCCGGAGACCCTCTTCCCCTGGTTCCGCGAACCGCTCCGGGACGCCTTCGACGAAGCGTTTCGCGAGCCCGTTTCGAAGCATGAGACCCAGGGTTTCGACGCGATCATGGAAGCGATCCGCATCGATCTCCGCATGCGGGTGAGCGGCAACCGGGCGGAGTAGCGCGGCCCGGTCCGGGCTTCAGCGAACCGACGCCGCCTTCTCGGGCATCGGCCGCTCGGCCAGGGGGATGGCCAGGTCGAGGGAACTCGTCTGCTTCCCGGCCGGCACGGCCCCATTGAACGAGCCGATGGTGTAGTCCTCGTAGAGCTTGATCAAATCGGGGATCGATTCCGCGGTCTTCTGCACAACGGGAAGTGAGAGCATCGCGTCCTTCCAGCGCGAGACGCGGGCGAACTCGTCGCTCGGCGGAAGCGCGAAGTCCTGGTAATAGGCGACGACCTCGTACCGCAGCATGAAGGGCGCGATGGCGATTTCGGGCATGCCGAATTCGCCGTTCACGAAGGGTGTTCCGCTCTCGCTTGCGCCGAGGAACTCGTCGAGCCAGCGAAAGGTCTCGAGGGCGCCGGTCATGCGTTGGCTGCGCTCTTCCGGGGTGCGCGCCGCCATCAGCATGTAGAGCGCGGGGACGAAGCGGCTGTCGACGTACTTGATGAAGCCGCGCTGTCTCGCGCGCTCGGCGGCGTCGCGACCGAAGGGCAGGGGCTCGGGGGCGATCTCCTGGAGGTACTCGGAGACCACGCTCGAGTCGTACACGACATCTTCGCCGCGAACGACCACCGGCACTTGCCCCGTCGGGTTGAGTTCGAGGAACCAGGCGGGCCGCGGCTTGCAGATGTCGAGGTCGTCGAGGGTGTAGGGCAGACCGAGCAGTTCGAGATGGATGCGCGTCCGCTGCGCGAACGGGCAGATCATCATGCTGTAGAGCTTGATCGGCTGGGCCATCGAAGCTTCCTCAACCCTTCATGAAGGCTTCGAAGGCGGCCTCGTACTCCGGATTCCAACGCGAGAGGGCGGGGCGGTTCTCGATCATGTCGTAGGTGTTCCAGAGGATGCGCTTCTCGTCCATCTCGCGGGTGACGTCGTTGTCCGGGCAGAGGATGTAGAAGTCGCCATTCGCGAGCGAGTCGAAGAGGAAGTCGGCCACCTGCTCGGGGGTCCAGGCACTCGGCGGCTTCTCCTTCAGGAAGCGCTTGATCATGCCGGTGTAGGTGAAGCCCGGGACCAGCAGGTGCGCGGTGACCCGCCCTTCGGTCTGCTGGAGCAGGGTGTGGGCCAGGCCTTCCGTCAGGCTCTTGATGCCGCTCTTGCTGACGTTGTAGGCGGTGTCCCCCGGCGGCTGCGTGATGCCCTGCTTCGAGCCGGTGTTGATCACGAGCCCGGGGCGATCACTCGCCGCCATGTCGGGCACGAAACGCTGCACGCCGTGGATCACGCCGAAGAGGTTCACTCCGAGTACGCGCTGCCAGCCTTCGGGGTTCGACAACGCGTCGCCACCGCCGCCGGTGCCCGCGTTGTTCATCAAGACCGAGACCGGGCCGAGTTGATCGGCGACGGCATTCGCAAGCGCGTCGACCGATGCGGCATCGGAGACATCCGTCGGCTGCACGATGACTTCGGCGCCGTTCCCGATCTCCTCGGCCGCCTCCTTCAGGGCGTCCTCTGCGAGATCCGCCACGCAGACCTTCAGTCCCATGCCGGCGAGTCGCTTCGCCGTGGCGAGCCCGATGCCGCTCGCGCCGCCGGTGACCACGGCGACGTTGCCCGCCTCGAGTGCGGGGTGGATGGATGCTGACATGGGGTTCTCCTTCGCGTGGCTGGGGCGCGGGCCGGCGGGCCGGAAGAGTGGGTGTAGCGCTCTTCGCGGGCGCGCCGCGCCACTCGGGTCGCCCAACCGGCTGCTTCATCAGGGGTTGACAGTGTTATTTTAACGGTGGTAATCCTTCACGCAAGGAGAGAGGATGGCCCGACCCCAGCGAACCGAGGACGACTTCGAGCAGTTCCGCGCCACCGCCGCCGCGACGGCCCTCGAAATGGTCGAGCAGGAGGGGGTGGAGAGCCTGACCCTTCGCCGCCTCGCGAAGCGTCTCGGCTGCAGCTACACGCGGCCGTACAACTACTACCGCGACAAGGCCCACCTGGTGGATGCCGTGCGCGGCCAGGCCTTCGATCGCCTCACCGACTTCGTTCGGTCGATGCCCAGCCAGGTCGAGGGGCCCCTCGGCATCGCGTATCTGCGCTTCGCCTTCGAGAACCCCGAAGCCTTCCGCATCATGTTCGAGCTGCGACAGGATTATGTGTCGGAGCAGACGCGCGCGGCCCAACAGCGCGCATGGGATGTAATGGCCGAGCCCATCCACCGACTCGTCGAGCAGGGCCACCTGGAAGGCGATCCCGATCTGATCGCTCACATCGCCTGGTCGACGTTGCACGGCCTCGCCTCGCTCGCTCTCGCCAATCAGCTCTACCTGGGCAAGTCCCTCGAAGAGATCGCGGAAGGCCTCGCGGCCGTGCTTCGCGGTTTCCTACCGGGCGTCGCCGATCGCTCGCTGCCCTGGCTGGAACAGCTCCCCAACAATTGAAAGGACACGACACGCATGAAACCCGGTGACGTCGATCTATCTGATCCGAACAACGTGACGCGCTTCGATGGGCCCGCCGTCGAGTACCTCGCAATGTTGCGCCACGAAGCTCCGGTCTACTTCAACGAACTCAGTGAGGCGGGGAGGTCGGAGTATCCGCCGATGAAGAAAGGCTTCTGGGTGCTGAGCCGCTACGAAGACGTGGTGCGGGCTTCGAAGGATCACGCCTTCTTCTCCTCCAGCATCGCAGGCCCCGTCCTCTGGGATATCGACGAGAACCCGGAAGCGCTGGCGACGCAGCAGGCGGGCATGATGGGCATGGATCCACCCGACCACTCCCGCTACCGCAAGCTGGTCTCGGCTCCCTTCACGCCGAAGGCGATCGCGAAGCTCGAGCCGATCATTACCGAGCGCGCCAAGAAGATCGTCGATGCCGTGGCGTCGAAGGGTGGCTGCGAGTTCGTGATGGAGCTCGGTTGGGATCTCCCGATGCTCATGATGTGTGACTTCCTCGGCGTGCCCCAGGAAGATCGCCACAAGATGTTCGGCTGGTCGACCACCGCCTCGACGCCCGAGGGCAACACCGAGGAGAAGCAACAGGCGGCCACGGGTGCGTTGGTCAACTACGCGCTCGAACTCGCGCAGCGCAAGCGCGAGGAGCCCGACGACAGCCTCGTGAGCCGCTACGCGAACGGCGAGGTGGAAGGCGCACAGCTCAACGACCTCGAAATCGGCATTTTCTTCACGACGCTCTCGATCGCCTCGCACGAAACCACGCGGAACACCTCGAACCACCTCATCCGCCTGTTGTCCGAGCATCCCGAGCAGAAGGAGATCCTGCTCGCCGATCTCGACAATCTGCTCCCCAACGCGATCGAGGAGACGTTGCGGCACTCGCCGCCGGTCATGCAGTTCCGCCGCACCATGGCCCAGGATCTCGAACTTCGCGGCCAACCGCTTCGCAAGGGCGACAAGGTGTACCTCTCCTACACCTCGGCGAACCGCGACGAAGACGTCTTCGAAGATCCCGACCGCTTCGACATCACGCGACCGAACGCCCGCGAACACCTCGCCTTCGGCAGCGGCAACCACTTCTGCCTGGGTGCGGGGCTCGCGCGCATGCAGTTGCGCGTGCTCTTTACCGAGATCCTGACTCGCCTTCCGGACATCCGCGTGGCCGGTCCGCCCAAGCGCCTGGGCAGCCTGTGGTTCAACGCGATCCAGAAGATGGATGTCGTCTACACCCCCAACTGATCGCTGCGCAAGTGAGCCGAAAGGAACCCCATGATTTTCCTCTATCAGTTCGCGACCTCTCCGCTCTGCGAGAAGGTGCGGCGCATCCTGAACTACAAGCAACTCGAGTTCGAAATCCACGAGGTGCCACGCGCCAAGGTGGCCGACTATGCCGACGTGAGTCCGACGGGAAAGTTCCCCGCGATTCGCGACGGTGAGAAGGCGGTCTGGGATTCGACGGATATCGCGCACCACCTCGAGGCCGTGGCGCCGGAGCGTCCGTTGATCCCGAGCGACCCGCGCGATGCGGCGATGGTCCACGTGATCGAGGATTGGGCCGACGAGAGCCTCTACTTCTATGAGATCACGATGCGCGTGGCCTGGGAGCACAACGCCCCTCGCGTCGCGGAGGAGTTCGCGGCGACGATGCCGGGGGCCACGGCTGAGGCGGTGCTGCCATTGGTGACGAAGGCCGCGCAGGAGCTGACCTCGGCACAGGGGCTGGGGCGGAAGCCGCAGGACCAGGTGGTGAGGGACGTGGAGCGCCACATCGCGGCGCTCGAAGGCCTGCTCGGAGACGGCGATTGGCTGGTCGGCGACTCGATCACCCTGGCCGACATCGCCGTCGCGGTCGAGGTGAACGCCCTCGAGTACGCCCAGGAGGGCGCAGAGCGCCTCCAGGCCAGCCCCGCGATCGCGGCCTGGCGCAAGCGGGTGGCCGAGGTGGCCCCGGACTGAGATTTCTTCGCGGCTGTGGTCATTTGTCTCGCGTGGGTTATTGATTAACTCATATGAGTTACTATTCTGACTCCGACCCTGGAGTCCCCCGATGGCCGCACGAAAACGAAACGGTTCCGGCACGAACGGCGAGCGAGGCGCCGACGCGCGCACGAAGCTGATCGACGCCGCCCGCGACCTCTTCGCCGAGCGCGGGATCGAAGGTGTTTCGCTTCGCGAGGTCACGCGCGCCGCCGGGCAGGGCAATACCCGCGCGCTGCAGTACCACTTCGGCGATCGCGCCGGGCTGCTCGACGCCGTGCTCGCGCCGCACCAGGAGCGAGTGGACGCGCGCCGCGCGATGCTGCTCGAAGAGATCGAGAGCCGCCGCGAGGTATCGCGCCGCGATCTCGCCGTCGCCCTGGTTCGCCCATCGGCCGCGATGCTGACCGAGGAGGGCGGCCCCGCCTATCTCCGCATCGCCGCCGAGCTGTGTCAGGACCCGCGTCGCTACCGCGGTGTCATGGCCCTCGACCACCTCGGGCTTCGCCGCTGGAAGGAGCTCGGTGAGGAACACATGCCGCAGGCCGTGTCGCCCCTGCACCGGCGCTTCGCCGCCGCCCAGCTCTGCTTCAGCGAACTGGGTCGCCGCGCTTCCACGCGTCGTCGCAGCGACCACCGCCTCTTCGTGAGCGATCTGATCGATCTCACCACCGCGATCCTCGACGCGCCCGTTTCGGAAGAAACGGCGCGCCTGCTCGACGAACGCGATGGTTCATCCAACTGAACACACAAGAACCACAGCGCAAGAAAGGAAACCCACCATGGCGATGAACGTACAAGCGATCCCCGGTCTCCCCGACCGAGTCAACCAGATCCGCCTGCTCACGGCGAAGATCGTGAACGACGAGATCCTCCCCAACGAAACCAAGCTCTGGCGCACGCGCCACGGCCAGGATGTGAGCGATGACGAGAAGGCCGAATCACGCGCCATCCGCCACGACATCCAGACGAAGGTGAAGCAGGCAGGCCTCTGGGCTCCGCATCTGCCCGAGGAGTACGGCGGCAGCGGTCTCAGCATCCTCGAGCACGCCATGATGAACGAGATCCTCGCCTACGTGATGGGCGGGGCCGCGCTCTTCGGCGTGGTGGCGCCGAACTCCGGCAACCAGAAGATCCTGCTCAAGTACGGCACCGAAGAACAGAAGCAGAAGTGGTTGATCCCGCTCACCGAAGGCAAGATGCAATCGGGCTTCTCGATGACCGAGCCCGACAACGCGGGCAGTGATCCCCGCTCGATCAAGACGACGGCTCGACGCGAAGGCGACGAGTGGGTGATCAACGGTCACAAGTGGTTCACCTCGAACGGCCTCAAGAGCGATTTCTTCATCGTGATGTGCCGCACCGACGATCCCGATGGGCCGGCGGAGCGCAATGGCAAGATGACCCAGATCATCGTGCCGAGTGACACGCCCGGCGTGAACATCGTCCGTGGCATCGAGGTCTGGGGTCGCCACAGCGATCACGTCGAGATCATCTACGACAACGTGCGCGTGCCCGCGACGAACCAGCTCGGCAACACGGGCAGCGGCCACCAGGCGGCGCAGGATCGCCTCGGCCCCGGCCGCGTCTATCACTGCATGAACTCGGTCGGTCAGATGTGGCGGGCCTTCGACCTGATGGTCGAGCGCCTGGCCACGCGCGAGGTGCACGGGGGGCTCTTGCAGGAGAAGCAGTTCATGCAGGGCTTCATCGCCGACTCGTACATCGACATCCAGACCGCGCGAGATCTCACCATCCGCTGTGCGAAGCAGATGGAACTCGGCGTCGATCCACGCACCGACATCTCCGCCGCGAAGATCTTCGTGCCCGCCGCCTACGAGCGGGTGGTCGATCGCGCGATCCAGGTGTGGGGTGCGGCGGGCGTCACGGGCGATCTACCGCTCGCCGCGATGTACACCGGTGCGCGCACGCTTCGTCTGGCCGACGGCCCCGACGAAGTGCACAAGATCCTGATCGCGAAGAACGTGCTCAAGCGTTACCACGCGGGCGAGCACTGGGACTTCGGTAACTAGCGCTGCGACCGCTCGACCCCGCGCAATCGCGCGGGGTCGATGCGGTAGAGCTGGAGATCGCCGGCCGCTGCGACTGGCGGCTCGAAGACCCCGAGGCGCGATAGAGGCAGCTTGCACATCGGGTTGCGCGGCCCTCGATCGGCCTCGACACCGACCGGGCGTTTCCACAGGAACCACTCGACGCCGTTTCGTTCGAGGAAGTCGGCGCGATCCTCATCGCGCCCGTCGCAGAACCGCGCGACGTCGCGCCAGTTGTAGAAGACGCTCGAACCGAGGCGCGCGTTGAACACGAGGCGTCGCTCGCTCCAGGGGAGCACGCTCGCGGTCGCGCCCCGGGGAACGATCCAACGCTCCTCGCCGATGCCCCACGCCGCCGCGGGAACCAGCACGCCCTGTTCGGCGGCCACGTGGGCCTCGATCTCGCGCAGGTCGGCGATGTCCTGCTTAGCGACGGGCGCCCAGAAACCGCGCTCGGGGTCGACGGTTTCGGTCGCGCCGTGGAGCAGGAAGGGCAGGGCGCACACGACCCCCGTCGCGGCGAGCACGATGCGGCGGTCGAGCCAGGCGGGATCCCGCAGCTCGCGCGCGAGCACATCCAACGCGCCCAGCATCAACATGGCCGCCAGCGGGAGCGCCGTGTGCCGGGAAGCGACGTCGCTGTAGTCGCGCAACAGCACGAAGGCGTGGTCGCGTCCGACGGCGAGGCCTTCGGAGAAGTGGAAGAAGGCGTGTTGCCCGAACGCTCCGATCACACAGCCCACGCCGAGCGCGACCAGCAACGAAGAACCGTCTCCCTTGCGGCGACGCAAGATCACCGCGACCAGCGCCGCCGCCACGAGGATGCGCAGGGCGATGCGTCCCGCCGGGTTGGATGGAGCGTGCCGGAAGGGGAATTGCCACCCGGAGGTGAGCGTGTCGCGCAGCCCGTTCGAGAGGGAGGTCGCGAAGAGTCGGGCGTAGTCTCCGCCCGAATCGTAGAGCCGGGCGCCGGGGCTCTCCTCGACCAGTTCGTCCTGCGAGAGCATCCCGAGTTCGGCCGCCCGCTCGGGGGAGATCGCGCCGAACCATTCGACGTAGCCCGGTGCCAGCCTCGATGACCACTGCGCCACGATCCAGGGATCCTGCAGCGACACCAGCAGGGCCAGCCCACACGAACCCGCGAGCAGGCCAGCCTTCAGCTGCGCGCGCGATGAGCGATCGAGCCATAGGGTCACCGCCAGCAGGGGAACCACGAAGACGAAGAACTGCACGGCGACGATCGCGTTCAGGGACAACAGCAGCGCCGCGACCGCGGGGATGCTCGCCAACCCGATGGCGCCGAGCCGCGCGTCCTCGAGCTGTCGTCCCGCGAAGACCGCCATCCACGGGAAGAGCATCGCGGCCGCGGACGCGTAGCGCGGGGTGCCGCTCAGATCGTGCTCGGGAAACACCATGCGCGTGATCGCGAAGGCGTAGACGGCGAGGGCCGCCCCGAGGAGAAGCGCCGTTCCCGAGCGCCGCTCTTTCGCGCACGCAAGCTCCGCGAAGGCGACGCACGGCAGCCACGCCTGCAGGAAGGGCATGAGCTTCACCCACGGCCCGACCTCCCCCACTCCGCCTCCGACCCCCGCGGCGGCCCAGAGCGCGGTCAGCAGATGGAACCCGTGTGGATAGAGGGTCAGGATGTCGGTCCCGCGCTCGACCAGCGGAACGCGGTGGCTCGAGAGCAGCTGCCGCGTCCAGTAGATGTGCTGATGGGTGTCGAGGCCGAGAGCGCCGACGTGCGAGCCGGCGGACGAGTAGACGAGTGCGACCTGGATCACCGAGAGCAGGCCCAGCAGGCCGATGATCCAGCTGGGGCTCGATGCCGCCTCGCGAACCTTCGCGAGACGTTCCTGATTCGACCAGAGCGCGGCTGCGAGTCCGAGGAACAACCAAGCCCCGATGGGAGGCGAAACACCGAGCACCCGCTCGAGGCCGGCACCGACGGGAAGCAGCAGGACTGCGCCCGCCCAGGCGATCATCTGCCCCAGGTAGATCGACGTGAACGGCGTCGACCACGCCGACACCGGCGATCGCCGCCACAGCGCGCTGCCCAGCAGCGCGAAGACGGTGCAGGCGATGACGACCGACGCGGCGAATTGCAACGATCCAGCTCCGTGGGAATCGCTACACGGGATGTGCGCGAAATATGCGGCAGGCTGAGCGCCTGGATCTGCACCGTGAAACTGGCATCGTCGCCAGGGTTGCGCGCCTGATCGACTACACTGCCGTGGGCCTGCGCGTCATCTGCCAAGCCCGCGCCGCTCGCCATCGCATCCGCGATCGGGGAGCGGAACCGGCCGCATTCGCGCGCCTCGAGGAGGCCCGCCCGGCTTGTGGAGTCGAGCCCGAATCTACTAGGCTAAGCGGGTTTTCACTAACGATTTCGCAAGAATCCAGCGGTCAAGGATCGATCATGAGGCGACATCTGTACGCGGCCGGGGGCGCCCCCCTGGTCACACTATTCACTGCGGCGGCGATCATCGGCTGCGGCAGCAGCGGCAGCGGCGACGGCGATGACTCCGAAGGTTCGGGAGCTCCGGCCGAGGCGCTCGCAGCCGCGAGCCCGTTTTCGCTCGCGACCGGCGATATCGATGACGACGGCAACATGGACGTCGTGACCGCGAACTTCGATACGAACAACGTGAGCGTGTTGATGGGCCAGGGCGACGGGACGTTCGCCGACGCGATGCTCGTGGATGTCGGCGAAGCTCCGCGCGACGTCAAGCTGCTGCAGCTGAACGAGACCGGGATCTTTTCGGACCCGGACCTCGATCTCCTGGTGGCCAACTCCGCCTCCGAGAACATCAGCATCAAGCTCGGAGATGGGTTGGGTGGCTTCGGTGCGGACGTGGGCGAGGGCGACCTGGACACCGAATTCGTCGGCTCGAACCCATCGACGGTTGGAGCCGCGGACCTCGACGACGATGGGTTCCTCGATTACTTCGCGGCCGATTTCGAACGCTCGAGGATCTTCCTCCGCCGGGGTAGCGCCTTCGGTCCGCTGTCGCCGCTGACGACGATCATCGTCGGTTCGGCGCCGCGCGGTATGGTGATCGATGATATCGACGGTGACGGGGATCCCGACGTGGTCACCGCAAACCTCTTGTCGGACACCCTGGCCGTGCTCGCCGACTGGGTCCGGTTCTGCCAACCTTGCGTTCCGTTCGTGCCTGCTTCTGCACAGCAGTTCTTTCTCCGGGTGGATTCCGATACCCGCTCGATCGTCGGGAGTTCTCCGCGCGCCATCGCGACCGCCGATCTCAATGGCGACGGGGATACGGACGCCGTGACGACCCATCGCGGGCTGAACGCCGTGGGCGTCTCGTTGGGGAATGGCACTCGGATGTTCGACGCCGCGGTGACCTTCGATACTCCCCAGAATCCGGAGTCGATCGCGATCGACGACGTCAACGGTGATGGCGATCTCGATCTGGTCACGACGAACGGGAGCCCGACCGGAGAGAACATCAGCGTCCTGCTCGGCGATGGCACTGGAACCTTCGCGGACCCCATCAACATCACCACGAGCGATGTGCCGATTCCCCTCGGCCTCGCCGACTTCAACAACGATGGCGATCTCGACATCGTCGTGGCGAACATCGAATCCCACGACGTGAGCGTGTTCCTGGGCAACGGCGATGGAACATTCGGCGCGGAGATGCGCGACAGCATCGGCAACGACTAGCGCGAGGCGTCGACCGGCGTTCTCGAGAGGCAGACGCAGAAAAGCGCTCGTCGGGGCCGCTCCCGACGAGGGCTTTTTCTGTACCCGGGCTTTCGGTTGAGATAGACGGATCCGTTCCTTGGGGAGATCCGGAGCCGGGTGCGACTAGCGTCGCTGTTCCCGCAGCCCGCTGGCTTCCCATTCCTTGGAGAGCTGGGCCAGCTTGCGGGAGAACTCTTCGAACGAGTCGTCGAACGAGAGGATGATCTCGGTGGTGCGCGGGATGTCGTCGCCGTTGAGCAGACCCCGGTAGCGATTCAGGTTCGCCAGGATCGCCTCGGCCACCTTGAGTGCGCGCTTCTCGGTCTTGATCAGCGGCGACTGCAGCGTGTAGACGTTGTTGCGACCCCAGAGGCTCTCGTCGCGCACGATCGCGATCTCACGGTAGACGCCGTTGATCGGATCGAAGTTGTACTCGACGCGCACTTCCTTGAAGATGTCGGAGTTGCCGGTATAGAAGCCGCGCTCTTTCTCGACCTTGCCGAGCTGGCGGCAACGGGGGCAATAGAAGGTGTCGCCGTGGTTCAGGAGGAAGACGCCTTTCGCGTAGTCCTCGCAATCGGTGTTCTCGCAATAACCTACACCGCGTTTCATACTCGCCATCCTGTACTGGCCCTCTCCTGGCCCTGGGGGTTACGGAGGCTTGGGGTGCCTCCGGTTGTCTGACCTTTCGAGCTTCTCGCTTGCTGCTTCTGCTCCCTGCGCGGATTCGGTTGTTCTCCAGACTTACAGTCTACTCTGCTTCACCATCCCGGGCAGTCGAAGGGAAGTAGAGCAAGCGGTATGCCAAGCGGTTCCGGAGTGGGAGACACCGCACCGCCCCGTGCAGGTTCGCCGGGTTGGCTGGGCAACTGCCCATCAACTGCTCGAAGCTTGCGACCGCAGCGAACTCACGCGAGCTGCGTGCCTTTCGAGCACCCCGGCACTCTTGAGTAGTGGCCTACTTCCTCCCTGTTTGGTGTGCAGCAGTTTGCGGTTCGCAGGGGTTTCGATCGACGCAGCGGGTCACCGGTGACGCATCGCGCCCAGCGCACGAGCAGGAGTGCCGCGGGAGGGGGCAATGGGAATTCTGCGCGCAGCGAGACCGCAGGGAGTGCACCGCGATGAATCCTCCGAACCATTCGCCACCCGGCTCTCGCCGGCTGGCCTTCGCCTATCGCCTATTGACCTGGCTTACCTGGCGCCTGGGGGGCGTTCGGGGCTGCGAGCCGGTTTCCCGGCGTCAATCAGCTTATACCGAGCGCAATGGCGATCTGTCAACCGCTATTTGATTTCCGGCGGTTGGAGAGGGAGTTGCGTTCCCTCTGGAGGGCGATCCAGTACCCGGCGAGCGCGATCGCGGTGACTGCGTAGGCGGCGACGAGGTAGCTCACGCGGGCCCCCCCTTGGTTCCGGCGACGCCCGCGCCGCGGGCGAGGCGCTCGGCCTCGTCTTCGGAAGCGGCTGTGCGCAGCCCTTCGACCTCCCAACGCAGCAACACCAGGTAGGCGAAGACGAAGAAGAGGGCGAGGTTGGCCATCAGGAAGGGCAGCCCCATGCCGTCGCCGAGGCTTCCGCGCTCGAGGTTCTCCGGGTGGATCGAGCGATCGTCGAAGATCTCGATGATGTAGTAGTTCAGCGGCACCAACACGATTCCCACGATTCCGTATACCGCGGCGAAGCGCGCGGTGCGGGCACTGCGCCCGCTGAAGCTGCGAAGCAGCATGTAGGCGAGGTAAATGAACCAGAGGAGCAGGGTCACGGTGAGCCGCGGATCCCACGACCACCACTTGCCCCAGGTGCCGCGCGCCCAAATCGGCCCGGTGATGAGCATCAGCGTGCAGAAGATGACACCGACCTCGGTGCCCGCGATGGCCAGGCGATCCATGTCCTCACGCGACTTCCAGAGGTAGATCCCTCCGGCGACGGCCGTGATGACGAAGCCGAGGTAGGCGCCGTAGGCCAGCGGCGGATGCACGTAGAGGATCTTCTGGATGATTCCCTGCACGCTGTCGATCGGGGCATTCACGACCGTCCACGCGTAGGCGGCGACGAAGACGATGAGTGGCCCTGTCAACCAGCGGCGCACCTTTGCCGTTCGATCTTCGAGGGGGCTCGGAGCCGCGCTGGTGCTCGATTGGGTGGTCATCGCTTTCGCCTCTTCCTTCTTCGACCCGCTTCTACTCGTCGAGGATGTACTCGAAGCCGAGAAACGAGACAACCAGATACGCGCCGTCGATCACCAGCAGGAGCTGGATCGCTTCGAAGCTGGCCTCCCCCGAAACGATCAGATCGCGCGTCGCCGCGACGGCTCCCGCGAGCACGGGGAAGAGCGCCGGGAGCAAGAGGATCGGCAGCAGCACCTCGCGCAGACGCGTGCGCACACTCATTGCCGCGAACAGCGTGCCGGCGCAACACATGCCGAAGGTCGCCAGGAGCACCACCCCCGCCAGGGGAAGCGAGATCGTGAGCAAGTCGATGTCGAAGAAGAGCGCGAAGGCAAAGGCCGTCACCCCTTCGACCAGGGCGATCAGGACGAGGTTCGCCAGCGCCTTGCCCAGGAAGATCCAGCCTCGTTCGCCGGGGGCGAGGGCGAGCAGCGAGAGTGCATCGTTTTCGAGTTCGACGGCGAACGAGCGCGTGAGGCCGATGTTCGCGGCGAAGATGTAGGCGACCCAGAGCAGGCCGGCGGCGTTCTCTTCGATGCCATCGCGGGTTCCGGCGGGCAGGGCGAAGTGGAAGATCACGACGACGAGGAGCGAGAAGACCAACATCGCGAGCACGCGGTCGCGCGAGCGCCACTCGGTGATCAGGTCCTTCCACAGGATGGCGAGGGTCGTACTCATCCGGCGCCCCCGATCGTGCTTTCCTCCATGCCGGCTTCGAGGCGGTCGATCGTGATCTGTGTACCCGACACGATCTCGCTGATTTCGCCGCGGCGCAGGATCGAGACCTCACTCGCCAACCGTGTGGCGATCTCGACATCGTGGGTGATCAGCACGAGGGCGCGCCCTTCGTCGCGCAGCCGTTCGAGGTGTGCAGCGAGGCGGCCCATCGCTGCGCGATCGAGTCCGGTGAAGGGTTCGTCGAGCAGAACCAGCGATGGATCGTGGATGCGTGCACGCGCGATCGACAACCGCTGGGACATGCCGCGCGAAAACGCCCCGGCGCGAACGTCGGCGACATTGCCGAGGGCTTCGTCGTCGAGCAGGCGTTGGGCGCGCACTTCGGCGTCCTCTACGCGGTAGAGCCTCGCGGCGAAGAGCAGGTTCTCGCGCGCCGTCAGCTCCGGGTGGATCAGCGTGGCGTGACCCACGTAGCCGATCGCCCCGCGCGCGTGCTTCGGTTCGACCGGTTGGCCCGCGATGTCGATTTCGACCGAACCCGCCGTGGCGTGGGAGAGCCCGGCGAGGATGCGCAGCAGGGTCGTCTTGCCGGCGCCGTTCGGTCCCAGCACGGCGTGGATGCTGCCGCGTTCGACCGTCAGGTCGACGCCGCGCAGGGCGCGCAGGGCGCCAAAGCGCTTTTCGACGGCCCGCGCGCGTAGGGCCGTTTCGCTCACGTCTGCGCTTCTCCGCTGGCCGGGTTCGGCGCGCCGCAGTTGGCGCAGAATCGCCAATCCGCCTGCAGTGCGGCGCCGCATTGCACGCAGAAGCCTTCTGACTTCTCGGCCGACGTCTCGGCACTTGCGGCTGCGGGCTCGGCGGTGATACCCGCCTCGGCGTCCTTCTCGCGCTGGATCAACTCGACCGCGCGACCGCGCAGCTCGGTGCGCATGGCTTCGTATTCCCCGGTTTCGATCTTGCCCGTTTCGTGATCGTGCTCGAGATCGCGGATCGCCTGGTAGACGATGTCGCGCTCGCTGCGGATGCGCGCGCGCTCGTACTCGCCGTGCCCGGTCGACGAGCGGCGAACGAGCGGCGACACGATGAACCACACACCCAGCGCCGCGAAGGCACTCGTGGCGAAGAGGTGGGCGCGCGGATCGACACTGCCGCGATCGATCAGACCGAGGCCGATCGAAACCACTTCCCCCGCTTCGAGGGAGAAGGCCTCGCGATGGAGATAGACGCGGGTGCCCTCGCGAAACGGGCGCCTTCGATGCAGTTGGTCGGTTTCGATGATCACGCCGGTGTCGGCGATGAACACGTTCAGCGTCCCGACGGGCGCTGGAAGGGCGATGTCGAGCTTCGGCTTTGCCCCGCCCACCGGCACGCGGTAGCGATAGGCGAAGCCACTGCGTCCCGGCGAGAGCGGACCGAGCACACCGAGGTCGCCGTCGGGCAGTGGGATCACCCCCAGTTGCTCCGCCTCCACGGATGCCCCCAGCAGTTCCGCCCCCGGCGGCAGCTCGAATCGAAGCAGCGGGTCTTCGGGATGGCCGGCGAGGTGCGCGCCCGCAGCCACGTCGAAGTAGGTCTCGACGTTCACCTGCAGGAACGTGTCGTCGGCGTCGAGCCAGTGGTCCATGCGCGGAATCGAGACGGCGGAGCGATCCGCGGTCATCGCCGGCAGCGACACGTGCATGCCGATTCCCGTGCCCGGTGCAATCGCTCCGACGTCCAGGGTCTGCAGCGGGCCTTCGGCGGTTTCGATGCTGCGAACCCCCGGGCCGCCCGGAATGCTCACGGAGAGCCCGCCCGGCGTGAACGCCACCGTTGCGTCGCGCGTGCCGCTGCCGAGGGGCCAGTAGAGATCGATGCTTCCGTCGTGCTCGCGCGGGATCGCGACCATGTAGCGGAAGCGAAGCTCGAAGCCGCCTCCGTAGATCGGCCCCCAGAAGCGAAGCTCGCCATCCTCGACTTCGTATCCGTCGGCCACGCCGCTGAGCGCAGTGTCGACCTGCCATGCGTCCTTCGGAAGCGCGGTGCGAAAGGCCGGGGTCATGCCCTCGCGCTCGCCCGGGGGCACGTAGACGACGACGTCGTCCGGATTGTCTAGCTGGTGGATCTCCTCGATGCCGAGGCTCGAACCGATCCACTCGACCCGAAGCGATGAGCTCGCGACCGAAACCCGCGAAGCGTCGCTCGACGGATCGTCGACTTCGATCACCAGCGAGATCTCGCTCTGCCCCGGCGCGAAGGTCGCACGCTCGCCGTACGGGACACCGCGATAGCTCGCGCCGATCAGGTAGGTGATGCCCGGCGCATTGGAGATCTGGGTAAAGGAAAAGCCGCCCTGGGCATCGGCGCGCGTGCTGCGCATGCCGGGGCTGCCATCCGTGGCCAGCGCATAGAGGAGGATCGTCGAACCCTCGGTACGCGCAGCGCCGTCGGGGTGTTCGAGTCGCCCGACGATCGAGGCCGAGCCGGGTGCCACGTCGGGCACGTTCGCCCCGCTCGCACCGGCATGGGGATCCTGCGCTAACGCCGCGCCGGCCCACAGCCCGAGGCCGAACAGCACGAGAACCGAGGCGCCCATTCGCACGCCGAAGGACCAGGTCGTTCGCTGGCGTTCGTTCAACGTCAGGCCTGCTGTCGCTTGCGCGTGACGACGTCGGGATGGGGCCACATGATGAAGATCGAGCCCCCGATCGCGACCGCCGCGCCGATCCACAGCCAGTTGACCAGCGGATTGATGTGCACCTTGAAGGTCGCCGAACCATCCGGTTCGACTTCGTTCAGGATCAGGTAGACATCCTCGAGCCAGGTCGAATAGATGGCGGGCATCGACGATGGCTGCTGCTCGAGCCAGTAGATGCGCTTCTGCGGGAGCATCGTGGCGAGCCCTTCGCCGTCTCGATAGAGGGCGACGCGTGCCGTGGCGCCACCGTAGTGCTGTTCGAGGTTGGGCTCGGCCGTCTTGTAGACGAACTCGTACTTGTCGACCTCGAGGGTTTCGCCGGGCTTCAGGTTCTCGAGGCGTTCCTTGTTGAATACCGCGCCCGACACCGCGATGAACATCAGGATGATCCCGAGGTGCACGATGTAGCCGCCATAGCGCCGCTGGTTGCGTCGCAACAACACCCACAGCGCCGTCAGGGCCGACTCGCCCCGCGAGCGAACCCGCGCGCTCACCGCCCGGTAGTACTCCTGCCCGATCGTCGCGATCACGAAGGCCGAAAGCGTCCAACAGGCGATCGCCCAGACGGTGGCGCTCTGCCAGAAGAGGAGGGCGAGCACGACACCCAATCCGAGCCCGAAGGCCGCGGGCACCACGAACTGCCTTCGCACACTCGCGGGAGTCGCCCGGCGCCACGCGATCAACGGCCCGACGCCGGTCAGGAAGATCAACAGCAGGCTCCAGAGCCCGGCGTGCTGGTTGAAGAAGACGGGGCCCACGGTCGTGCGGTTGCCACTGATCGCTTCCGAGACCACCGGAAGCAGCGTGCCCCAGAACACGACCACCAGGATCGCCATGAAGACCCAGTTGTTCATCAGGAAGCCCGCTTCGCGCGACACCATCGATTCGAGCTGGTTGTCGGTCTTGAGCTCGGGCAGGCGGTACAAAAGGATGCCGAAGAAGAGCACCGCGGTGACGGCGACGTAGGAGAAGAAAATGGGCGTGAACACGCCGCTATTCGTGAAGGCGTGCACCGACTGCACGATGCCGCTGCGCGTGAGGAAGGTGCCGAAGACGCAGAGCAGGTAGGTGAGCCCGATCAGCACGAGGTTCCAGGTCTTCAGCATGTCGCGCTTTTCCTGGATCATCACCGAGTGCAGGTAGGCGGTCGCGGCGAGCCACGGCATCAGCGCTGCGTTCTCCACCGGATCCCAACCCCAGTAGCCGCCCCAACCGAGGATCTCGTAGGCCCAGCGGCCGCCGAGGATCAGCCCCGCACCGAGGCTCGTCCAGGCAAACAGCGTCCAGCGCCGCGTCGTCTGGAACCACTGCGTGCCGAGCTCCCCCGTCACCAGGTTCGCGAACGCGAAGGCGTAGGGGACGATGAAGCCGGTGAAGCCCGCGTAGAGCACGACCGGGTGGATCGTCATGAGCGGGTGCTGGAGCAGCGGGTTCAACCCGTTGCCGTCCGAGCGCACCTCCGTCGGCGGCACCTTCTCGAAGGGCAGCGAGACGAAGCAGCACAGGGAAAGGAAGAACGCGAGATTGAGCAGTACGCAGAGCACCACCCAGGGCATCAGGTTGCGGTTGCTCTTGCGGTTGAGTGCAATCGCCGCCGCACCGTAGGCGGCGACCATCCAACCCCAGAGCAGGAGCGACCCCGCCTGCCCACCCCAGAGCGCCGCGAGCCGGCTTTCGAGGGACATCGCGCGCGCCGAGTGGGCGGCCACGTAGGCGAGGCTGAAGTCGTTGGTCGCCAGCGCGTAGAAGAGGGCGCCCATCGAGATCGTGACCGCGGCGAATACGACGTAGAGCGCGCGCTCGGCCACTTGCGTCCAGTCGTCGCGGCGGGTGATGCCCGCGGCCAGGGCGACGAAGACGCCGAGGATCGTGATCAACCAGCCAAAGGTCAGCGATTGCTGGCCGAGTTCTGCCATCGGTGCTCCGGGAGGGGGTCGAGGCGGTGGTTAGAGCCGGGTGCTCGCGCCGTCCTCGACTTCCGCGTTGGCCTCGAACTTGGAGGGACACTTCGCGAGCACGTTGTCGGCCACGAAGACCATCTCGCCCGAGTTCATCGCGAGCTGCCCTTCGACCACGACTTCGGCCGCGTCCTGGAACAGGTCGGGGGTTTCGAGGCTCTGGTAGAGGATCGAGAGCGTCTGTTCCGCTGCGCCTGGAGAGCCGTGCGGCGGATCGTTCTGCACCTCGAACTTCACATGCTTGGCGTCGAGGTTGCGGTCGATCGTGCCGGGCGCCACGTAGCCGTGGACGCGCAGGGAACGACCGACCAGCGATTCATCGCCCGCGCTCTGGGCCATGAACTCGTCGAGGGTCTGGAAGTACTGGAAGGTCGAACCCGACTCGAGGTTCGTGTAGCCGTACCAGCTGAGCAGAGCGAAGATCAGCGTCGCGCCGATCGTGAGCTGTGCACCCTTGGTCATCTTGGAGACTCGCTGGAAAGACGGTGAGGCGGTGATTCGCCTGCTGTACCTGCTGTGACAGGCATCGCGGACACGGCTGGCGGGTGGGGAGAATGCGGGCGCATCCCCGGCTGGCGTGCGGCGCGCATCGTATCACCGGGCCTGGGGGGTGTCAAAATCGCTGTCCTTCGAATCGTTTTCAATATCAACATGTTGCGGCGCTTTTCGCCTTGACACCTTGCCACCTCGTCGGTTGACTCGCGCGCATCATGTCGCTGCACTCCCACCCGCGCTTTGCCGCGCGCACCGAAGCCCTCGAGCCCTTTCTCGCGATGGAAGTGATGGAGCGCGCCTTCGCCCTCGAGCGCGAGGGGGTGGAGGTCGACCATCTGGAGATCGGCGAGCCCGATTTCCCCCCGCCGAAGTGTGCCGTGGAGGCCTGCGAGCGCGCCCTGCGCGAGGGCCAGACCCACTACAGCGATAGCCGGGGGCTCGTCGAGTTGCGCGAGGCGATTGCACGGGATGCGGCGACACGCTTTTCGGCATCGGTCGATCCCGCCCGGGTTCTGGTGACGAGCGGCACATCGCCGGCCATGTTGTTGGTCTTCTCGCTGCTGCTCGATCCCGGCGACGAAGTCATCGTCCCGACGCCCCACTACCCCTGCTACCCGAACTTCATCCGCTACTGCGGCGGGGTGCCGGTCTTCGTCGAGACCTCGCCCCACGACGCCTGGGCGATCGAGGTCCGAGCCGTGCGGGCGGCCATGACGCCGAAAACCCGGGCGATCATGCTCGGCGCCCCCGCGAACCCGACCGGCGCGATCCAATCGCGGGCCACCGTCGACGCCCTGGGCGCCCTCGGTGTGCCGATCATTTCGGACGAGATCTACGACGGGCTCGTCTACGACGGCGCGGAGATCGCTTCGGCCCACGGGCTCGGGGAAGGCGCTTTCGTGCTCGACGGATTCTCCAAGCGCTACGCGATGACGGGCTTTCGGCTCGGTTGGGTGGTCGCACCGGAATGGGCGATGCGGCGGCTGCAGATCATGCAGCAGAACCTCTTCATTTCGGCGAGCCGCTTCGTACAGCACGCGGGCATCGCGGCCCTCGAAGGGGGTGCGCCCGACATCGCGAGGATGCGCGAGGTGTACGCGGCCAGGCGCGAGCGTCTGGCTTCGGGGCTCGAAGCCCTGGGCTTCGAAGTGCACGGCCGTCCCAAGGGCGCCTTCTATCTCTTCGTCGGGGCACGGCGTTTCGGAGCGAATTCGCGTGCACTCGCTGGCGAACTCCTCGAGCGAGCCCACGTCGGTGTCTGCCCGGGGGTCGACTTCGGCGCGGCGGGGGAGGGCATGCTGCGCTTCTGCTACGCGGTTTCGGAAGCCACGATCGATCGCGCGCTCGAACGGCTTGCTACGGCGCTTCCCGCATTGGAGGCGAAGGCTTCGGCATGAAGATCAAACGCGCGGAGCTCCTCACGAGCTGTTCCCATCCTTCGCAGTTTCCGAAGACGGGTCTTCCCGAGGTGGCGTTCCTCGGCCGCTCGAACGTCGGCAAGTCGAGCCTGTTGAACGCGCTCGTGCAGCGAAAGAAGCTCGCGCACACGAGTTCGACGCCGGGCAAGACGCGTCTCATCCATTTCTTCCACGTCGAAGCCGGGAGCGACGAACTGCTGCTCGTCGATCTACCGGGCTACGGCTGGGCGAAGGTGTCGCGCAAGGAACGCGAGGGCTGGCAGAAGCTGATCGAGGGCTACCTCGAGGGGCGCCCCGAGTTGCGCGCGGCCATGTTGTTGCAGGACCTGCGCCGCGACTTCACAGAGGACGAGACCCTGCTCCTCGAGTGGCTCGCCGAACGCGACGTGCCCTCGCTCGTCGCCATCACCAAGACCGACAAGCTGAAGCCCATGCGCCGCAAGGCCCGCCTCGCCGAACTGAAGAAGAGCCTCGACGTCCCCACCGCCGCCATCATCCCCACCTCCTCCCAGACCCGCGACGGCATCGACCAACTCTGGAAACAGATCCACGAGATGATCCATGCGAACTGACAGCTTCTAAGCGCTTTCCGCGTGGACTACGCTTGGCCGGGTCGTGAGACGCCGAGATCTTTGCAGATCTTGCGGGCAAGATCTTCGTTCACTTCTCGATGTCGTGGGATGGAGGAAACGAGTCGCGTCGCCGGGTTCCACACAATCGTGTGGCGGCCGCCCTCACGGCGAATCTCGCATCCGTGCGACAGGAGATGCCGCACGAGAGCTCTGCGTTTCATCCAGCGATCTTCAACCGCTCGCGGATGACGGGACCGGGCCCGGCCTCCTCCCTTGCGATCGCGCGGTTCTCCTCGAGGACAAGACGAACGGCCTCGCGGAGGTTTGCACGAGCCTCTTCGAGAGTGGCTCCCTGGGTGTTCGCGCCGGAGAGTTCCTCGACGAAACCGATATAGCCTTCCGGCACTTCCTTGAAGACGGCGGTGAATGCCATTTCCATTTTCTTCCCCGGGACCGCAGGAACGGAAAGCTAGCGCGAATTCGCCTCTTCGTGCTCCGAAGCCGCGGCCCATCTCGATCGCCGCGTCTTCGCTACGGTCGATCGCCCACTCGGAGGTATCGATGTCGACACATGCGCAAGAGCGCACCCTGGCCCCGACGCGGATCGTGGACTCGGATCATTCCGTGGTGCGGGCGTTTGCGGAGTCGCGGACCTCTGGATGTGGGAGCGATACCGAGCGAGCCGTGGCGCTCTACTACGCCGTGCGGGATGAGATCCGCTACGACCCGTATGGGGCGGCGATCACGCCCGAGACCCTGTGTGCGAGTGCGACCCTCGAGCTTGGGCGCGGTTGGTGCGTCTCGAAGGCGGTGTTGCTCGCGGCGGCATGTCGCGCGGTGGGCATTCCCGCGCGCCTCGGCTTCGCGGATGTCGTGAATCACCTCTCGACCGCACGCATGCGGGAGAACATGAAGACCGATGTCTTCTATTGGCACGGCTACACCTCGATCCATCTTCCCGACGAGCAGGGTTGGGTCAAGGCGACTCCCGCATTCAACATCGAGTTGTGCGAGAAGTTTGGCCTGCTCCCGCTCGAGTTCGATGGGAAGGACGACTCCCTGTTCCACCCCTTCGATCGCGAGGGTCACAAGCACATGGAGTATCTGAACGAACGCGGCGAGTTCGACGACGTGCCTCTCGACGATCTCGTTGCCACCTTTCGCGAGCACTACCCCGACATGTCGTTCGACCGCGACGAAGCCAGCTTCGACGCGGATGTCGAGGCCGAGGTCGCGAGCTGATTTCAACCCGCGCCCGAGCGGAGGATCTGAAATGAAGGCAAGTTGGAACGGCGAGACCCTCGCCGAAAGTGACGACACCGTCGTCGTCGAGGGCAACCACTACTTCCCCGTCTCATCGCTGCGAATGGAGTTCTTCCGCAAGAACGACCATTCGACCCACTGCCCGTGGAAGGGCGACGCCTCGTACTACGACGTCATCGTCGACGGCGAAACCAACGAAAGCGCAGCCTGGTACTACGCCGAACCCTTCGAGAAGGCGGCCATGGTCACCGATCGCGTCGCGTTCTGGAAAGGCGTCGAAGTCGGCGAGTAGCCGCATGGCTCAATCGAGCTCG